>CBFHWB010000120.1:5072-13804 GCA_965659285.1 Planctomycetota bacterium | reverse complement strand
TCTGCGGGGCAGACAACATGGCCCTGGTGTTTGAATCCGCCGCCGGCCAGCAGCACTGGAAGGTTCCGGTTGCTGTGCCTCGACCCGTCGCTCATGCCGCTGCCGAACACGACCAGCGTATTGTCGAAAATCTTTGCTTCCTTCAGTCGGGAAATGAAGTTGCTGAGCTTTGTGGTCAGGAAGGCTTCGACGATTTGAAGCTGACCGATCCGGTCTTTTGACTTTCCGTGGTGAGAAAGGCCGTGGTAGCCGCCTAAATCCAGTTCGGCTGTGCGGAACCCCAGCCCGGTTTCCAGGGTCGCGACGCGGGTGGAATCTGTCTGCAAAGCCAGGGCCATCAAGTCATAAAGCAGGGCCACCTCGTCGATATGTTGTCGCTCTTCGTCCAGTACTTCGTCAATCGGCGCTTTTGGCTTGGGACGATTGAGCCACTCTTTCGACATCTGCAGTCGCCGCTCAACCTCACGGACCGATGTCAGGTATTGGTCCAACTTGTCGCGGTCGGCCGCGTTGAGGGTTCGATTCAAGGCGCTCGCCGAATCACGCAGAGCGTCGAGCACGCTGGCTCGATGTTTCAGGCGCGTACGTTCGGCTTCACGTGCACTTTGCGGCGAATTAACGAAGAGACCTCGAAACAGCGTGGCGGGATTGTTGATTGGCGGTACATGAACACCGGCACGGCTCCAACACATATCGGTGCCTTTTGAGATCCCGGTATTGATCGAAGGGAAACGCGTGGAGCTGCCGACATGCTCGGCGGCGGCCTGGTCGAGTGAGATATTCTTCCCAGGAAACCCAGCGGCTTCTTCCTTCTTGATACTGGTCAGAAAGCCTTGAACTGCCTTGTGCCCGCCATTGAGTCCGTGATCCAGCTGCGAAAACACCGTCAGCTGGTCGCGATGCTTCTCAAGCGGCTTCAGCGTCGACGTCGCCACATAGTCCTTCCCGGCCGCCTTCGGGAAGAAATTGCCCGGATAGAAGCCCAGGTGATTTCCGATGCAGACCAGGCGCCGCGGCGGCTTCTTAGCGGCTGACAGACCAGCCGCTAAACTGTCGAAGGCGGGGAGCGACAGAGCGATACCCGTCCCCTGGAGAAATCGGCGGCGACTCAGATATGTCTGTTTATTCATGATCAATAACTCACTGAGATTTTAAGTTAACCCCAGCCAATAGCTATGCGAGTCCATGGGCGGGGACGCACCATTATCGCACAGGAATGTGCCCGACAGATTTTTTACCATTTTGCTCCCTTAGGCTTGGCGCCGGCGTTCACCATGCGAAGGCTGTAGAGCGAGGTCCGGGCGGTGATGAACAGCGTCTTAAGATCAGCCCCGCCAAAGCAGACGTTGGCCGGCCCCTCAGGAACGGCGATCTGCTGGAGCTTCTTGCCGTCGGCGTCGAAGATGTTCACCTTGCCGCCATGGGTCGTGTAGAGGTTCCCCTTCACGTCGACAGCCATACCATCGCTGCCCTCATCGATCTGGAAAAGCTTCTTGCCAAGCTTTCCATCGGCGCTCACCGCGTAGCAGCGGATGCTGTCAGGGAACTTGTGGAACTTCGGATCCGGGTGCCGCCTGTGCCCGCCCGTGTCGGCGATATAAACACGCTTTTCATCAGGTGAAAAAACGATGCCGTTGGGCATCGCCATGTCCTTGAGCAGAACCTCGACCTTGCCGCTTTTCGGGGTGAGCTTGAACACCCAGTGGCCGGGGATCTCATGCTCACCTCTCAGTCCCCAGGGGGGGTCGGTAAACCACAGTGTTCCATCCGATCGGACGGCCACATCGTTGGGCGAATTGAAGCGCTTGCCGTCGAACTTGTCCGCCAGCACCGTAAGCTTGCCCTTGGCATCAATCCGCACCAGGTTACGAGCAGCGTGCTGGCAAGAGATGATGCGGCCCTCGAGATCAAGAATGTTGCCGTTGGCCTGCTCACTCTTTTGAAAGACAGAGAGACCCTCGGCCGCGCTCCACTGCATGAGCTTGCTGTTGGGAATGTCTGAGAAGACGAGCTTCTTGCCGGCGGGCAACCACACGGGGCCCTCGGTAAATCTCATCCCCCCGGCAAGCTTTTCCACCTTGGCGCCCTCGCCAACCAGCGATTGGCCATTGACCGTATCTGCGGAGCTCACCGCCACCAGCGCAACAAGGATTGATAGAAAGAACTGTTTCATGTCTATACCCTTACAATGAATTAGTTGAACCCAGCCAATAGCCTATGCGAGGCCATGGGCGGGGGCAAGGAGAGGGTGGGGCGGCGGTTGGTTAAGGAACTGCTGGGGTGATCACTCTCGAGGCATTCGCGCGGGGGTGCCTATAGTGCCTTCTAGATTTACGTTCGAGCGAAAGAAGTCCGCTCCCTCCACATTGGCTCCCGTCAAGTCAGCTCCCCCCAATAACAATACCCGCATGGCGACTCCCAATTGGCGGCGTGCCTACCCCCTGGCTCCTCCTCCCTGGTCCTGCGGCCCCGGGTCTATGGGGGCGAGCCCATGCCACGGTAAGCCATGGTTGCTTCTCGGTGAAGAATGGGAGGAGACGAGCAGCAAGCCTACCCATGTATTATGGAATACTTTGTGGGTTGATATGCTTAGACATGACTAATACCATAAACTTACTTGTTAGCCAGTTGTTATGGGTCTGCTGGGTACTATAGATCGTCTCAATACGGAACTTCTACTTATTGTCAGGGGGATTGCTATGAAATTGGGATTGTTAAGCTTACTGACGGTTGCTACCAGTGTTGTTTTTTCTGGACCAGGCTGGGGACAGGATGGGGAGCCTGAATTTGAGCTTGGTTTTTCTGGCGCGAATTCCGAAACGATCTCGGGCATATCCGGGCTGACCTTCAGCCAGACGATTGACTGTCTCCTGACGGTTACCGAGAACCCGACAGAGGCTGGAGCCCAGGGTTGGTCGATCAGCCTGGCAGGTGATTCTGACCTCGAAATCGTTGGCATCTCGGTTGATGGGACCGCCGCAGCCGACGAGGATGAGGGTGGACTCAGGCGCGGTGGTTTCGAAAAGAGCGAATTGACCGAGGGTGAAGGAAACGCTGGAGCCGTAAGCGCCATCATTCTTTCCTTTACCGAATTCGTAGCTTTGCCCGCATCAGGTACGGCGACGATTGCCAGGTTGGATATCAGGTGCCCCTTTCCCGAGGTGGACGTGACTGAGACCAAGGTCGTCAGGTATGTCGACGGCCTTCGTGGTGTTGGCCAGCCCGTGGAGAATGTAATTACCCACCAGAACTCCGGTATCCTGCCGCGTACGACAACCTACGAGTTGGATCTTCTAGGGACTGATGAGAACGCAGTCACCTTCGACTGCAATGTCGATGGGGTAGTTAACATCGCCGATGCCGTGTGTCTTGTGGACTGGTTGTTTATCGGCGGCGCTGCTCCGGGTTGTCTGGATGCTATGGAATTTAATGGAGATAACCGTCTGAATATCGCTGACTGTATTTCAGGGCTTAATTATCTTTTCCACGGAGGGCCGTCTCCGGCTTCTGGAGCTGGTTGCCAGTCCTATCCTGACTGCGATCTTCAAGATGTCTGTGGTATTTGATGCGGGTTCCGAACATTCGGCGTTTCAGGCAATTATTCCAACATGCAGCCTGCGGGTTTAAATGCAGGGAGTTGACATGAGAGTCGGGCCTCTACGGATCATCGCGACCGCTGTCAGTATCGCCTTTCTGGGGCAATGCTGGGGCCAGGATATGAAGACCGAATTCGAACTGGGTTTCTCGTCTGAGGATAGCGAAACGATCGAAGGCGTATCCGGCCTGAATTTCAACCAGACGATTGATTGCACCCTGATGACTTCTGAGAGCCAGGAAGAGATCGGAGTTCAGGGATGGTCCATCGGCCTGGCAGGAGATCCTGGTCTTGATATTGTTGGTATTACGGTTGATGGGACCGCGGCGGCGACCGAGGACGAAGGCGGGCTTCGGCGCGGCGGTTTCGAGAAGAGCGAGTTGACCGAGGGCGAGGGAAATACGGGCGCCGTGAGCGCCGTCATTCTTTCTTTTAATGATTTCGTAACATTGCCTGTTTCCGGAACGGCGACGATTGCCAGGGTCGACATCCGGTGTCCCTTCCCTGATGTAGGCGTAACCGAGAACAAGGCAGTCCGGTACGTTGATGGTCTTCGAGGCGCCGGGCAGCCGGTGGATAATGTGGTTACCCACGGGAACACTGGCGTTCTACCTCGCAAGACCGCCTACGAGGTGACTCTCCGTGGTGTCCTGGCTGAGTTCGAACTGGCCTTCGACGGTGAGAACAGTGAAACGATCGAAGGGGTTTATGGCCAGCTCTTTACCCAGGCGATTGATTGCACGCTGACAACCTCTGAGAACCAGGCAGTGTTCGGGGCCCAGGGCTGGTCGATCGGCCTCGCTGGTGATCCTGGTCTCGATATCGTTGGCATAACGGTCGATGGAACCGCTGCGGCCGACGAGGCCGAGGGCGGGCGGCGGCGCGGCGGTTTTGAGAAGAGCGAGTTGACGGAGGGTGAAGGAAACCAGGGCGCCGTGAGTGCTGTCATCCTTTCCTTTACCGAGTTCGTGACCCTGCCGGCCTCAGGTACCGAGTCGATCGCCACGATCGAAATCCGGAGTCCTTTCCCTGAGGTGGACGTGACCGAGACCAGGACTGTGAGATATGTCGATGGTCTCCAGGGCGCCGGCCAGCCGGTGGAGAATATTATTACTCATGTAAACATTGGAGTATTACCGCGCAAGAGAGCTTACGAGGTGGCGCTCCTTGGTATTGATGAAAACGCTGTTACCTACGATTGTAATGTAGATGGACGGGTGAACATTGCCGATGCGCAGTGCCTGTTGAACTGGCTGTTCCTCGGCGGCGGCGCGCCGGGTTGCCAGGATGCTCTGGACTTCAACGGAGATACCCGTCTGAATATTGCTGACGGTATCGCGGGGCTCAATTACCTCTTTCTCGGAGGTATGCCTCCTGCCGCGGGAGTTGGCTGCCAGCCTTATCCGGATTGTGACCTGCAGGACACCTGCGGTCTTTGATGCAAGCTTGAATATCCAACCCTGCCTGAGGGATGGTATGAGGCGGCACCCTGCGAAGTTCAGAATATTGTCAAGCTGGGGCGCCGGTCCATCCTTCCATTTTGGAGTGGAATGTAAGTGGACAGACAACGGGTCTTCGCCTCATGGACTTTTCCGGGACCAGGCTGGAATTGACAGGTTCAAGGGCAGGGAGATCTTTCAGGATGGCGGCTCTGCATCTGTTCGCCTGTTAACTATAGGCGGGCAGCATGTTTGCAGTTAGACTTGCTACCGGTCCAGGAGAATTGTGATGCCCGAAGAAAAAACTGAATCGCGCGGCGTGTTGCGCCGGCTGGCCCGGGGGATGGTGAAGTTCTATTATCCTCGGCTGGAGATTTCCGGAGGAGAGAAGATCCCGCAGCAAGGTCCGGTTCTCCTGTGCGCGAACCATGCCAACTCGATGGTCGATCCGGTTTTGATCGGCGTCACCGCCGGTCGGCCGGTGCGGTTTATGGCCAAGGCTCCACTCTTCGAAATGCCCGTGGTGGGGAGGGTGATGCACGCTCTCGGTATGGTTCCCGCTTACCGGGGAATGGACGACAAGAGCCAGGTCCGCCGCAATCTGCAGAGCCTGGACACCGGGGCGGAGGCTCTGATGGAAGGGAAGGCTCTGGGCATTTTCCCCGAAGGCAAGACGACCGACCAGGCGCATCTCAACAAGGTCCGGTCCGGAGCCGCTCGGATGGCCATCAAGGCCTACGATGAAGGAACCCGCGGAGTCCAGGTGATCCCCCTGGGGATCAACTACGAACGAAAGGAACAGTTTCGTTCGGGAGTCTGGATCCGGGTCGGAGATCCCATCGATATCGATGACTGGGTACGGCGTCACGATGGCGACAGCCGCAAAGCGATGCGCGCCCTGACCACGGAGCTTGCGGATAATATCAGGGAGTTGATGGTGCATCTTGACGAACCTGAGTGGGAGCCCTGGCTCGAGGATCTCGAGGTCCTGGTTCCGACGGTCGTGGACCAGGGCGAGGTTCCCGCAGGCTCGCTGCGGCAGCGCAAGCGGATCGCCGATGCGATCAATCATTTCCTGGCGGCTGACCGGGAAAAGGCGGAGGCGGTCGCGAAAGAAGTCAAAACCTACCGCGAGGCCGTCAATTCCGCAGGACTCAAGGTGGGCAGCCCTGTTCTCGAGCAGAGCGGGCTCCCGGCGGTTTTCAAGGTCTGCGCGACGTTGTTCCGATTGATGCTGTTTTCTCTTCCGGCGCTGCTTGGCTCGCTCTGGCACATCGTTCCATTCATCGCCGTTCGTTCCATCGCGAGACTCCTGGACCAGCCCGGGATGGTGACGGTGTCCACACACCGTATCCTGGTCGGGCTGCCTCTCTACCTGAGCTGGTACGCGGCGCTGGGCTGGTTGATGTTTGACCAGGGTTTCATGAATGGAGCCATCCTGGGAACCCTGGTTTTCATGCCGTTTGCCGGAGTGTTCGCGCTCGCGTTCTGGAGAAGGGCAAGGGGTGCCGCGGTTGTTTTGTGGCATCAGCTGTTGATCTCCGGCCGCAGAGGGCGGCTGAGAGAGATCAGGCAACTGCGGTCCGGTCTCCAGGGACTGCTGGCCGGGTTGGCGAAAAAGTTTGCGGAGGTGGACCCGCGTCCGGAACCGGAGCCAAGGCTGCGGTGGAGACGCAGGGCGTCGGACCGGGCAGTTTTTCTTTCCGCTTGCCTGCTGGTGCTGGCCGCTGTATTGCTGCTCTGGTTCGGGGTCTTTCAGCCGGCGGGTATTGTCGAACGTGAGCGGGAGAGACGAGATGAACGCGAGCTTGGGATCAAGTTGCTGGAGCCTTCTCTCAGGCTGAAGGAGCTTCTGGATACCGAAACCGGCAAGGGCAGGTTAGGGCGTCGTCTCGATGCGGATGAGGAAAAACTGCTCCAACTCATTGGAGAAATAGCCGCGCTCGAAAGGGAGGCCGGGGCGCTGAAGTTCGATAAGGAGAAGGCCGAAAAGGCGAATGAGGCGGGCTGGAACTGGTACCAGGTGCAGGGAAACAGCGACAGGGTCCAGGAACTCTTACGGCGTTTTTACCATTACCGCGAGGTGCTGCTGTTTGTTTTCCTGAGATATGAGAGGATCGCGAATTTCAATTCTGAGGAGGTTGCCGCCGACCTGCACCTGCTCCGCGCGTTCCTCGTTGAGTACGCCGCCGGGGTGATGCTCTTTGAAACCTCCCTGAAGTTTGTTTACGCATTCAACGCGGAGAATACCAGGGCAAAGCTCAATGAGGGTATTAAGCAATGGGGGATCCCGCCGGGATTCTATAATTTTGTCAGGGATGGACTTCGCAGCCCGGAAAACCTGGGCCTGTTCAAGGAATTCGAGTCGCGCTACCACGCAAGCCCCATCAAGGATGAGCTGGGCAGGGTCGCCTCCTATGAACAACTTCAGCCGGTGATTGGAGCCGCGGAAAAAACCATCGCCGAGTACGCGGAGTCGAGCAGCCAGCGGGTTGTGCGCCGGGCGCATGATCAGATCAAGGAGAAGAGCAAGGAGGTCGTCTACCAGGCCCAGAAGGCCATCTCCTCCTGGATCGGCGACTTCAAGACCATCCAGGTTGAATCGGCGATCAAGGGTTCGGCCGAGTTTGAGAAGCTTCTGCAGATGATGGAGCCCGGCGACATTATCCTGGAGCGGAGGAACTACTACGGATCCAACGCCTTTCTTCCCGGGTACTGGCCGCATGCCGCCCTCTATATCGGGACAGCGGAAGATTTGAGAGAGCTCGGTCTGACCGAGGAGAGCCTGCGAACCGGTTTTGGACGGGACCTGGTGAGAGCGAATACGTTCTGGCAGAGGTATACCTCGCCTGATTCTGAGGGCCACGAACGCAAGATCATCGAGGCCGTCAGCGAAGGGGTGATCTTTTCGTCAATGGAACATTCGGTCGCCGAGGCGGACTCGGTTGCCGTATTTCGACCGAGGGTGGCCGCTGATGAGATCAAGGCAGCCATCGTGAGAGCCTTCTCCTACTGGGATATGCCCTACGATTTCGAGTTTGATTTTACCTCGACGGATAAGCTGGTCTGTACGGAGGTCGTCTTCAGGGCCTACGGAGGCGGTTCCGGAGAGCTCGACTTTCCCGTCGAAGAGATCATGGGTCGACCGACGATGCCGGCCGTCAACCTCGTCAAAAAATTCCGCAAGGAGCGGGCCTCCGCCAAGCCCCAGCTCAAATTCATAGCGTTCCTGGAGGCGCCGGACAGGAAACTCCACCTGTTGTCCAAGATAATGGTCCTCTTCGAGGCCTTCGGCCTGTTCATGCTCGCTCTCGCGGTCTGTCGCCTCGCGGTCAGATCCATCCGGATCCGGTTGATCGTCGTGACCATCCTGGTGGGAATGACGGTTCCCGCGGTCTTTTATTACCGTAAGATTCTCCCGGGCGAGGATGGGCAGGCGGCTCCGGCAGTCTCCAAATCTTCGGAAGAACTGGAGGGAACACTCGAATTGAAGGGGCTGACCTGGTGGAACAAGCTGATCCGAGAAGTGGCGACTGAAGAATGATCAATGACCTGGTGCAAGAATGGCTCGTCTGAAAGAATCCGAAAACGATGATCCGGATGAAACTTTCGATACTCCGGCATCCACCTGCTCGGTAGATGTGCACACGCATATCTTCTGCTGGGGTGAGAATCCGGAGGAGGGTTACCTGTCGGAG
>CBFHWB010000120.1:0-5062 GCA_965659285.1 Planctomycetota bacterium | reverse complement strand
CACGGCTTGTTCTCCGGATCTCGGGAATACTGAGCGAGCCCGGTGAGACGATCAGCGAGAAGATGCGCAACAGGCTGATTCGACACATCCAGACCTCGGGTCTCGACTACGCCGTGGTGCTGGCGCAGGATGCCGTGTACCGCGAGGATGGCTCCCGCAACGATCCTGATACGCATTTCTACGTCTCGAACGATCACGTGTTCGACCTGGCCAGGGAGTGTCCAAAGATCCTGCCGGGCTGTTCGATCAACCCGATTCGCAGCGACGCGTTGAAGGAACTGGAGCGCTGTCGCGAGGCGGGGGCGCGCCTGGTCAAGCTGCACACGGCGATCCAGGGCGTTGATCCTTCGCGTCCCGAGTTCGATCCGTTCTACAAGCTGGCCAACGAGCTGGGAGTGGTGCTCATGTTCCATACGGGCTGGGAGCATTCCTGCAAGGTGGTTTCGCAGCAATTTACCGATCCCCGGAAGCTCGAGCGGCCGCTCGATCACGGCGGGCCGGTGATCGCCGCCCATTGCGGCAGTTGTGCCTGGTACGATGCGGAGCAGTACTATCCCCATTTTGTGGAGATGATGAACCGCTACGACAATCTCTTCGGCGACACGGCCATCATGGCGAGCATGAACCGCTGGTTTTCACTCCTGCGAATGAGCCGTGAAGAGGACTGGCTCAAGCGCCGAATTCTGCATGGGAGTGACTATCCTTTTCCTACCGCGCGTTTGCCGTTCCTGCTTCGCACCGGTCTCTTCCCCCGGGAGCGTAAAAATCCGTTCGATCTTGACCTGCTGGTCAAGAGCTCCTTCAAGTTCGGCCCGGGCTACGCCGGGCAGGTGCTCAAACTGCTTGGGGTGGAGCCGAGTCCTCCTCCTCCCGGCGCCTGAAGAGGTTCTCCGGCTGGAGAAATCTTCCAGGCCTCTTTCTCCCTGTGGGTTCTGCAGTCCGGGCACCAGGATTACTGCGGGTTGCCGAAGAGCTGATCGAAAGTGTTGTCCGGGGCCTGATTTTCCATCGTTCAATCATCAAAGTCCGGCGGGGGGGGAGGGGGCTTCGGCGCCGGATCTTCCAGCGGAGCCCTGTCTTTCCGGATATCATCCGGAGGTTCCGCAGGGGGGCGGCTCTTGTTCTTTCGGAGCCTCTCCTTCTTTCGGTGAGGAGCTTTCTCTCCGCTCTTTTGCTTTCTCCGTTTCTTCTTTTTCGCCCGCCTTCGACTTTCTTCTTCCCGTCGTTCACTCGCGGCCCACTCGGCCCATTTTCGATATTTGAGATACTTCCAGATGCTGAAGCTGGCCAGGACAACGCTGATGAAGAAGCTGGTTGGACCCCAGGAAGCTGTCCCCAGGAAGAAAAAGATCGCGGCCAGGCCAAGCCATATGTAGGCAAGCTTGGTGTTGACCGGCGTGAAGACACCATCCTCGTAGCAGGTCGAGCAGACATCCTTATTGTCTCTTTTAGTGGTCTGCGTGTGCTTGGCGCAGATCGGACACCAGGGGTACCTTTCGCCGATGTCGTTTTTTTCGTGGGATATGTTTTCGTTCATCTGTCAATCACTACTGCAAATCATTGTTCGGGTCGGATTCTCTATTGATCGCAAAACCAACTTTCACAGCCCAGGGTGATGTCTCCGGGGTTTTCTGAGATCTCGCATTCGCTCGGTTCCGGTGGGGGGGCGCCACCCATAAAGAGCCAGACAAGTATCCAGATCGGGTCGCTGATATCGACTCTTCCATCGGCGCTGGCATCCGCCGCGGCTACGCAGGTCGGCTCCGGGGCTCCCTGGAACAGCCAGATCAGGATCAGGACAGCGTCTCCAATCTGTATATGGAAGTCCCCCTGGGAATCTCCTCGAATAAAAGGTCCTGTCCATTCAGTCGGTTCGCAGCTTCCATCCGGGCCGCCTTCCTGGAGCTGGTCCGGGTTCCACAGGTTCGGGCAGGTGTCGACATCTCCGCAGATGCCGTCATGGTCGATGTCGTTGTCGGGATCTTCCGGGCAGGGATCGCAGACATCTCCGCGTCCGTCTCCATCTGAATCCAGCTGGTTGGCATTCATGCTCAGGATACAGTTGTCCTCATCATTGCAGATCCCGTCGCGGTCGAAATCTGGACAGCCGCTGAGCGCTATCGGTTGATCAGTGGTCAGCGCGACCATGATGAAAATCGGGATGAGAGTTGCCAGGAGGTTTTTCATGGAGTGTTCCCGGGCCACCGTTTTCAGGGCGGATCCTTTGTCGAAGAACTACGCATCCATACTAATGCCGGCGAGTGGTTCGTGGCAAGCAAATGGAGCAGGCTGATCAGCCCGCGTCGGCCGGGGGGAAGTGCTTGTCAGCAAGACGTTTCCAGAAGCTCTTCCAGTACTTGTCGTAGTAATCGTTGGCGGCCTTCTTGATATGCTCGGGTTGTTCGACCTTCGGAGTCCTCTGCGGATCAAAGCCCGCGAGGTGTCCCCAGCCGGCTCGTTTTCTCGGAGAGACGAAGCGCCAGGCCGAATCTCCCATCACGTCATAGCACAAGCTGGAAAGCCGGGTATCGTATTGCCGGAGTTGTTTGCGGGTATGGATGTGGTTGTGGTCGTGATCCATGGTCCGGTTGGTGTCGTACCAGGTCTGGAAACCTTCCGCCCAGTATTCGTTGCGGTTTCGCGAAGCGTAGCATTTCTTAGGTCCACCGAAGACGATGCGCACCTTGTCGTCGCGGGTCACCTTGACTTGAGAACTGGAGGGCTTTCCGTTGACGAGAATGTCTCCGCTGTCGAGGCACTTGCGAATGAGCTCGGGAGACTGGTCGGGAAAAGATTTTACCAGCGCATCGAGCAGGCTCACCGGCAGAGCGCTTTTGACTCGCCGGAAGCGCTGGGCCGCCCGGCCATCGTTCCACAGGCCGAGGTCGGCGGCGGCCTTGAAGGCTTTTTTAACCCGCGCATGCTGTTCCTTGTCAAACCCGGCTCCCTGGACGACATGTCCAAACTCGTGGATCAGGATGCTTTCAATGCGCATGCCCCCCTCGTATTCCAGGACATCTTCCTCTGCGAAGACGACGGTGGGGCGGCCCTTGGGCCAGGCCAGGAAGCCCCTGCTGCGCCAATTGTAGAAGTCGAGCTCTTTGCCTTTCTTGTCGCTGCCGAACTGGGGCAGATCAGAGGTGAACTCCTGGTGCCCGATGAGAATACAGAGCACCTTTCTCTTGCGGATTCGCTCGGCGACTTGGGGGGCGAGAGTCCTCATGAGCATATCGAACTGGTAGGCCGCTTCCCGGTGGGCGTGGTCGCTGACCTTGTCGGAAGTGGCGATGAAGATTCCCTGGACCAGGGTGCCCTTGGTGTAGAAGCCGGTGTCGAGCTCGTAGGCTTCGGCCTGCTCCTTGTTCACCGGCCTCACCTGGTAGGTCGCCCCGGGGGTGATGCAACCGGCCATTGTCAGCGCCGCCAGGATGGGCAGGAGGACGGCGAGGCAATGTCCGGCAGTGGAACGAATCCGGTTGTGATGGAGTCTAATTCGCCGCTGCATTTTTCTTCTTCGGGTTCTTCTTCTGGTTCGGTTTTTTCTTTCCCTGGCTCGGCCGCTGAGCTGAGGAGGCGTTTTTCTTCCGCGGCATGGCGGCTGTGGGGCGCCTGTTTTTCTTGATCTCCTCAACGTGGGCCTTGTAGACCGCCTGCAGGCGCCTTGTGAGGTCGGCGTTGGCGGCGGCAAGATTGTTCTTCTCGCCGATGTCAGCAACCGTATCGTAAAGCTGTACGGGATCGGGCGAAGGGTTGGCAGGCTGCTTGTCTCTGCGCCGGCCGCTTCGGCCTTCCTTCCAGGGGTAGAACTTCCACTTCCCGCTTCGCACGGTACCCGGGCCGTGCATGAGGACGTAGAATTCGTGGGGGCTCTTTGCTCCTGCTCGTCCTGACATCAGGGGCCAGATATCGAGCCCATCGATCTTGCGTTCAGGAAGCTTTGCGCCACAGAGGCCTGCAAGGGTGGGGAGCACGTCGATCGTCGCGGCGACCTCGCGGCAGGTCTTTCCGGCTGGAATCTGGCCCGGCCACCACATGACCGTGGGCTCACGGATACCTCCATCGTAGACGCTGCCCTTCTTTGCGCGCAGGGGCAGGGAGCTGCCCACCGCCGCGCCGTTGTCGCTGGTGAAAATAACCAATGTCTCATCGGCGATCCCGGCCTTCCTGACAGCGCCGAGGATCTCTCCTACCGACCAGTCAACTTCCTCTATCGCATCCCAGATGAGCCTCCCGGTGCGCCCGGCGAAGGCCTTGGAGACCGCCAGCGGCAGATGTACCATCGTGTGCGGCAGGTAGAGGAAGAAGGGCTTGTCCTTGTCCGCGTTGATGAAACGGATGGCCTCCTCGGTATAGCGCTTGGTGAGGGTGGTCTGGTCCGCGGGGTATTCGATGACCTCCTCGCCGCGAAAGAGAGGGACCCAGTTGCGCTTCTTGTGGCCTTTTTCAAGGTCTGCCCGGGTCAGCCCGTTGCGGACCACGATGTCATCGGCGAGCTTGTTGGCCGGGTCGATCCACATATCGTTTGAGTAGGGGACTCCGTAGTAGTATTCAAAGCCCTGGTAGGTCGGCAGGCAGGGCGGCAGGTGGCCGAGGTGCCATTTCCCGATGCAGGCGGTCCGGTAGCCGGCTCCCTTGAGCATGTCGGCGATGGTGACCTCGTCGGGGTGCAGACCCTTGCCGCTGTTGGGGAAGAGGACCGCGTTCATGCTGAGTCGCTGGTAATGGCAGCCGGTCAAGAGCGCGGTCCGGGAGCCCGAGCAGACGGCGCAGCCGACATAGAAGTCGTTGAAGATCATTCCATCCGCTCCCATCTTGTCGAGATGGGGTGTCTTCGGACCCTTGGCGCCGTTGAAGCCGACATCTCCATAGCCCATGTCATCGATGAAGATAATGATGACATTGGGTTGCTTCGGGGTTTCAGCGAACGCGGGGACTGAAAGTAGTCCGGCTGCGAGCGCCAAAGCGAATGTGAGCGTGGTGATCCGGTTCATGATAGCCGCCTCTCCTGGTACCTGGTTTTCCTCGTTGGGTTCCGGCTGCAAGGCCCGGATGTCCAGATACC
>CBFHWB010000119.1:0-13896 GCA_965659285.1 Planctomycetota bacterium | reverse complement strand
GTTCACGACCCGCTGGGCTCTGGGGCTGAGCTTCCGGAGGCAGCTTCTCAGGTAGTCGACCTCCAGATCGCTGTCGGTCCTGTCGATTTCGAGCCAGGAGCCGTCGAGAAGTTCGATCACATCATCGGCCAGCGCCAGGGGGGTGTATTTTCTTTTCCGGAGCGCCTCGAGTGACTTGTTGCGCGCAGCCTTGCGGGCCCAGAGCAGCAGGTGGTCTGCATCGACAATCCGGTCGTGCTTTTCGACTGCCAGGGCGGAGACATCCTGGAAAAGATCTTCGGCCAGGTGCCAGTCACGCACGATCGCGTAGATGTAGGCAATCAGGCGGGCGCGGTCCTTCATGAGACCTTTTACCGCTGTTGCCTGGTCAATACTCATAGCTTCCACTCACTCTCAACAAATCAAACCGCGGAAATCAGTTATCCACTATCCACGGCCAGGTTACATAACGATCCTGTAAACGTTTATTGACCCGAATCTTAAGATGTATACAGGAAATACAAACTCAAAGAAACTCGCACTGGAAGACCCTCGCCTGGAGACCCGCAAAATATTCCCTGAGAATAGCTTATACCATTTCAAAAAAAGCGGGGTTGAATGAGAATAAGAGGGCTTTAAAGCCCCTGGTGACATTCAGCCACCTGCACGGGCTGGAAACGGGTCACCTGGAAACCAGCTGCGAACCCCCTATCTCTTCGCAAGGATAAGATTTACCCATGCCGCAATTCACCATGAAGCGTTCTTTTTTCACAATACTTGCTGTCCTGCTGGCCATCGGCGGGACCTCGCAGGCGGGCACCGGCGAACAACAGAAGCTGAAGCACCCGAACCTGGTGCTCTTTGTCGCCGATGATCTCGGCTGGAACGATGTCGGCTACCACGACAGCGTGATCAAGACTCCGCACATCGACAGCCTCGCAAAAGAGGGAGTCGAGCTCAACCGCTTCTACGTCTACCCCTTCTGCAGCCCGACCCGCACAGCCCTCCTGACCGGACGCTCCCCCCTGGGCCTCGGCATCACCCGGCCCATCGGAGGCGATGCCGTCCTTCCCCTGGATGAACACCTGTTGCCGCAGACCCTCAAGAGCTCCGGCTACCAGACCCTGATGAGCGGCAAGTGGCATCTCGGCAGCCGCGATGAAACCGCCCTGCCGCACAAGCGCGGCTTTGACAGCTTCTACGGACATGCGGGCGGCTTCATCGACTACTACACCCACCAGCGCGGCGGTGGCCTGAGAAGACGCCCCGGCGGAAACCAGCAGGGAGAGACCCCACCGCCGGACTGGCAGCGCAACGGCAAGACGCTGGTCGAAGAGGGCTACTCGACGCAGCTCATCGGAAAAGAGGCCATTCGCCTCTTGCGAGAGAGAGACAAGAAGAAGCCGGTCTTCCTCTACGTGACCTTCAACGCGCCGCACACCCCGCTGCAGGCGCCGCAGGAATTCATCGATCGCTACAAGGATGTCGAGAACGAAGACCGGCGCGTCTTCGCCGCGATGGTAGATGCCATGGACGAAGAGATCGGCAAGATCCTCAAGGTCATCGACGAAGAAAAGATGAGAGACAATACCATCGTGCTCTTCATGAGCGACAATGGCGGCTCGGCTCGCGGCGGCGCCAGGAACACCCCGCTGGCCAGCGGCAAGGGCAGCGTCTACGAAGGCGGGATCCGTGTTCCGGCGGCCATCCGCTGGCCGGGAGTCCTGCCGGCGGGAAAAAAGCTCGACCAGTTGACCACCGTCCACGATCTCTTTCCCACGCTTGCCACAGCCCTTGGAGTCAAGCCTCTCAACAAGAAGCCCTTCTACGGACAGGATCTCTGGAAGGCTTTCCGCACCGGCAAGACCATCCCCCACAAGGACGTGCTAATCGCCTCGCAGTCTATCGCCCTCTTTCACGGTGAGTGGAAGCTGGTCCAGGGTCCGGGCGTGGGCGGGAGGCCGGGCTACCAGGAGCTCTACCTCATCAATTCAGATCCGGAGGAACGCTTCGATCTCTCGGAGGTCTACCCTGAGCTCACCAAGGCTCTCGGCGCCATCATCGACCGCTTCCCCAAGGGTGAACCCATTTCCCGTGGGCGAGGAAGGCAGGGGAGACGGCCACAGGGCGGCAACCGCCCGCAGCCTCCCCGCCAGCAGCGGCAACCCTGAACTTGTCAAGACGGCGCGGCGGACCTATCATCCCCCGCATGCATAAAACAACACTACTGCTCGCCGTCTGTCTCCTTGCCTCCAGCCAACTGCTCAAAGCCGATGCGCCCCTCGTCTATGAAGGCGACAGCGGCCCCGGCAAGGGCAAGCACCTCGTCTTCATCGCCAGCGATCATGAGTACCGCTCCGAAGAGACCCTTCCCGCCCTGGCACGGATCCTGGCAAAGCGCCACGGCTTCAGGTGCTCCGTCGTTTTCGGCGTAAACGCCAAGGGAGAGATCCAGCCGGGAGCCAACAACGTACCCGGTATCGAAGAGCTGGAAAAAGCGGACCTGATGGTCGTTTTCACCCGTTTCCAGAACTGGCCCAAGGAGCAGATGGACCACTTCGTTGCCTATCTCGACCGCGCCGGCCCCATCGTCGGCCTGCGCACCGCCACCCACGGTTTCAAGATCCCCGGCAACAGCCCCTTCGCGAAATACTCCAATGGCTTCGGCGGCAAGGACTACAAGGACGGCTTCGGCCGCCAGGTGCTGGGAGAAAAATGGGCCGGGCATTACGGCGGTAACCATCGCTCCAGCACGAGGCTGGATATCGTTCCCGACAAAGCCGCTCACCCGATCCTTCGCGGCGTGAAGGATATGTGGGCCCAGTGCGGCGGCTACTTCGCCAACCCGCTGGAGCCCTACGAGACCCTGGCGATGGCCCAGCCCCTCGACGGCATGCAGCCCGACTCGCCCCCGCACCCCAAGCACAAGCCCGTACCCGGCGCCTGGACCCGTCACTACGAGGGCAAGGACGGAAAGAAGGGCCGTGTCTTCACCAGCACCTACGGCGCCTCCAACGACATCGAAAACGAGGGCTACCGCCGCCTGCTCATCAACGCCTGCTTCTGGGCCGTGGGGATGGAGAAGGCCATCAAGGCCGAGGCCGACGTCAGCTTCGTCGGTCCCTTCAACGGAACCTGGGCGCGCGGCAAGGGGCGACGCAAGCCGGGAACGAAACCGAGCGACCTTGCCGGCTGGGACTCACCGATTGTTCCGACCCAGGAGCGGCGGAAAAAGAAGAAGAAATAATCCTCGGCTCTCTCAGAACATGAAATAGCGCTGCGCCAGGGGCAGCTCGGTGGCCGGCTCGCAGGTCAGCTTGTCGCCATCGGCGGTGACCTCGTAGGTCTCCGGGTCGACAGTGATCACCGGCAGCGCGTCGTTGAGCACCATGTCTTTCTTGCCGAGACCGCGACAGTTGCGGACACCTTCGATACGCTTGGAGAGGCCGTAACCCTCCGCCGCGCCGGACTCGACGCAGCTCCGGCTGACGTAGGCGATCGAGGTCGGCCCGGTCGCCTTCCCGAAGCTGCCGAACATCGGCCGCATGAAGACCGGCTGCGGAGTCGGGATCGAGGCGTTCGGATCTCCCATCTGGCTCCAGGCGATGACGCCGCCCTTGATCACCAGCTCGGGCTTGGCGCCGAACATGGCCGGCTTCCAGAGCACCAGGTCGGCCAGCTTGCCGCTCTCGACCGAGCCGGTCTGCCCGCTCATGCCGTGAGCGATCGCCGGGTTGATCGTGTACTTGGCTACGTAGCGCCGGATGCGAAAGTTGTCGTTTTCCCCTGTTTCCTCCGACAAACGCCCGCGCTGCTTGCGCATCTTGTCGGCGGTCTGCCAGGTTCGCGTCACCACCTCCCCCACCCGTCCCATAGCCTGGGAATCCGAGCCCATGATGCTGATGGCGCCCATGTCGTGAAGGATGTCCTCGGCGGCGATCGTCTCGCCGCGAATCCGGCTCTCGGCGAAGGCCACGTCCTCCGGCAGGTTCTTGTCGAGGTGATGACAGACCATGAGCATGTCGAGATGCTCATCGATCGTATTGACCGTATAGGGTCGAGTCGGGTTGGTCGAGCTGGGGAGAACATTGGGCTGCCCGCAGACCGTGATGATATCGGGAGCGTGTCCACCACCGGCGCCCTCGGAGTGGTAGGTGTGGATCGTCCGGTTCTTGAAGGCTTCGATCGATGCCTCGACGAATCCCGACTCGTTCAGGGTGTCGGTGTGGATCGCGACCTGGACATCGAGCTTTTCGGCCTCCGACAGGCAGCAGTCGATGGCGGCAGGGGTCGTCCCCCAGTCCTCGTGAAGCTTGAGCCCGACCGCTCCGCCGGCGACCTGCTCGGCGATGCCCTCGGGCTTGGCGGTATTGCCCTTGCCGAGGAAGCCGAAGTTCATCGGAAACTCGTCACTCGCCTGGAGCATCATGCGGATGTAGTTGGTGCCGGGGGTGCAGGTCGTGGCGCAGGTGCCGGTGGCCGGCCCGGTGCCGCCGCCGATCATGCCGGTGAGCCCACTGGCGAGAGCCTCGTCCACCAACTGGGGACAGATGAAGTGAACATGGGAGTCGATGCCGCCGGCGGTGAGAATAAGCCCCTCTCCCGCGATGGCCTCGGTCGTCACGCCGACCACCATTCCCTCGCTGACCCCGTCCATGACATCGGGGTTGCCGGCCTTGCCGATCCCGGCGATCTGGCCATCCTTGATCCCGACATCGGCCTTGTAGATCCCGGTGTGATCGACGATGAGCGCGTTGGTGATGACGCAATCGAGCGCGTCATCCTGGCCGACTCCGGCGGCCTGTCCCATGCCCTCGCGCAGCACCTTGCCGCCGCCGAACTTGCACTCGTCGCCATAGACCGTCAGGTCCTTCTCCACCTCGAGCCAGAGCGAGGTATCGCCGAGGCGAACCTTGTCGCCGGTCGTGGGCCCATAGATCTCCGCGTAATTCGATCTGCGTATTTTATATCCCATCGATTCAACCTTCCTCGCTCGAGAAGCCCCTGTCGGCGACCTGTCCGAGGGCCGCGTCCCGGCCCTCATCACTCACGGCTCCGTCGGCGAGATTGTTGCCGCCGCGAATCACCTTGTTTCCTCCGATCGCCACGAGCTCGACGGTCTTGGTGTCGCCGGGCTCGAAGCGAACCGCCGTCCCGGCCGGAATATCGAGCCGCATGCCGTAGGCGGCCGACCTGTCGAACCGGAGTCCCTTGTTGGTCTCGATGAAGTGATAGTGGCTGCCGACCTGCACCGGCCGATCCCCGAGGTTGGTCACCTCCAGGGTCACACCCTCGCGTCCCTCGTTGAGCTCGAGCTCCCCCTCGGCGGCCTCGCAGGCGCCGGGCTGCTCCGGAGCCTCAGCGGCGGAACCGAAAACATCGAGGTCGGGAACGTCGAGAAAGCTGCCGTAGAGGGCCAGCTCGAGGTTTCCATCCTCCTCGACGATCGGATGGTGAACGGTCACCAGCTTGGTCCCGTCCGGGAAGGTTCCCTCCACCTGCACCTCGTGGATCATCCCGGGAACGCCATCCTGCACCTGGCGGCGGCCGAGAAACTGCCGCCCCAGGTCCATCAACTCGGCAACCGACCTGCCATCCCTGATAAACTCGAGGATCTGGGTCGCGATCAGCGCGATGCTCTCGGGGTAGTTCAGCCGGACTCCGCGAGCCAGCCTCTTCTGCGCGAGGAAGCCCGCGTTGTGAAGCATGAGCTTCTCTATTTCACGTGGTGCCAGGTGCATTGGCGACCTCTCTTTCTTACCATTTTCGCGACCAGGGGGTGTCGCCGAGATACTCGGCAAGGAAACCCAGTTTTTCTTTCAGGTACAGTCCCACCAGCTCCGGGGTAGGACCCAGGACCCGGAGAACCGCGCCTCCGTGGACCGGGCTGACGGCTTCGAGAAGCTCCTGCCCGGGTTCGTAAGACTGACCCGCTATCATATCCAAAAGAGCCCCGGCCGCATCAACAAGCTTCTCGCCAAAGAGAGCCACCATGGCGATGCAGTCAAAACCTCCCGTCTTGAACCGGCCTCCGACCGGACCGTGAGCCGAGTCCAGCAGGAGCGACTCGCAGAGCACATGCTCGTCTGCGACATGGATATCGAAGCGACTGAGGTAGCGGCGGAAGGCCCAGCGCTCGCCCCGGTGGCGCCGGCCGCTGGAGAGCCAGTCGAGCACGACAAGCGAGCCCCCGGACTCGACATCGACCCGCTGGCGCTGCTCGAAAGCCGCATCGGCGAAGCAGATGACCGGGTCGGGCGCCAGCACCAGGAAGCCATCTCGAGCCACGGTCGCCCGCAGGTCCTGCCGACAGACCTTACCCTCCGGACACCGGTAGACCTTGGTGGACGACTGGGTGGTCAGGACACAGGACGCGCCAGGGCCTACCTTCACGTCGAGAGCCACCTCGTCGCCGGCGACCAGGCCGCCGCCAAAGCTCGAGGTGTAGACCCAGGCGGCGCGCTCCCTCGGCCTGGGAAGGAGCAGTTTCTGCGGGTTCCCGGCGCGGGCGCGCGTGACGACGGTCCGCCCGGCCACCGACGCCAGCTCGAGGATTCCGCGACTGGCGCTCTTGTCGGTCATCGTGTTCTCAAACGCTGAGGTGCTGGCTGATAATGTCATCACTGAGCTCGGAAGTTTCGCCCTCGGCGACAACCCTCCCGCGATTCAGAACATAGAAGTTGTGGCCGAACTCCTTGACGAAATCGAGGTACTGCTCGACCAGCACGACCGTCATGCCGCGTTCCTCTACCAGTTGCCTGAGGATCTCGCCGATCTGCTGGATGATGTTGGGCTGAATTCCCTCGGTCGGCTCGTCGAGCACCAGGATCTCCGGGTCTCCGCACAGGGCGCGGGCGATCGCCAGTTGCTGCTGCTGTCCACCGGATAGATCGCCTCCCATCCGCCCCCCCATCTCCCTGAGCACGGGAAAGAGATCATAGACAAAACCCGGGATGACCCGGCTGCGGTCCCTGCGAGCCTGCAGGGCGACCTTGAGGTTCTCCTCAACGGTAATCCGGGGGAAAATCTGTCTTCCCTGCGGAACGTAACCCAGCCCCATCTTGGCCCTGAGATGAGGCGCCATGGTAGTGAGCTTTACCTCATCGATCTGGATGACCGATCCCGAGGATGGTTTCAGGATCCCCATGATGTTTTTCAACAGGGTCGTCTTGCCGACCCCGTTGCGGCCAAGGATGCAGGTCACCTTGCCGGTCTTCATCTCCATGTCGACGGAGTTCAGGGTCTGGATCGAGCCGTATGCGAATGAGAGGTTCTTGATAGTCAGCATGGTTCTGTCTCAGCGTCCGAGATACGCCTCCTTGACCTCTTCGTTGGCCGACACCTCATCGATAGTTCCCTCGGCCATGATCTTGCCCTCGTTCAGCACCGTCACGTGGGAATTGAGCAGGCGGACGAACTCCATGTCGTGCTCGATGACGATGATGCTGTGCTCCTCGCGCGACTCGAGCAGCAACTCGGCGGTCAACACGGTCTCTTCATCGGTCAGGCCGGCCGCAGGCTCATCCACCAGCAGCAGCTTTGGACCGGTGAGAATCAGCATGCTGATCTCCAGCCACTGGCGCTGGCCATGGCTGAGATATTCCACCTCGCGATGCTCGTCATCGAGCAGGCGAACGCGCTCGAGCTGCGAACGAATGGAGTCCCTCTCATAATCGGTGATCCTGCTGCCGAGCGAGATGCCCTGGCGACCCGGAAGCGCAAGGGTCATGTTTTCGTAGACTGTCAGGCTGTCGTAGACCGTCGGCGTCTGGAATTTACGCCCGACTCCGAGCTGGGCAATGTCCGCTTCAGGCGCGAGGGTGATGTCCTTTCCCTCGAAGAAGACCTGCCCGGTCGTCGGACGGGTCTTGCCGCTGATGACATCGCAGAGCGTCGTCTTGCCGGCGCCGTTGGGGCCGATGATGACCTTGAGCTCGCGGTGGCCGACGGCGAACTCCTTCACATCGAGTGCCTTGAAGCCATCGAAGAGAACGGTGATGTCCTTGACATCGAGCAGGCTCCGGCCGACATCGACCTCCTGCTTGACCGAGCTGAGCAGGTTGATTCTCTCGAGACGTTTGCGCATCTCTTCCTCGGCGACCTCCGCGGCTCGGCCTCCAGGCTCGTCCTCGGCCTTGCCGGTTTCAGGAGCCCGTTTTTCAGGCAGAAGACGGGGGCGACGCCCTCCTCCCATCGCCTTCTTCAGAATGTCGGCAATGCCTCCGGGAAGAACCAATACGATGAGAAGAAAGACCGCTGCGAGAACAAACATCCAATAGTCGGGGTAGCGACTGGTGAGGAAATTGTAGCCGTAGTTCACCACCAGGGCGCCGATCACGGCTCCCCAGAGCGTGCCGCGGCCGCCTACGGCCACCCAGACCACCACCAGGATGGATTCGATCGGCAGCATATTGTGGGGCGTGAAGATACCCATCTGCGGAGCGTAGAGCATACCTCCGAGGCCGGCGATCCCCGCCGCGAGGGAGTAAACGAAGACCTTGAACTTATAGGGCTTGAATCCTGAAAACCGGAGACGATCTTCATTGTCCCGAATGGCGACCAGGACACGCCCCATCCGGGAGCTGACGACGTAGCGGCACAGAAGATAGACCAGGATCAACAAGGTCAGGGTGACCATGTAGAGTCCAAACTTGACCGAATCCTCATTGAGGTGATAGCCCCGGTACCTGAGCTCGGCGACATCCTTCAGGGTCACCTTCTTTCCATCAACCTCCGAGACGACAAGATCCTTGTAGTCCTTGTTGAAATTCACCCCGGTTGCCGGAGTGCTGAGGAGAACTTCCCCCTCCTGGACAAGGCTCCCCCCCGAAGCTGGAATCTCGCCTTCCCTCCGTTCCGTCTTCTGCCGTTTTTCAAGCGCCCCCTTAACGTCCTCAAACGTCAGGGATGCCTTGGCGAGCTCATCTTCCTTGAGCACAACCTCGATCTTCTCTCTGCCTCCGAAGACAATGCGGTCAAAGCGAGTAACGCCATTGGTCCCGCCGAGCTTCATGTCGTTGACCATGAAGACGGAGGCGGCCATAACCGTCAACGCCTGGGTCAGGATCGCGAAAAAGACGCCCTTCACGCGGCTTCTGAACACGAAAAAACCAACGCCAAAAGCCACCAGGGCCGGGATGAGAATCCCGAGGACCATCGTCCAGCTGAGCCACCAGAAGGGCTTCCAGAACCAGGGAACCAGCCAGTCGGCCTCGGTCTCCCCCACCTTGCCGGGATAGACGACGAAGAGACAGGCCGGCATCTTCCAGCCGGAGGCGTCGACACTGCCTTCAGGACCGCCGTGATGAGCCAGGTACATTCCCATGGCGTAGCCGCCGAGGGAAAAGAAGAACGCCTGGCAGAGGCTCAGCATACCGGTATAGCCCCAGACGAGGTCCAGGCCGACGGCGATCATGGCGAAGCACATATAGCGCCCCCACATGTTCACCGATTCGATTCCGTAGTTGCCGGTACTGTAGAGCAAGGGAATGACCACGGCGTACACCAGGATCAGGAAGAGAGGAAATCTCCACTCCAGCCGGCCGAGCAATCCGCTCCTTGGCGCGCTCGCGTTCAGCCTGGGCTCTTCAACTCGGCCGGGATCGCCCGCCGGTATTCCCATGATTTTAAGATCAGACATCGGCGAGCCTCCCCTTGGGCGGGAAGATTCCGGCCGGGCGCCACTGGATAAAGGCGATGACGAGGACCAGGATCACCACCTTGCCCCAGGTCACCGAGGCGGTCGACGCGGGGAAGAGCCAGCCGAGGAAGGGCTCAAAGGCCTTATTCAACACTCCGATTCCAAGTCCCGCCGCGACCACGCCGGCGAGCTCTCCCACGCCGCCCACCACGACCACGAGGAAGGAATCGACAATGTAGTTCTGTCCCATATCCGGCGTCACACCGGCGATCAGGGTCAGGGCGCAGCCGGCGAGGCCGGCGAGGCCGGAGCCGAAGGCGAAGGTCATGCTGTCAATGAACCGGCTGTTCACTCCCAGGCTGCGCGCCGTGGCACGGTTCTGGGTGGTCGCTCGGATCAGGAGGCCCATACGGGTCTTGCCCATCAGAAGATAGATCAGCAGCACACAGAAGCCGCAGAAGAAGATGATGAAGAGGCGAGCCCAGGCGATATTGAAATCCTGGAACAGCTCGAAGCTGCCCACCAGCTGAATCGGAGCGTTCACGCCGATATTGTCGCCGAAGATCAGGCGCGCCCCCTGGATCATCGCGAGCCCGCAGGCATAGGTCGCCAGCAGCGTATCGAGCGGACGGCCGTAGAGATGCCGCACGACGAGAAACTCGATGAGAATGCCGAAGAAGGCCGCGGCGAGAAAGGCCGCCGGGATCGCGAAGATATAGTAGTAGTTTGCCGGCGTGCTCTCGGTGTGACCGAAGAGATGCATGACCACGTAGGTCATGTAGGCTCCGACCATCATCAGCTCGCCATGCGCCATGTTGATCACGCCCATCAGGCCGAAGATGATCGACAATCCCAGGGCCATGAGGATCAGGACGGAACCCGCTGAGATCCCGTTGAAGACGTGGCTCAGGTTGCGCACCTTGCCCTGGTAGCTCTCGATCGAAGCGATGCTGGAGCCGCATTCAGCCGCCAGGGCCGGAGAGATATCCTCCTTGGAAGAGAGCTTCTTCAGGGCTGTCACGCCCGCCTCGCTGCAAAGCACTCCCAATTCCCTGACGGCATCGAGAACCTCCTGCTCAGGAAGGGAAACATTGCCGCTGATCTTGATCAGGCAGACGCCTGTGCGCGCGACCCGGCGAGTCTTCTCGCTACGGGAGGGATCGGCTCCAAGGGCTTCAAGTGGAAGAAGGAATTCAGCCCGCCTGCTGTTGCCGCATTTCTGAGCCGCCTGCTGGCAGGTTTTTTCATCTCTTGCGCCGAGCTTGAGCGTGTCCTCAGCGGCAAGCACGGGCCTTCGCAGGCCGCGGGAGGCGCTCACCTCCTTCAACTCGCTCTTGGCGGCGACGACCTGCTTCCCATCGTCACCATTGAGTTCTGTTCTCAGAATGTGATCGAAGAGCCTGGCGGAGCTGTTGCCTTCGGCGTCTGAATCGAACTTCTCGACAAGAACGAGGCGGTCTTTCCACCTGTAGATGCTCTGGCCTTCACGGAAAGACTTCAGGAAAGCGATGCCGCGAAGATCACCGGCCTTGACGAAATCGGCGACAGCCGCGAGCCGGGCGTCCGCATCGGAATCCTCGCTGCTCAGGCGGGATATCGCATCCTGAAGATCCTGCCCGACAGGCCCGGTATCGAGAGCCGCCTGGCCGCCATCCCCGCCGCCACAGCCCCAACTGGACAAAAGCGCGAGAAGAACGCAGCTGAAAAAGAAGAGCTTGTTCAGACCTGGCATCGTTTCAAGACGGACAATCCATGCAGGAGGCTGCTATTAACGAAAAAAGAACCAGCCCGTAAGAAACAGGTCTGATCCACCGCACCACCGGAAAAAGAGGTGCCGGTCTCGCGCCACGTGTGCAAGCGCGAGACCGGTCCAGGGGCACAAAGAAAGTCTGCCAACTGCCGCGTCCGTCTTGCGAACGCGACAGCCGACAAATGCCACTTTACTTTTTCTTGGGACCTCCGGTCGGAGCCGGGAAATTCCCATCAGGGTGAAGATACGAACTATAGGAGTCCGGCGACACGAGGCCTTCGGACTGGTAGACGATCTTGAACTGACCATCTTTCAGGATCTCGCCGATGTAGACCGGCTTCAGCGTGTGCTGGTTGTTCGGATGCATCGACTTCTTGCCGCCGGGGGCGTCGAACTCGAGACCGTAGACGGCCTGGCGCACCTTGTCGACATCGAAGCTTCCGGCCTTCTCGACCGCGGCTTTCCAGACATAGACGCCAAAGTAGGCCGCCTCGATCGGGTCATCCGTAACTCTCTGGGTTCCGCCGGGCAGCTTGTTGTTGGCGCAATAGGCCTTGAAGCTCTGAACGAACTTCTTGTTCGAGGGCGAATCGATGCTCTGGAAGTAGTTCCAGGCGGCGAGGTGACCCACCAGCGGCGGCACGTCCATGGCGCGCAGCTCGTCTTCAGCGACGGAGAAGGCCATGATCGGGCAGTCCGCGGAGGTCAGACCCTGGTTGGCGAATTCCTTGTAGAAGGGCACGTTACTGTCGCCATTGATTGTCGAGAGGATACAGGCTCCGCCGCCGGCGGCGAACTCTTTCACCTTACCGACGATGGTCTGGTAGTCCTGGTGATGGAAGGGAGTGTACTCCTCCTTGACGTTCTCATCCGGAACACCCTTGGCCTTGAGGAAGGCCTTCAGCACCTTGTTCGCCGTCCTGGGGAAGACATAGTCGGTCCCGAGGAGATAGAACTTCGTACACTTGCCGCCAGCCTCGGACATCATGTACTCAGCAGCGGGAACGAGCTGCTGGTTAGGGCTCGCGGCGGTGTAAAACACGTTGAGTGACTGCTCTTCACCCTCGTACTGGACGGGATAGAACAACAGCTGGTTGTATTCTTCAAAGACAGGCAGACAGGACTTCCGGCTCACTGACGTCCAGCAGCCAAAGGTCACAGCGACCTTCTTTTCGAGGATCAGCTCTTTCGCCTTCTCGGCGAAAAGGGGCCAATTACTGGCAGGGTCGACAACCTCGGGAACAATTTTCTTCCCGAGTACGCCGCCGGCGGCGTTGATCTCTTCAGCCGCCATGAGGACCACATCCTTCAGAGAGGTCTCTGAGATCGCCATGGTGCCTGAGAGCGAGTGAAGGACCCCGATCTTGACGGTTCCATCGTCGGCAGGAGCGGCAGGGGCCTTCTTCTCGGCTACAGGAGCCGGAGCTTCTTTCGCCGGAGCCGCAGGAGCCTCCTTCGCCGGAGCCGCAGGGGCCTCCTTCGCCGGAGCCTCCGTTGTCGCCGCAGGCGCGGCCGCTCCACTGTCCGCTGTATCTCCACCACCACCGCCGCCACATCCCGTCACACCAAGGGCAAAGCCCAAGAGGACTGCAAGGAAGATCCTCTTCATAGCTAACTCCTTTATAATATTTAACTTACAAAACCCGACCCAGAAGATCGTAAAAACTCCACCTGTCCGAATCCCCACAAACACAACTCCCCAGGGCGCTCCGGGATATCACCCGGTCAGACGCAGCTCAGAACTGGAACTGGGCGCCGATTCCGAAGGTGCTGTCACCATCGTCAACATCGCCATATTCCACGCTGACACTGGCCTTGTGACCATCGATCACGTGCTGGACTCCAACGGCCCACTCGTCACCACGGCTGCCATCGCTGACATACCGGATGTAGGGACGAAGCTTGCCCGTCAGGGGACCAACAGACGTTTCGCCGTTCATCAGGAGTCCGACGAACACGGAGATCGGATCGTCATCACTCTCGGAGTAGTCATACCATGCGACATCCAGGGTCGCGGTTCCCATGTCGAGAGTCTTCTCGACCAGGACGTCGATCGCCAGGGCATCTTCGTGAGCGCCGCCGCCAGAACCGGGACCATCCTGATAGGACAGACCGATAGCGAGAACCTGCTTCTCACCAAAGTAGGTGCTGGCATTGTAGTAGCCATCTTCGTCGTCCCAGAGGTTCAGGACGAGACGACCGGCGAGCATCTGATCGTCGGCATCGGCTCCATCAAAGATACCAACCTGGTACTTCAGGTTCATGTCTCCACCGATGTTTCCCCAGACGGCGAGACCATCATCACGGCCGGCCTGCTGGTTTCCATTCATATAGAAACTCGAGGCTCTGGCATGGTCGTTTCCGACGTTGCCATAGTAGGGGCCACTGAGGTTCGCACGATCACTGGGAGCGAGGAAACGTCCGACCCAGACATTGGCCGAGTCACTGAGAGCCAGCTTGGCGACCGCGTCAAGAATGGTCACGTTCAGCTCATCTCCACTGGCAAGCTCGGTTTCACCACCGAAAC
>CBFHWB010000118.1:0-13998 GCA_965659285.1 Planctomycetota bacterium | reverse complement strand
ACGATGAGGTGATCGGTCGCTGCGAGTACAAGCTTCAGCCTTTCAACGCCAGGAGCCGCAAGAGCCACGAGGGTGCGAACTGGACGGGCTACGAGGTTGTTCTCGATGTCTTCGAGGGAGTGGTCGCCTACGGCCTGCTCTTATTGCCCAAGGATCTGCGTCCCGGTGAGCGCCGGCCGGTGGTGGTCTGCCAGCACGGGCTCGAGGGGCGCCCCCAGTCCGTCATCGGCCAGAGGGATTTTGGTCCCTACAAGGCCTTTGCGGCATCGCTTGCCAATCGCGGTTTCATCACCTTCGCACCCCAGAATCTCTACATTGGCCAGGACCGGTTTCGCACGCTTCAGCGCAAGGCGAACCCGGTCAAGAAGACCCTCTTTTCGATCATCGTGCCGCAGCATCAGCAGATCGTTGACTGGCTGGAGACCCAGCCTTTTGTCGACCCGAAACGAATCGCCTTCTACGGGCTTTCCTACGGCGGCAAGACGGCGATGCGGGTTCCCCCGCTGGTGAAGGAGTACTGCCTGTCGATCTGTTCGGCGGACTTTAACGAGTGGGTGTGGAAGAACGCCTCCACCCGAAGCCGCTACAGCTATGTCTGGACCGGGGAGTACGAGATCTTCGAGTTCGACCTCGGCAGCACCTTCAACTACGCCGAGATGGCGCGCCTGATCGCGCCGCGTCCGTTCATGGTCGAGCGGGGACATTTCGACGGCGTAGCTCCGGATGAGACCGTAGCTTACGAATTCGCGAAGGTTCGGTTTACCTACGCGGCGCGGCTGGGGATTGGAGATCGCTGCGAGCTCGAATGGTTCGTAGGCCCGCATACCATCAACGGCAAGGGCACCTTCGATTTCCTGCACAGGCATCTCGACTGGCCTAAGAGATAAGGGTCGGGTGGACCCGCTCTACTCGATGATCACCTTCGCGCTCGAGCTGCGGCCGAAGGTTTCCGGCTGGTACATCTCCTCGGCTTTCGCCGGCGGCACGACAAAGGTGCCGGGAGTCGTAGCCCGGGCGACGTAGGAATAGGAGTGCACGCCGGCCCAGACCAGCGAGGAGAAGGCCTCTGCCCTGTCGTCACGCAGGTTCTGATGCTGGTACCAGGTTCCCCTCCACCACCAGCCGCCGCGTCGGGGCGTGATTCCGACAGGGGGAGGGGTGGGTTGGCCGCCTGTTACCGCCAGGGCCGGGTTGAGCGGCTCGAGTCCGGCGGGGAGCGGGTCGGTGAGCGCCACGTGGTAGCGCCGCGCGGGAGCGACCATCGTGACCACCGCGCGGACCTTTGCGCCGAGCTTGATCTTCCAGGAGCCGTCCTTCTCGCGTTTGACGTCACCGGGGTCGTCGATCGCTTCGTAGCGTCGCTGAATGGTGAAGCCATGATCGCTCGGTTCGAGCTCGAGCTTCGCCGGGGCGTAACGGAGCCCGAGGCGGTAGTAGAGCCGGCCCTTTCCCTCCTTGCTGAGGACAAGGCTCTTCTTCTTGTCCAGGTGGGTCATTGGAATCGAGATGTGATGGTAGTCGGTATTGCGGCCTTCGAATTCATGCTGGCCCGCGAAGTTTTTTCCGAGCCAGGCCCGCGCCACGAAGTAGGGTTCGTCGGCCTCGAAGACCTGGAAGTAACGATCAAGGCTCAGGAGCACGAAGGCGTTTTCCTGGGTATTTCCCCAGCGGCCCCTGACCCGGTGGGCCAGCAGCCCCTTGACCAGTTTGGGCACCAGGTCGCTCTGGGGATTGGTATTGATCATCGCCTCGAGGATGATGGCATCGGTTCGCCTGGAGGAGTGCAGCAGCAGGTGTGCGCCGTCGGCATAGGAGGTTGTGAACTGGGCGGTCGATGCGGTCTCGACAACAAGCTGGCCGAAGCGTTTGAGGGTCGCCTCGCGCAGCGCCTGTGATTTCGGGTCTCCGGCGAGGACTGTCAGGAGCCATCCGGCAGCCTCCAGCGGCATTTTTTTCTGCGGCGTGTCTCCGAGCAGCAGGCGAGCGGCGGTGAGGGTGTTTCCCCCGGGGCCCTTCTTACCGGAGAGAGCCTTGGCTACATAGAGGCTGTAGGCCTTGATCGTCGTCCGGCACATCTCGGGGTATTCCTTCGGAATGTGCTTGTCGATGTTCAGCAGGTATTGCTGGGCGCGTCGGACCATGACCTCGGGGACGGTGAAGTCTTTCTGGCGAGCCCGGGCAAGGGCGTGGATCACGTGAACACTGAGGTAGGGATTCGATCGGTACTTCCTGTTCCACCAGCCGAAACCGCCATCGGGATATTGGAGGCCCTGGAGCTTTTTGATGTCCCGGCCCACCGTGGCGATCAGCTCCCTGGCGTCCGGCAGCCCCTCGGCCTTGAAGGCGGCCAGCACATCGCGAAGCGCCGCTGTGACGAGCACCCGGGAGGCGACCTGCTCGGCGCAGCCGTAGGGATACTTCGCCAGGTAGATATAGGCGTCGGTCAGGGCGTGCAGGGTCGTTGAGGAGGTCGTGACCTCGAGGCCGCCGAAACCCGGCACCACGTTGGCGGGAGCGGCCACCGTCTGCACGACGGCGTTCTGGCCGGGTTGGGAGCCATCGATCTGTCCGTAGGTGGCGAAGGCCTCGGTCGTCGCGGGGGTCCAGACAGGGAGCTCGACATCGGCGGCGTCGGAGAGCTTGCCGCTGACGGCGGCGACCTGGAAGCGTGCGGTTCCCGGCAGCACGGCTGCGACGGGAAAACGAACCTCGGCCCGGTCAGAGGCGGGGACGGTGACCTTCCTGCCGGCTCCATCGAGCAGCTTGATGTTGGCGCCGCGCAGCGCCACCTGGACCTCGATTGGTTTCTCGGTGCGGTTTTGTATGACCACCGGCAGCTCGCAACGGTCGCCGTAGTTCAGGAAGCGGGGGGGGGAGGGCCGGACCATCAGCGGAAGCTCCGCCGTGATGGAGCTCTCCCCGGAGCCGAACTGGCGTGAGCCGGCGACCCCCACCGCCATGATGCGATAGCGTGTCAGGCTGTCGGGGAGCTTCAGCTTGACCTGCGCGGTTCCATCGGCATCGGTGGGGAGCTTCGCGGCGAAGAGCGCCAGGGCGCTGAAATTGCTGCGCATGGAGATGGCTTCAGCGCCGCCGCCGTCTTTGTCCGAGGCGCCGAAGGCGGCGGCGTTTGCCATCAGACCCTTCTTCGCGGATCTCATTCTCATACCCCCAGCCCGGCCGCCAGGGGCTCCCAGCTGCATGGAGTCCGCCATCATCTCCACCTCCGCGGCTTCATCTCGCCCCTCCAGCAGCGCCAGCCGCTCAACGAATTCGCGCAGCTGTACGTAGCCGCGGAACCTGTAATCCCGGACCCCATCACCCCGGTTCCTGTAGAAACTCTGCAGTGGGTTGGCGAGCTTGTAGCCGGAGAGCGCGAGAATCGCCTCGTCGACGACCACGACGGCCACCTCCGCGTCTTTAACGGGCTTGTTGTTGGCATCGTGGACCTCCACCTTGACGAAGGTCTCGCCGCCCGGTATGAGCCGGTCCGCTCCCGGGGTCGCCTTGACCGCAAGGGTGCGGGAGTAGGGCGGGACCGTCAGCGCCAGGCGTCCGGAGGCGTAGGCGGGCCGGGCGGGTAATTTTTTATCGGGTTTGCCGCCGGGGCCGATGCGTTTCGCCGAGCCGACCAGGTCGACCTGGACCGAGATCCCGGGAACCATGTCTTCGCGAATGGGGATCTCGATGGTGTGGGTCCCCTTCGCGATCCGCAGCCGCCGGGTTTCGACGATTCCCGAGCGCCGCAGCGTGATCACGGCCTCGGCCGGAGAGAAGGGCAGCTGGGCGAGCACCCGGGCGGTCTCTCCCGCCTTGTACTCCTTCTTGTCGGGGACCAGGGTGACAGCCTCCTGCTCGAGCCGGCGGTTTTCCGGACGCTTTTCTCCCGCGATCCAGAGTGTCAGCTGGCTCTGGTTTTTTCTTTTCTTCTCATCGGAGATGACGGCGCGCAGCAGATACGATCCGCCGGGCAGTCCCGCGAAGCGCGCCTCGACGGCCTTCTTCGCCGAGGTCATGTTTTTCCGGGCGGCAATCTCCTCTTTCTGCAGCCACGTGCCTTTTTCCTGCGCCCAGCGCTGCCGGATACAGAGGAGTTCAAAGGCCCTGCCCTCCATGAGTTTGCCATCGATGTCGGTGACAATCGCCTCGATCTCCAGCGGCTTTCCTTCATCGACGAAGGTCTTCTCGCTGCGGAGCCCGACATAGAGGTCCGCCGGATGTACGAGGATCGTCGTTGAGGATGCCCAGGTCTGGCGATTTACATCACTGACGCTCGCCCTCGCCTCGACGCTGGTGGGGCGCGGCGGGGTGACCGCCTTGAAATGGATGCCAAGACGGTGCAGTCCCAGGCCATCGGTTTTCCCGGTAAAGGTCTTGCTTGTCGGGGCGGAGCGTCCGCCAGGGAAAAAGCCGCCACGGTGGTCGCCAAAACGCCACCAGGGCACCCAGGTTCCGAAGGTGAAGTCGCCATGGCCGGGCGGGGAGTAGCTGGCGGGCGCCTGGGTGACGACCCAGCTCACCGGCGCATCGGGAAGGGGTCCGCCGGCGTAGTAGGCGGCCGTAACCGTCGCGGTCGCCTGGCCGAGGACGATGTGAGGCCCGGGACTCTTTTCGGCCTTTACCTCGAATTCCGGCCGGCGGAACTCCTGGACCTGGAATCCGTGTCCGTGTCGTCCCGGGCTGCGGCCGGCGACGCCGAGAAAGGCGAAGGAGACATTGGCGTAGCCGAGATTGACCTCGAGCGGCAGACGGAACGAGAGATGGAAGCCGCCAAGCTCGCTGAGCTTCAGCTCACCCTTGGCGAGCTCGTTGCCGCGGGGGCCGCGAACCTTGTAGGAGAGCCGGCGCAGGCTCTTCGGCAGCGGCTCCAGGTCGCCGCCAAGGGAGTTGACGACCCTGCGGACCCAGCCCTTGATCCTGACCTCTTCGCCGGGGCGGTACATGCCGCGGTCATCGAAGACATGCCAGGCGTAGGAGTCCGGCTGCGGCCGCGCCTGCCAATTACTCTGTCTGCTCCACCAGGAGGTGGTCTCCGGCAGGAAGGCGAGCTCGGCGCCCTTCTTCGCGGTGATCACGCCTGAGCCTGAGTTTTTCTTCGGCAGCTCGAAGCTCACCAGCCCGTTTTTGTTTGAGCGGCCCGAGAGCCCGTGGGGGGAGACCTTTACCTCGACCCCTTCAAGGGTCGCTCCATCGGCGAGGGCGCTGGTCCAGACCAGGAGCTTGCCGCTATCGACGAAAGCGTCGATAGCGATGGATGAGCGCTGGGCCCAGGCGATGACAGCCGTTCGCAGCTCGGCCTTCTCGTTCTTGCGGATGACGAGGATGACCTGGCCTCCGAGCTCTTCGAAGACAGGCCGCAGGTCGATGGCCGTTTCCGTCAGCTCATCGGGGGCGCCCTTGATGTCGATCTCGCCGGAGTAGAGCTTTTCTCCCGGAGGAACGGCCTTGGAGTTCTTCTTGCGGTACTCCCGCAGGAAGTGGTTGTAGGCGCTCCACTGGCCTGGATTCACCCGGTAGGCATCGAGGTGAACCGTGTCGTGATTGATCGTATAGATCGAGAACTTCGGCGGCCCGGCCGGGTCGGTCACCATCAGGCTGCCGGAATTGGAGGACAGCCTCTCGGACATCTTGCCGAAGGAGAAGGCGAGGGAGACTTCTTTGCCCAGCTCCTGGGAGAAGACATCCTTGATCGACGACTTCAGGGTCACGGTATAGGCAGTTCGCGGCCGGGTGCGGCCGTGGATGTGGAGGCGGTTGCCATGGATGTTGACCTGCTTGCCGTCAAGCGCGGGTTCGATCTTGACCTGCGAGGGGTCAAAGACCTTCGCGTCGATCTGGTTGTTGAAGTAGACCAGCATCGGCTGCCCGGGCGGGCATTCCTTCTTCTGGTAGTTATTCCAGTAGCACTGGTGTTGGGTAACCTTCAGCGGCGCGAAGGTGCGGAAGGAAAAGGCCTGCTCCTTGGTTGTCTTCAGTGGGCCCTCAAGAGAAGGCAGACCCTTGCCTGCCTGGATCTGTACGGTGGAGGAGGTCGGAAAATGCTCAGTTGCGAGGAAGGCGACCCGGCGGTCTTCGGCCGCCGCGGAGAAGACCTTCTTCGCTCGCGCATCAGCGGCGAGGTCGGCCTCGGTAGCCCTTCGGAGCGCGTATTTTTTTGCGGCGGTTCGGACGGTAATGTATTCGAGGACCGCCTCCGGATTGATTTTCTGGTCGAAGACCAGGACCATCACAGGGTCGATTCGCTTCGGGCCGCCCTGGGGGTGGGCGGAGACGATGGTTGGCGCGGGAGTGCTGAAGGTCCAGGAGATCTTCTTCTTCAGCTTTGCGCCGCCGGCGCTCCTGGTTCCCCCGGGGATCTCCACCTTGTAGATGGAGGCCATCGGGAAGCGGGTCTTTCCTTTCGTTCCCCCGGGCTCGAAGAACAGGGTCTTTGTTCCGACCCATCTCCAGATCCCTTTGACCGGGGGCGTGAGTATGACCGGCAGCTCTTCTCCGGCGAGGGATTCATGCGTATCCAGCGCCACCATCGCCTCGGAGAAGGTCACGCTGAGATGAGATGCCAGGGGCAGGCTTCCTTCCGGCTGGTAGCGCAGGACCTCGATCTCGGCATTCGCGGGAACCTTGATTCCCGGCACCTTCTGCGGCGGCGGGAAGGTCTCCCTGATCTTTGTCCCGGTCACCGGCGGCGGCAGGGTTGAGCTGGGAAAGGCGAATTTTTCTTCTTTCGCCTCGGGCGCCGTCTTTCCCAGACGCGCGATGACGGCCTGGGTCTCTTTTTCACCCAGCGGTTTCGAGGGAGTCTCCTTCTTCGCCTCTTCCGGGACGGCCAGTTCGCCGCCTTCAACAAGCTCGAGCTCCAGTCCGTCGGGCTTCTTCTTTTTTTCAGCGGATTTTTGCGCGGCGGCATCCAGGGCGAAGAGGCCGAGAAGCGTGCAGCTTACGAAAACGCAAAGGAGGAGGAGATGGTTTCGGGCTCCAGCCCGGGGCTCGCGCCGGTTATTCGGTCTCAACATGCCGTTCCAGTTCCTGGTTCAGGTTTGATTGCAGTCCCTACGCTCTAACAGACTGCGAAAGAAACGGCAAGTTTCAGGAAAAAGGAAACTTTCAGGGAGCCCGGGCCGCGGGCCGGAAGCCGACATCTGCATCGGCATCCTGGGGCCTGAATTTGCATCGGTAGGAGCTGCGAACGCTGAAGGGGGGGCCGAACCAGCCGCCGCCGCGCAGTTGGCGAAAGTCGGCGCCGCTGCTCGAGAAGGGATCCGTCCTGGACGCGGCCGAGTAGGCATCTGCATCGTACCAGTCGGCGGTCCATTCGTAGACATTTCCGGCCTGGTTGTAGAGTCCGAACCAGGAGCGTCCGGCGGGGCGGCTGCAGACGCTGTCGGCACGGCCGAGGCTGTCGCCGTGGTTGCAGAGCTCAAAGTTGATGTTCTCCGGCGAGTTGAACCGTCCCTCGCTCCCTCCCCAGGGGTAGCGTCCGGGGAGGGCTCCCGGTCCCCGCCAACGCGCCGAGTATTCCCATTGCGCCTCGGTGGGAAGTCCGTAGCTGTGGAAGTCCTCCCAGTCCACGGAGGTTTCGGCGTTTGCCCAGCGAGAGTAGGCGACCGCGTCGAACCAGTCGATCCAGACCACCGGGTGGTCGGCGAAAGCCGGGCTCTCGAAGTAATCGCCGTTGCGGGCCCAGAGCAGCCCAGCCTCTCCCTCGGGATAGTGGCACCCGTCATAATCGACAGAGCCGCCGCCGGTGAAGTCGTAGGTGTCGTCGCAGCCCCGGCAGAGGGGGCCGCCGCAGTCGGCGGCCGCGAGAAACCGCCGGTATTGCCGGTTGCTCACCTCGAACTTGGCCAGCAGAAAGGGACGGGTGATCGTCACGGGGTGCGCCGGCAGCTCGTCGCCGCCGTAATCGAAGAACGTATCTCCCTGTTCGAAGCTTGCCGCGGGGATCTTTACCATCACCATGCCGTCAAGGAGGCGGAAATACTCCTTCTGGCCATGGTCGTTTCTACCGAGCCAGGCAAGGGGATTGGCCGTCTCGTTTCCGCACCAGGAGGGTTCTTCGCAGCGCGTCTCGCCGGAGTCCTCAGCGGCGGCGCAGGCCGGCCAGGGCGGAGGCGGCGGAGGCCCGTTGCCGAGGAAGCAGAAGTTCGCCAGGTAGACCACGTCGGTGACCGAGCCGCAGACCTGTCCATCTCCATTGGCATCGCAGGCGGCCTCGCAAGGCGGCGCCGGGCCATCGAGGAAGCATCCTTCGACAAGCCGCACCAGGTCGCTGACCGAGCCGCAGACGACGCCATCCTGGTTGCAGTCGCCGCGGAGGAAGGCGGGCCGGGAATGTTCCGTTCGGACCTCGAGCGCACGCAGCAGATGAAGGGCCGGGGTCTCGGCGCAGGCCGCGGCGACACCGATACGCAGCTCGCCTGAGCGTCCCAGGGAAACCTGCTCGTCGAAGACAACCCTGGCGCCGTAGCCATCGTGGTCCGCGGCCGCGATCACCCGCAGGCGCCCTCGCTCCAGCAGGGCGGTGACCCTCAGGGAGCCGGCGCCGGAGGCGGTAGAAAGTACGTCGGGGATGTCCTCGCTGACGGCGAGGGAAGGCTCGCGGCCGGGGTCGCTGTCCTGGTTGATTTCGAGGTGGGGCTCGTTCGGTCCGCGCGCGCCATCGCCGCCGAGGTCAATCGCTACACCCAGAAACGATCGCCCCTCCGCTTCGACGCCGAGGGACTCCCCTCCTTTGAGAGGGGGCTCGTCTCCCGAGCCGGCGAAGATCAGCTGGACCCCGCCGCCAAGAGCTCCCCGCTCCGGCATGGCGCCCGGAACCGAGAGGGAATATTCGAAGTGGACAAGAATCCGCTCGCTGGCCGTCGCCACCGGGTCTCCGGCCCAGGCCGCGCCGAGAGAGTTCGGGTTGTCGTCGGTCAGGGAAACGATGGGGCGCTCGCCGGGCGTGAGGCTCGCGGCGCCCGCGAGGCGGAGCGAGGCCGCGTTGTCTCCAGCCAGCTCAAAATGAATGGTTTCCTCGGAGCGCAGCCCGCCGCATAGCGACAGGAGCAGCGCGCCCAGAAGCGCTCCGGCTCTCGTTGTCATGTTTTCTTTCAGACCCTGGATCCAGTTACAAGTGAAGAAGCCCGGTGGGCGACTTCCCTGCCAATTGTACCGGCTGGATGCCCCCGTACCCATCCTCTGCTTGAAATGAATCCAGACATGGAGTCTCATCTCTGGAGTTTTCCCCTTCGAATATCCCAAGAGAACGTACAGGAGTAAGCTATGCGGGACCTTTCACGCCGTGAGATCCTTAAAACAGCCGCCCTGGCCGCCGGCGCGGCCGCCTCCGGGGCCGCCGCCCCTTCGACCAGCGTTGCCGCTGGGCCTAGGGCGCTCGCAGGAGCCTACCCGATCAGTCTCAATACCAGCACCCTGCGCGGCCACAAGCTGCCGATCCGCAAGACCATCGAGATCGCTGAGAAGGCCGGCTACACGGGTATCGAGCCCTGGCCCAACGAGATCGACGACTTTATCAAGTCAGGCGGCAAGCTCGCCGACCTGAAGAAGGAGCTTTCTGACAAGGGTCTCAAAGTCACCGGCGCCATCGCTTTCTTCCGCTGGATGGTCGATGATAAGGAGCAGCGCGCCAAGGCGATCGAGCAGGCCAAGGTCTTCATGGACAAGCTGGCCCAGATCGGCGGCACCCACATGGCGGCGCCTCCTACCGGCAAGGTCGGAGACGTCAAGCTGCTCGATGCGGCCGAGCGCTACCGCGACCTGCTGGTGGCTTCGGAGAATTTCCCGGTGATCCCGGCTGTCGAGGTCTGGGGCTTTCAGAATAATCTCTACCGCCTCGGACAGTCGGTGCTTGTCGCCCTCGAGGCTCAGCATCCACGCGCCTGCGTGCTGCCGGATGTCTATCACCTCTACAAGGGAGGGTCCGGCCTCAGTGGGATCAAGCACCTCAACGGCAGCCTGATCGGCGGCTTCCATCTGAATGACTACCCCGACATCCCGCGCAAGGAGATCAAGGACGGCGACCGGGTCCATCCGGGCCTCGGCGTGGCGCCGCTCGGGCAGTTCTTCAAGGATCTCTGGAGCACCGGCTACCGCGGGGCGCTCTCCATCGAGCTCTTCAACCCCGAGTACTGGAAGCAGGATCCGCTGAAGGTCGCGAAGACATCGCTCGACCGGACCAAGGCCATCATGAAGAAGGCGCTTGGCTGAGAGCGGCTTCCGCGGGCTTTGAGAGGTTCAGGCTTCGTCACCTTCGGGCGCCGGGGGCGGCTCGTCGTCAGCGATGACGATCTCGATCGCAGGAGGTCCTTCTTCGGCGGCGGCCTCTGCTTCAGCGTTGCCGGTTTCGTTCTCGTCGTCAGGGCTTTCCCCGCCGGGTTCATCGCCGCCGCCGTCACCTTCATCATCTTCTCCTTCGTGCATCCAGCGCTTCAGTATCGGCGAGAGCAGAAGACAGAAAGCTCCGGAGGCCAGGCCAATGGCCGCGAGAAGTCCGAAGACATCGCCGTAGGTGTTGACGGTTTCAGATGGCACCGGGATCGCGCCGCCACCCTCTCCGCCCTCTCCGATACCGGTGAATTGAGCGATGATCGCCGACAGGAAGGTGGAGAAGGCCGTCGCCAGGAACCACATTCCCATCACCGTGCTCACCAGCCGGGCGGGTGAGAGCTTTGTAACCATCGACAGCCCGACAGGTGAGAGGCAGAGCTCTCCGGTGGTCTGCAGCAGGTAGCCGAGATAGAGCCAAATGACCGCCACCATGCCCCGCTCATCCGCCCCCCCCACGCCCATAAACTCCACCACCCCTACCCAGAAGCAGCCGAAACCGAGCCCGAGCTGGGCCAGGCCGAGAGCGAACTTCACGGGAGTGCTGGGCTCAAGCCCCCTGGCTCCGAGAAAGCCCCACAAGGCGGTAAAGACCAGGCCGAAGATCAGGATGAAGACCGGGTTGAGGGACTGGAAGATGCTGGCCTTGGTCTCGTCTTTTTCTTCGGCAATGCCCATGCCGACATGGTCAGCGGCCACCTGGAGAGAAACCCAGTCGGCTTTCGGGTCGCCTCCCTCCGTCTTTGCCTTTTCTCGCAGGGCATCGAGACGGTCCAGCGTCATGGCTGAGCCGCCGATGGTGTAGCCCAGCTGTTCCTGGGTCAGTTGCAGCTCGATGGTTTTTCCGACCTCTTCGGAATCAACAACCCGCTCCTGGTTGACCCTGTCGACGTTGCGGTCGGTGAAGAGGTTGACGGAGCTGCCGGACTGCTCAAAGATCGCCCAGAACAGCAGCGAGAAAAAGGTCATCACCAGCACGACATAGAGGCGCTCGCGAGCGATCTTTCCGAGTTGCCTCATTTCACGAAGGATAAACACCAGCGCTCCGACCCCGGCAAGGACAAGGATCATTCCGGCCGGGGAGCTCATCTGCTTCAGGAAGACCCCCACGACATTCACGAAGCCTCCCTCGCCCAGGCCTTTGATGAAGTTTTCGGAAATGAGCGTATAGGAGCTTCCGGTGGTGAAAGGCTTGAAGCCGCAGACCAGGAGCGCGAAGACAGGCACGGCCAGCAGGGTGCCGAGATAGACGGCCTTTTCGGCAGAGATGCCGAGGAAGGCCGGTTGGCGAAGCTTTTCGGGCTCGGGAGGGAGGCCGGCATCTTCGGGCAGGCCACCTTTTTGCAGCGCGGCGACGGCGACACCGGCCGCTGTGAGCAGGACCAGGGCGACGAAATAGTTGATGACGGTCATGGCCAGGTCATCGGCGTGATGAGAGTACAGCAACCAGGCGGAGCTGAGGGCTCCGACCAGGATCAGGACCTGGGTCAGGACTTTTGGCAGCATGAAAACAGCCAGGCCGATGAGCATACCTCCGGTGGCGAGACCGAAGCCGTAGTGCCAGCCGTAGGTCTCCCCGATATATCCGCAAAGCAGCGGCGCCATGGCGGCGCCGAGGTTGATCCCTATATAGAAGAGGGTAAAACCGCTATCGCGCTTCGGGCTTCCGTCGGGGTAGAGCGAACCGACGATGGTCGAGATGTTGGGTTTGAAGAAGCCGTTGCCGAGGATCAGCAGGGCCAGGGCGATGAAGAACACGATCTCGTTCTCAACGCCCATGAACAGGTGGCCGGTGGCCATGAGGGCACCCCCGAGCACAACGGCCTTGCGCTGACCCATCAGGCGGTCGGCGATCATTCCGCCGAACAGCGGCGTCATGTAGACCAGCGCCCCGTAGGCTCCGTAGATGGTATAGGCCTCTTTGTCTCCATAGCCGAGAAACCCTTGATCATATAGAAGATCAGCAGCGCTCTCATGCCGTAGTAGGAGAAGCGCTCCCACATCTCAGCAAAGAAGAGCGTGAAGAGACCGGTCGGATGCCCGAAGAGGGTGTTCTGTTCCTGGGTGGAGGCTGGTGTATTCATGTTTGCCCAAGTCTTGCGGCCGGCTGGGGCCGGGTGGATTTGAATGTCACGGACACAGGTGGCTGGCCCGCGCCCATGGATGATCTCTGAGACTGCGCATTATAGTCAGACTGCGGGGTGAATATCTCTATTCAGTATTCAAATCCCGCTGCCGGGGCTGTTTCCTCCCGCTGATGGGTTATGATGGCCGGTCGTTTGAGCGGGTTGTTTCCCTGGAGGTGCTTAATGCGAATCGGTGGGCCCTGGAAGCTTGTTGTTGCAGCTCTTCTTTTTACCGTCCCCGGCATGGGTGGTGGGGCTGAGCCGGAGGTTCTCGATGAGCGCCTCGAGCTGACGCTCTTTTGTGAGCAGCCGGATATCGTCACCCCGGTGGCGATTGACATCGACTCCGCCGGCCGGGTCTGGGCCATCGAGAGCAACACCCACTTCCAGAAAAAGGGCTACAAGGGCCACCCCACCGACCGCATCCTGGTGATCGCTGATTCAGACTCCGATGGCAGAGCCGACCGCTTCGATGTGTTCACCGATGGCCTGAAGCAGACCATGGGCCTGAAGCTCGTCGATGACCGCCGCGTGCTGCTCGCCACCCGCCGGGAGGTGTTCCTCTTCGAGGACAGCGATGGCGACCGCAAGAGCGATGGCCGCAAGAGCCTCGCGCGCCTCGAAACGCGCAGCGTCTATCCGCATAACGGCCTCTCGGGTTTTGAGATCGATTCCTTCGGTACGGTTTTCTTCGGCATGGGTGAGAACTTCGGCGCGGCCTACAAGCTTATCGGCGGCGATGGAAAGACCCTCACCGGTAGCGGCGAGGGCGGCAGCGTCTACCGCATTCGCCTCGATGGGACCGGCCTCGCCCGGGTTGCGACCGGCTATTGGAACCCTTTCCACCTCGCCTTCGACGCCTTCGGGAATCTCTTCACAGTCGACAATGACCCCGACGGTCGGCCGCCCTGCCGGCTCCTCGATGTCGTCACCGGCGGCGATCACGGCTACCGCTACCGCTACGGCCGCGGCGGCCAGCATCCCTTCAGCGCCTGGAACGGCCGACTGCCCGACACCCTTCCCATGCTCGCCGGCACCGGCGAGGCGCCCTCGGGGGTCCTCGCCTACGAGTCCGATGGCCTGCCGCCGGAATACCGCGGCGCCCTCCTCGTCACCTCCTGGGGCGACCATTTCATCGAGCGCTACACGCTCGTGCCGGCCGGGGCCTCGTTTGTATCGCGCCGCGAGATCATCGTCCGCGGCGATGAAGATTTTCGCCCGGTCGGGATCGCTACGGCTCCCGATGGATCGGTCTACTTTTCCGACTGGGTCGACAAGAGCTACAACGTGCATGGCCGAGGCAGGATCTGGCGTCTGTCCCGGCGCGATGCTCCGAAGAGACCCGCCCTGGCACTCCTCGGCACTGGCCGACCCGCCTTCAGCGCCGTCGAGAAGCTCCTGGCGCATCCCGATCGCAGGATTCGGGAGAGGGCCGTGCGTGACCTCGCCGACCGGGATGGCGCCGAAGCGCTCTGCAGGCGCGCGGTAGCGAAGTCCCGGGATGATCGCGTTCGCTATCACGGCCTGGTTCTCCTGGCTCGCAAGG
>CBFHWB010000117.1:0-14025 GCA_965659285.1 Planctomycetota bacterium | reverse complement strand
GAAGCGAGCTCAATATCATCGACATGGAGCATGCTGTAACCCTTCGCATCGATCTGCAACTCACCGATCTTCCCGGGAACCAGGCCTCCAATGACGAATTTGCCCTTGGAATCGACGGGGATAACCCTCCGGTCATCCCGCCAGCGGAGGATGACGTTCGCGTTCGGAACCGGGGCGGAATCTATCGAGGAAACCACCTCGCCCGTCAATTGGAGACCGGAATCGACAACGATATCGAGCTCCACACGTTCTTTTTCAACAAGATCGATCTCCCTCACTCGATGGGGAACAAAGTACTCGCCCTGGACACTGAGGGTGTAGCTCCCTTCACTCAGGGTGTCCGCGACAAAGGTTCCGTCCTTGCCGGTCTCGAGAGCGAGGGATGATCTGTACACGCTGACGGGTTCGCGCTGGCGCTCTTCTTCCCGTCGCCGTTCTTTCTCAAGATCTTCGGGAGTCTTCTCCTTGTCCTCATCCTCGTCGTCTCTTCTGCCACGTTCTTCTCCACGCCCGCCCCTGCCGCGTCCAAAGCCGCCTCTGCCTCGATCGTCTCCGCCCTCATCGCGTCTCTCCTCCTGAGCGACCACCACAAAAGCGCCGGCCATAGGTGTTCCGTCGGCTGTCTTGACAACACCTGAAATCACACGCCCGGCCGCCATGCTGATGGAAACCTCAGCCTTCTCAGCCTCCTCCTCGATCTCTCCAGTGATCTCGGTGGTCACGAAGGCTTCCTTCTCGGCCATGATCCGGAAATTTCCAACTTCCATGTCACTGAAAATGAAACGGCCATCGGCGCCTGACTCAGAAACCGCCAGGGGAGAAGAAAAAAGACGCATGATCCCGCGGGGCGGTCCGCCCCTGCCGCGCCCAAAGCGGCCTGTCCTGTTCTCATAAAGAGACAGCTTGACTCCTGCCAGGGGATTATTCGAAGCATCCATCGCAAGCCCGCCGATGCCGCGTCCCTTGCCCAGCATCAGCTCGACATCGACCGATCCGGATGCGACCGCGTCGACAGCCCCGGTGGAATAGCCGGTAGAGTTACCGCGAACATCAAACTCGCCCGCATAAACATTCAGCGAGAAAAGACCGTTGGCATCACTCAGAGTCTCATCTACTGAGCCTGAGCTGCCTCCGGGACCTCGCCCGCCGCCCCAGCCGCGTCCCGCGGCCTTGGCGGCTGTTACGACCGCCCCCTCCACAGGAGTACCCTCCGGAGAGCGAACGACCCCCTTGATAACCTCGCCAAGACCCAGTTGAAAGTCCACCTTGGCTGATACGCTGGTCCACTTCCAACGCTGACTGCCAGGAGCGAATCCGCCGGCGCTGGTCAGGATGTCATATCGCCCCGGCTTGATAGCTGAGAGAGCGAACGCGTATTTTCCAGAAGCATCGGTTTCGGCCCGATTCGAGGCTCCGCCTCTCACCGGGACTGACTCTCTTCCAAGAATACGTTCACGGAACATGGTGTAGCGATCGGCATCCTCCATTCCTTCCCAGGAGCCTGTGGCGCGAAGCAAGACCCGGGCCGCCGGAATCGGATTTCCTTCGAGGTCGAGGACCGTACCGTACAGCAAAGCCCCGCTCAACTGCGCGCCGGCTGTCGCGGCATCCCCCTCCTCTTCGCCAGTCGTGCCCGAAGAGTCTTTACTTGAAGCGGCCTTCTCCTCAGCTCCACCGGCTCCTTCTCCCTGCTCGGTAGTCTGCCGGGCTGACTCTACGCCATCATATTCTTCATACTGAACTCCGGAATCGGAGGCCAGGAAGTAGGCGATCAGCGCGACGAGAAGGAGGGACACGGAAAGGGGAATCAGTATTTTTTTCATCAGGAACAGCAACTCCGCTAAACAAAAAACACGTTGCAGTGAATAGCCCATCGAGGCCTAAAAAAAGAAGGCGAATTACTCGACCTCTTTTGAACACCAATGATGAATAAGAGGACTTCATTAATCGAGATAATTGTAATCTCGAGACTGTCAGAAGATGTAAGGTCCGCGCTTACAACCACAAGACGTGGTAGAGGCCGAAGGCGAAGCCTGGTTATTTCTGCCATAAAGCCTTTCATGACAACAAAATGAGACCATCCGCGTCCCACACGGCTATCTGCAACTCTTTGCAGCACAACTCCTTGACAGAACGGGAACCTCGACTATATTCTCCTCATTCGGCAAATAATGAAAAACGTTCCCCGGTAGCTCAATTGGTAGAGTAGGTGGCTGTTAACCACTTGGTTCCTGGTTCGAGTCCAGGCCGGGGAGCCATTTTTTCTTTAACGAAAGATCCAACCAGGTAATGCGGCGACTCCTGCCTTTATTCGCCTTATCCGTTCTTTCCTCGTGCCTGGGCATCCCGGCTCCCGACCAGGAGCTCCCCTCCGCCAGGCCTGCCCCCCATGCGTGGATTCACTTCACACGCTACGACAACGACGTCGCGCTCTTCAATGGGTTCTACATTTATTACACCGACCGCGGCAAACCCCTCGAGATCGCCATAGAGGTGCCACCCGACCCGACGCACAAGCTCGCCTTCAAATGGATCACCAAGCACGGACCGACGCGTTCGATGACCATCGAGGTCAATGGCGACACAAAAACTGTCCGGCATCCCTCACGCGGAAACGGTAAGCAGGCCTTCTTCTGGGACGTGTTGCCGGTTAGCGAATTCGGCATCACAGAGAAACAGACCGCCGGGAGCTACCGCCTGCGCATCTCATGCCCTGAAGATGCCGAAGAAGACGGTGTGCTTGCAGGTATCCGGCTGGTCACCGACGAGGAGCAGCTTACCACGCCCGGCTTCTCCCGGCCCAACCACAAGATGACCCTCATCTCCCCCGGCTCCATGACGCCGGCTGAACGCGCCGCCACCCGGATCGACCGCGATGCCGCACGCCGCCGCGTCCATGCCAACTGGGTCGGAAAGCGAGTGCTCACCACGGCCGAGATCGCCGCAGATGAATTCCTCGCCGCCGCCGCGCGCTACGGAGACACCGTCACCACCCATGGACTCGATGTCTACGGACCGACGAAGACGCCGATGTTTACACGCTACCTGCATCGTGAGCGGCTCCGCTCCCCCGCCTCCATCGCTTCGATGCCCCCGGCCCTTGGCGGCGCCTCCCGGCCGATCGTGCAGACACAGTTTGACCGCACCCAGAACCTGCTGCGAACCCTCGCCGCCCTCAGCCAGGCGACCGGCAACCCGAAATACGCCGAGGCCGCCATGGAGGCGACGGCCCATGTGTTTGAGCAGTACGCGATGCCCCACAGCGGCCTGGTTGTTTTCGGCAACCACATGACCATCGATCTCCTGGGCGACCGTTCCTACAGCGATGGAAGATCAGGAGACATCTTTGAACTCGAGGTCGTCTTCCCCTTCTACGACTTCTGGCATGATGTCTCACCCCTGAAGACTGAACGCTTCGTGAAGGGATGCTGGGAGGTGTACGTTCGAGACTGGCACACGATGCACTACAACCGGCATGCCGGCTTCAACAAGAACATCGACTTCAGCAAGACCTGGCAGCGCCCGCTGCAGGAGGTCAAGGACCTGCCTACCAAGATGGAGGTGCTGGGTTTCATCGATGTAGGGCTCGATCTCGCCTTCAGCGGCTATTCCCTTGGTTGCCTGCAGGGGAAGGCAGCCCCACGAAAATGGGCCGACCGCTATCTCAAGGTGCTCGCCTACCATCGCGACCCGAAGACCTCGATCTGGCCGATGCTGCTCTACACCCCGTCGATCCGCCGCCACCTGGAGGTCTACCGCGAAGCCTTCCCGGAGGCCAACGTAACTGAGCCGCGTGTCATTATCTCCAGCTGGATTTACAGCATGCCCACCTTCTTCCTCGGCACTCTCGGCACCATCGAACAGGCGAAGAAATACGGTCACGCGGATGAACTCACCGAGGTGCACCAGCGAATCGATGAGTGGATCCTGGGCTACATGGAGGCGGCGTACAGGAACGAATCCCACACGATGCGCAGCATCATCCTGGATGGAACAGACGTAACCGACCACGTCTTCAAGCCCGGCAAGGTTCTGCATGGCTGGGGAGCCAAGGAAGGCGACTCGTTCCTGGCAAACCCGCCATCTCCATCCTTTCTCGCCGCTGTCGCGCGGGCCTACAGGCTCGCCGGCGCCGACGCCCGCGAACGCTACTGGCCGCTGCTGCGCGACCTCTTCAAGGGCGAAGGCCTTGGCGACCCCGGAGCGACACCGAAAGAAAAGCCGGCCTACAAGTCCGACGGTGTGCTGGCTGAGCCTCCCTGTATATTCGCGCTTGCCGATATTTACCGCGTTCACCGCAGAGCTCAAACCCTTGAGTTGATGGAGACCCTCGGGCGCAAGCTCATCTCCCAGCGGCAGGACCCGAAGTCCGGACTCTTCACACTGCCCCCTGGTCGCCCCTACACCATGCAGCACAACCAGCGTACGAAAGAGCCCTGGGAAGGCCTCACCAGCGGCGAGGTCCTGCGCGCAGAATTCGGCTATGACCGCCCGAAGGTCGTCTCGCTGGACATTATCGATCCCATGGCCCTGCTGGCCGTTTACGCCTGCCGCACAGCCCAGTTCGACAAAGTGCCGCAATGGCTGAGCGGCGGACGCTGGGGCACCGGCACCACCTGTGGACACGTGATCAACCCGGATCTCGAAAGCTGGTTCGACCCGCAGAAGCTGAAGCAGCTCTATAAGAAGCGGGAGGCCTGGCTCAAGGAAAGGGGCTACGTCATTGGAGAGGGCTGGCATCCCCGCTAACAGCCTGCTGCCCACCCCTTCCGACAAGCTCAAGTTCCTTCGACAGAAAAAGCCATGGGCTACCATGGCATCTTCCGGCAGGCATTCAATCCAGGCGGAAATCATGGACCAGCCCACCACGGCGCTGATCGCCGACCTGAAGCGCAGGGGCATGCTTGAGCACACCCTTGTCGTCTGGGCCGCGGAATTCGGCCGCATGCCTTTCCTGCAGGCCGACGAACCAGACGCGATCACAACCCCGGAGCCTTCATCTGCTTCCTCGCCGCCGCGGGGGCCAGGAAAGGCTTCAGCTACCGCGAGAGCGACGAGTTCGGTTTCAAGGCTGCTGGAAGAAAAGAAGCTCGGTGAACCGAACCCGTCTATATTGTATGATCCACCTGCAAAGCTGAAGAATCGCGCATGTCTCACGACTAACCCTTGAGCCTAATTAACCACATGACGATCCGGCAATCGATTCCACTGTTCTTTGTAGTCCTCAGTCTCACAGCGAGTTCGCCTGGCGCCGCTGACGATGTCGACTTCAGCCGCGATATCCTGCCGCTACTGTCCGACAACTGTTTCAAGTGCCACGGACCGGACGAGGCCAACCGCAAGGCCAAGCTCCGCTTCGACAAGCACGACGCTTCGCTTGAAGAACTCAAAAAAGGACGGGCGACCATCGTTCCCGGCAAAAGCTCCCAGAGCGAGCTCTATGCCCGTCTCACGGCGGAAGACCCAGACGACAGGATGCCGCCTCCTGACACAGGAAAGAAGCTGTCAGAGAAAGAGGTCGAGCTGATCCGAAAATGGATCGATGGCGGCGCGAAATGGGCTGGCCACTGGGCATTCCAGCCTCCCAAGCCGCAGAAGGTTCCCGCCCCGGCCAAGGACTGGAAGGCCAACAACCCTGTCGACAATTTCATCCACGCCTCGCTGAAGGCCGCCGGCCTCTCCCCCCAGGAGCGCGCCTCCAGGGAAACCCTGATCCGCAGAGTCACCCTCGACCTGACCGGCCTGCCGCCGACCATCGAGGAGGTCGACAATTTCCTTTCGGACAAATCTGAAAAGGCCTATGAGAATGTCGTTCGACGCCTGCTGGACTCCCCCAGGTACGGCGAACACATGGCGCGATTCTGGCTTGATGCCGCCCGCTACGGCGACACGCACGGCCTGCACCTTGACAACGAAAGGTCCATCTGGCCCTACCGCGACTGGGTCATTGATTCCTTCAACAGCAACCAGCCCTTTGATCAGTTCACCATCGAGCAGCTCGCCGGCGACCTGTTACCCGGATCGACCCTTGACCAGAAGGTAGCCACAGGTTTCAACCGCTGCAATGTAACCACAGGAGAGGGCGGCTCGATCGATGATGAATACTATGTTCGCTACGCGGTTGACCGGGTAGAAACCACCTCGACCGTCTGGCTCGGACTCACCGCCGGCTGCGCGGCCTGCCACGACCACAAGTTCGACCCCCTTACCCAGAAAGAGTTCTACCAGATCTTCTCCTATTACTTCAGCCTGACGGAGCGGGCCATGGACGGGAACAAGCTCCTGCCCCCACCGATCATCAAGGCCCCCACGATGAGCCAGCGAAAAGAACGCAAGGGGCTGGAACGGCAGTCGGCCGCCATCACCGGGGAGATCGATAAACTCCTCGCCAACTCAGGCTACAAGGATCCGACGCCCAACGCCCCTCTCGGAGACCTCGGCCAGCAGGAACGCATCTGGATCGATGACCAGCTTCCCGCCGGGGCCAAGCCCCAGGGCAACGACGCGCCTCCGTGGAAGTTCGTCCAGGGGCCGGGGCACCCGGTCCTCAGCGGCAAGAAGTCGCACACCAGGGTCAGTACGAGCGATGCCATCACACAGCATTTCTTCACCGATGCGTCCGACCGCCTCACGATCACGGAAAATTCCAAGCTCTTCACCTACGTCTACCTCGACCCGGCCAAGCCCCCGAAGACGATCCAGCTGCAATTCAACGATGGCACCTGGGAGCACAGGGCGACCTGGGGAGAAGACAAGGCCTTCCTCGCGGGGAAACGCGGACCCGCCAACCATCAGATGGGTAAGCTCCCTGAAACCGGAAAATGGGTGCGGCTCGAGGTTCCGGCCAAGGTCGTTGGACTCAAACCCGGAGCCCAGCTCAACGGATGGGCCTTCACCCAGGTCAACGGCACGGTTCACTGGGACAAGGCAGGCATTGTCTCGATCTCGCTCTCCCAGCAGCAGAAGCGTTCGCAACACGCCTGGGAACAATTCACCGTCCAGGACAATTACTCTGGTGTCCCGGCCGAGGTCCAGAAGGCGCTGAAGGTAGAAAAAACCAAGCGCACGGACGCCCAGGCAAAGCTGGTAACCCGGCATTTCCTGCGACACGTCCATCCTGACTCACGAGGCCGGATCGCCAAGCAGCTTTCAAAACAGAAGATCATCAGCAACAAGCTTGCCGCGATCCAAAAGAACATGCCCTCCAGCATGGTCATGGAGGACCGTAAGAGTCCGCGCCAGGCCTACGTGCTCGAACGCGGGCAATATACAGAAAAGCGGGAAAAAGTCTCTTCCGCGGTGCCGGCCTGGCTCGCTCCCCCGGTCAAGGATGCCCCCGCCAACCGGCTCGGACTCGCGCAGTGGCTGGTGCAACCCAGCCACCCGTTGACCGCCCGAGTGACAGTCAACCGGCTCTGGCAGCAGCTCTTCGGTACCGGCCTGGTCCGGACCTCTGAAGACTTCGGGGTCCAGGGAGAGCACCCCTCTCACCCGGAGCTGCTCGACTGGCTGGCGATGGATTTCGTCGGCTCCGGCTGGGATGTAAAACGTCTCCTCTCACAGCTCGTCCTTTCGGCGACCTACCAGCAATCCTCCAGGATCGACAAGGACAAGCTGGCCGCTGACCCCGAAAACCGCCTGCTGGCGCGCGGCCCCCGCTTCCGGCTCGATGCCGAGGTGATCCGGGACCAGGCGCTCGCCCTCAGCGGTCTCATGAACAAACAGATCGGCGGCAAGAGCGTCAAGCCCTACCAGCCGCCGGGACTCTGGAAGCCGGTCGGCTTCGGTGGAAGCAACACCTCCGTGTTCAAGCAGGACAAGGGAGACAAGCTCTACCGACGCAGCATGTACACCTTCTGGAAGCGCACCTCCCCTCCTCCTTCGATGGAGACCTTCGATGCGCCCAACAGGGAGACCTGCCAGGTCCGACGCGCGCGAACCAACACGCCCCTGCAGGCTCTTGTGCTGATGAATGATGTGCAGTTTTTCGAGGCTGCCAGGAAGTTCGCCGAGAGGGTCGTCCGTGAGGGCGGCGCTGGAGTTGAAGACCGGGCGGCCTTCGCCTTCCGGTCGGCCCTGGGCCGACGCCCCGGAGCCTCCGAGCTGGCTGCGCTTGCCCGGATCTACAAGGAATACGTGGTTGAATTCAAGGCCAGTTCAGGTTCGGCCGCCAAGCTTCTCGCCGTGGGCGAATCGCCACGCGACCAGAAGCTGGATGCAAACGAGCTGGCGGCCTGGACGATGGTCACCCACCTGCTCCTCAACCTGAGTGAAACAGTAACCAAGGGATAGCTTCACTCGGCGCCGCCTGGCGCTGGGTGAAAAAGGAAATCATGAACATCAAAGAGCAAATGATGGATCCGCTGCTCGAGGCCGGCCTCGTAGAGACCAGGCGTCACTTCTTCTCCCGAACAGCGGGCGGAATCGGGACGGCGGCTCTCGCCTCGCTTGTCAACCCGGACCTCTTCGCGGAGAACAAGACAAAAGCGGGCCTGCCCGGCCTGCCGCACTTCGCCCCGAAGGCCAAGCGGGTCATCTACCTCTTCATGTCCGGAGCTCCCTCGCAGCTCGACATGTGGGACTACAAGCCCGGGATGAAGGAGTACTACAACAAGGATCTGCCGGACTCGATCCGCAACGGCCAGCGGATCACGACCATGACATCCGGCCAGAAGAGGTTCCCCGTCGCGCCCTCGATCTTCAAGTTCAACCGGCACGGCTCCCACGGAGCCTGGGTGAGTGAGCTGTTGCCCCACACCGCGCAAATGGTAGATGATCTCGCGGTCATCAAGACCGTCAATACCGAGGCCATCAACCACGACCCCGCCATCACCTATATCCAGACCGGGAGTCAGCTTCCCGGGCGCCCCAGCGCCGGAGCGTGGATGTCCTACGGCCTCGGAAGCATGAACGACAACCTGCCGGCCTTCATGGTGCTCCACTCAACGGTCAATGGGGGTTTCGGCGGCCAGGCGCTCTACTCCCGGCTTTGGGGCGCGGGCTTCCTCTCAAACCGGCACCAGGGAGTCAGCCTGCGATCGACCGGCGACCCGGTCCTCTACCTGTCAAATCCCGCCGGCATGTCTGACGCCATGCGGCGAAAGATGCTCGACGAGCTTGGCCGTCTGAATCGGGAGCGTTTCGCCGCTGTCGGCGACCCGGAAATCCAGGCCCGGATCTCACAATACGAGATGGCCTACCGCATGCAGACCTCTGTTCCTGAGCTCACAGACATCTCCGGCGAGAGCAAGGCCACCCTCGAGATGTATGGCCCCGAGGTCAAGAAGCCCGGAACCTTCGCCGCCAACTGCCTGCTCGCGAGACGGCTCGCTGAGCGCGGCGTTCGCTTCACCCAGATCTTCATCCGGCAGTGGGACCAGCACGGCAACCTGCCGAAAGATATTCGCCGCCAGTGCGGCATCGTAGACCGTCCATCCTGGGCGCTCGTCCAGGATCTCAAGCAGCGCGGTATGCTCGACGACACCCTGGTCATCTGGGGAGGCGAATTTGGACGAACCATCTACTGCCAGGGCGGACTGTCGACCAAGAACTACGGGCGGGATCACCATCCGCGGTGCTACACCAAGTGGATGGCTGGCGCCGGCATCAAGGGAGGCATCGTCTACGGTGAAACCGATGACTTCAGCTACAACGTCGTCGACAAGCCGGTCCATATCCACGATCTCAACGCGACGATCCTGAACCAGTTCGGGGTCGATCACGAGAAGCTCACCTACCGCCACCAGGGCAGGGATTTCCGCCTGACAGATGTCCACGGAGAGGTCGTCAGCGAACTCCTCGCCTGAGATGGTGCAGAACTCAGCCGCGCTTCTTCTTCTTCGCCTTCGGCTTGCGGACGAAGTCAGCGCCGTTGTCCGGCGGCATCGACTTGTGCCAGTCGATGAGCTTCTTCGCCATGCGCTCGACAATATCCGGATGCTTATTGGCCATGCACTCCTCTTCACCGGGGTCGTAGAAGAGATCGTAGAGCTCGGGCTCGCTGCCGTCGTATTCGCAAAGAAGCTTCCAATTGCCCTCGCGAATCGCCAGGTCGGGAAGATCGTTGTCGCCGTAGAAGGCGTCCCTGTCCGGAGGCCGCCTGAAGAAGATCGGCGCCTTGCGCGAGCCCCCCTCGCCTAACACCGCGCCGGGAAGCTCCTCGCCATCGTATTTCGCCCCCTTCGGCGTCGGTACCCCGGTCAATTTCAGCAGCGTCGGAACGAGATCGATGGCCGTGAAGACCGTCTTGCTGTCAACGTGGTTCTTCTTTTTGAGCACCCCCGGCCCCCAGGCGATCAGCGAAGACCTGACCCCTCCCTCGTAGAGATGGGTCTTGAACCCGCGGAAGGGCCCGGCCGAGCCGGCGCCGCGTTCCGGGCCGTTGTCGGAACAGATCAGCACCAGGGTGTTCTCTCTCAGCGCGGCATCTCCCCGGATGAGTTCGAAGAGCTTGCCGAACTGGCGATCCATCTCCTGCAGAACAGAGTGGTACAGACCCCGCTTGCCGTCAGCCCATTTGTCAACCGGCGGCCAGAACGGGCTATGAACATCATCCGGCCAGAGGTTGATGTAGAAGGGTTTCTTATCGTTTCGAGCCTTCGCGATGAAAGAGATCGCGGCATCGACAAACCCCCCGGTGATCTTCGACCGAAGCATCCAGCGGTAGCCCTCGCCGAGCCGCTCGGCGTCGCCCCAGATCTTACCGGGCTCCTTCTGCCCCGGCTTGAGCACCAGCGGCAGCAGCTTCGGCCCCATACCCTCGAAGTTGGTCAGCGATTCGTCAAAGCCGTAGTCGGTTATAGCCGGCGCGTCAGCGACGTTTCGCTGCCCACCCATGTGCCACTTGCCGAAGTGCCCGGTGGCGTAGCCGGCCTGCTGCAGGGAGCGCGCCAGCATGGGCGCCTTCGGATCGAGCCACTGGGCCATGCCGCGTTTCTTATTGTGATCGCGGTTGCTCAGGTAGGAGGTGATCTTCCAGCGCTGGGGATACTGGCCCGTTGAGATGGCCGTACGCGAAGATGAGCAGATCGGCGAGTTCACATAGAATTGCTCAAACCGGATGCCCTCGGCGGCCATCCGGTCGATTTCCGGAGTGCTGGCATCCTTGTTTCCGAAACAGGAGAAGTCGCCCCAGCCCATGTCATCGATGAAGAAGAGAAGGATGTTGGGGCGCTCCTTTGAACAGACAGGCAGCGCGAGCGCCAGGAGAAAAAGGAAAACCGGCAGAAAGAGCCCGTGTCTTGTCGAATTTGGCTTCATGAAATCACTTCTGCTCTGCGATGCAGTAAAGAAACTTTCGCCCACGAAGGAAGAGCTGGTTCCCCGCCAGGGAGGGCGAAGAGTCAAAGCGTTCATCTAGCTTGTTGGTCGCCAGCACCTCGAGCTTCTTCGAGCGTTTGAGCACCAGCGTGGTGCCGCTCCGGCCGGTGAAGTAGATCCGGTCATCGGCGCCCACAGGAGATGCATAGATATTCGACAGGCCGGGAAGACGGGTACGGTCAATGATCACATCGCCGGTCTGCGTCGCCAGGCAGGTGAGAATATTTCGGTTAGACTGGGTGAAATAGAGCATGCCGTCGTACTCGACCGGGGATGGCACATAGGGCGTTCCGCGATTTTTGCTCCAGGCGATGGACTCTGTTTTCGAGATATCCCCCTTCGCCGACAGCGGCAGGGCCAGGAGGGAATAGCCCTGGTAGCCGCTCATGCAGCAGACGAGGTCGCCGCTGATGACGGGGGAGGGGATCACGTTGCCCGTCAGCCCGCCGCACTGCCAGATGATCTTTCCGTTCTCGAGGTCATAGCATCTCACCATCTTCGAAGCCGGCACAACGACCTGGGTCCGCCCGCTGTGGCGAACGACCACGGGCGTTGCCCAGGCGTTGGGCTCCTCCCGCTTCTTCTCCCACAGCGTCTTGCCTGTTTTCGCATTGAGCACATGAACGGACGACTGGCGCGCCTGGTCACGCACGATCACCAACCTTCCATCGTGAATAACCGGCGAACAACCCTCGCCAAGGCTTGCGCCCATATGCACCTTGCCGAGATTCCGTTCCCAGAGCTTTTCTCCCTCGAGGTCGTAACAGTACAGCCCTGCGGAACCGAACCAGCAGTAGAGCCGCTCGCCATCGGTGGTCGGTGAAGCGGAGGCGAAGTCATTATCGCCGTGGTGTCCCTCGTGCGGAATTCCTTCCCCCGCCATGCGGCGCCAGATTTCCTTGCCGGTCTTTCGGTTCAGGCAGAGCACCACGAACCGCTGAACGGTATTGGGAAAGGTGATCCCGAAGACACGCTTCGGTTGATCCTCTGCCTTCGGCAGGGAGGGATCAACCTTGCCGGTGTCGATCACGCACAGGAGGTAAACCCTGTCCTTCCAGATAATCGGCGTGGAGGTCCCATTGCCGGGCAGCGCGACCTTCCACTGGATGTTCCTGTCTTCACTCCAGCTCAAAGGCGGCTTCGCCGTCTTCGAAACCCCGGTGGCGGCAGGCCCGCGCCAGTGGTGCCAGTTGGCCGGCTTCAGTTCATCAAACGACTGGGCCCGGGACTCGCATGGCTCAAACAGGCAATAACAAAGCGCCAAAAGATAGAACACTGGCAAAGAAGCGGAAAAATGTCTCATGACGGGTAAGTCTCTGTCCTTAATTCACACCAACAGTAATTCGATATAGTTTACAAAACCTGCCGCGAGGTCCAAAGAGAATGCCCAGAGACCGTACTCGGTTCGCTCAAGCGCCATGATCAGAATAAAATAGCCGAAGAACAGGTTTTCGGGGTGCTCGAGGTTGTCAACGAATCTCCTGTAACGCGAACTGACACCACTCAATACCCTTGACCCATCGAGGGGAGGCACCGGCCCCAGGTTGAAAATCGCCAGGACGATATTCAAATATCCTAATGTCCAGAGCAGTGTCCGCAGGTTGGTCTCGAGCCCGGGGGCCGGCTCAGAAGCCTTGAGAATCCCCAGGGCCGCCAGCGCCACAACTGCCAGCAGGGCGTTGGTGACGGGTCCTGCGAGGGAGACCAGGACATCTCCAAGGCGCCCATGCCTGAATCGGTGAGGCGTGACCGGCATCGCGCCCCATGCCATGCCGATGACAAACGCCGCCACCAGCGACATCCCCCCCATGTGCACCATGGGGTTGAGGGTCATATGTCCCAGCTCGATGGGCGTGCGATCCCCCTGCCAGATCGCCGCCACCCCATGAGCCAACTCATGAAGAACCACGGAGACCACGATGGAAAAGACAATGCAGGTATAGAGGACGACATCATCCTGCAGGTATTGAATTATCATTGCGGGGTCATCCTACGGCCAAGAGCCCGGCCGGACCGATATATTTAGCTGGATAAGAGAAAGGCAAAGCTGAAGACCGCTTCTCTTACTGGAACTTGCGCAAAAATAATCTCCACTTGCGCGAAAGACGCCTGTCGCGGGAATTGATCCAGCGCCGCAAGGGGTCGCTGGCAACGGAGACCATGGCCACCCCGACCAGGAAAGCTGGAGTACCCGGAATTCCGGGCAGAAGAATCCCCAGCAGGCCCAGGGGAATAAGAACCATCCCGCAAGCCACTGAGACGCATTTCCTGATGAAGCTGGCCCGGTTGTTACTGGCGGGAAGGAGCTCCGGGAGATCGTCCTCACCCTCAACCTCCCCGGTCTCGGCTTGTTTCCCGTCCAACTCGGGATCCTGTTCGTGATGTGCGTTATCTGGGATGGCCATCAGCGTTAGTATAAGGCCTCCCGCAAAGAAAACGTACATCGCACAGGTTGTGCGTATGCCGTATATCGGTTGGGAATTCCACTTTGGCTGGCGGCAAGAGGATGGCCTGTTACCATAACGGTGACCATACTCACTGAAAAGAAGTCAGCAACTTGACCCGATCTCTTACAAATCTCTCACTCGCGGTTGCCCTGCTGAGCGCTTCCTGCTCCACACCTTTTATCCTGCCTGGGCCGGGAGACAATACGGCCGCTGCCAGGGTCCATTACGACCGTGGCAGGGCCCTTTTCGATGGCATGAT
>CBFHWB010000116.1:0-14098 GCA_965659285.1 Planctomycetota bacterium | reverse complement strand
GAAGATCGAAGTGGATGTGGCAGACCGTTTCACCCGTCACGGGATTGTAGTCCGCCTGGTCCCAGACATAGCTGAAACGCAGACCCTCTTCATCGACCTCCCGGCTTTCCTCCTGGATGACCTGCGCCTCCGGGCCGCCGTAGAGGTCGAGAAAGAAGATTCCGGTGGAGCTCAGCGTTTCGTGTACCTTGCGAAAGTAGGAAAGCAGGATTTCCCGCTCTTTGAACACGCAGTAGGAGAAGTTGAAGGCGGTGACGATGTCGGATTCATAGTTCGCGGCCGTGAGCACATCGCAGCACGCGAGTTCGATCCCCTCGGCCTTCGCTCCCAGCCGCGCAATGTTGTTTTCGGCTGCCCACTGCAGCGTACTTTCATCGAGGTCGACTCCAACGGCCCGGCCTCCGCGGATCATGCGGACCCACTCGCAGGCGAGGACGGCGGTGCCGCAGAAGTCTTCGCGCAGCAGCAGCGGCGATCGACCGCGGATCTTTCGATAGACCCTCCGCATGAAGTTGACTTCGTAGACCGGGTTCTGGACCGAGCTCTGGTACAGCAGGTATTTATCGGGTTTATTGGTCTCCGGCGGCATGGAAAGAAGTATATAGAGGATTGGCAGGGATTCCTGTCAATCTTGCAGATAACGGGTTCTTTAACAGGGGAATATCATGAAGGTTGGTTTCGCGGGCCTTGGCAATATGGGCGGCGGTATGGCTCGGAATGTGCTCCAGGGCGGATTCGAGTTATTTGTCTACAATCGCACCCGGGCGAAGGCGGAGGCGATCGAGGGCGCGGTGGTCATGGATGCACCGCGGGACCTCGTGCGGGAGGCCGACCTGGTGCTGGTGTGTCTCGCCGATATCATCTCCGGCCGGGAATTCTTCATGGGTGAAGAGGGCGTTGTAGACGATACCGTTGAGGGGAAAATATTCGTTGATCACGGTACTGTCGATCTCGCCACCTCGCGTGATCTGCACGCCGCCTGTGGGGCGCAGGGCGCCGGCTTTCTCGACGCTCCGATCAGCGGCGGGCCGGAGGGCGCAAGCGCCGGAACACTGGCGATCATGGCGGGTGGAGAACCCGATATTTTCGAGAGGGCTCGGCCGGTATTCGATGCGATGGGCTCGAATGTGGTGCACATGGGGCCGGCGGGAGCCGGTACTGCGGCGAAGCTCGCGAACCAGCTGATGGTGGGGGTTAACTCTCTTGCCTGCTGCGAGGCTCTGACCATGGCGCGCCAGGTAGGGGTTGATCTTGAGAAATTGCAGGATCTGCTGGCGAATGCCTGGGGGCAGAGCCGGATGCTTGAGCGTTGCGGGCCGATCATCGCGCGTGAAGGCTACGATGAGCCCGGCGCCCCGCTGCGCAACATCCTGAAGGATCTCTCGATTATTACCCGCCAGGGGAAAGAATCAGGGTTGTCGGTCAGGGCAGCCGAGGCGGCCTTTGGAGTCTACCAGCAGCTGGTGGACGCGGGTCTGAGCGAGTCCGATATGACGGCCGCCTGCCGGTGTGTCAGCGGGGAGCTCGAGAGCTGAGCCGTTGTTCAACCTTCGCGAAGCTCTTTCAAGGCGCTGGAGATGATCGAGAGCGCCTCATCCAGCCTGGAGTGATCGGTGCGCAGATGCAGGATGCACATGCGCAGGTAGAATCGTCCATCGACGATCGTGCCTGTCAGCATGACCCGCTGCCGCCTGTTGATCTTCTCGAGCAGTGCCTGGTTGCGGGCATCTTCCTCTGAAGCTTCACAGCCGCTGAATCGCTGGCGGAAAATGAAGAGGGTCAGGTCGGGCGCGGCCGGAATCTCCACATCTTCGATGGCGCTGAGATGCTCCCATGCCCGCAGGGTCAATTGACGTTTGAGGGCGAGCGATTCCCTGAAGGCATCGACCCCATGGAGCTTGAGAGGCAGCCAGAGCCTGAGGCCGCGCCATTCGCGGGAAAGTTCCGGGGTGAATTCGCAGAAGTCGTAGCGCTCGCCGCTCTGCATGTCCGGCATGTAGGAGGCGCTTGATTGGAAGGCGTCGCGCAGTGGCGCCATGTCTCTCACCAGCAGGGCGCCGGTACCGTAGGCGAGGAAGAGACCCTTGTGGGGGTCGACGGCGAGCGAGTCCGCCAGGCCCATGCCGCTGAGAGCGTCCGCAAGCTCCGGCACCAGTCGGAAGGCCGCTCCGTAGGCGCCATCGACGTGGTGCCAGAGACCTTCCTCGGTCGCCACCCGGGCAATTTCAGCTAACGGGTCGATCGAGCCGGTGTTGACGGTTCCGGCGCTCGAGCAGACGAAAAAAGGCAGCAGGCCGGCTTCGCGGTCCGCACAGATGGCCTCCTGCAGTTTTTCGGGGCGCATGCGAAAATTCTCATCGACAGCCACCTGGCGCAGATTTTTTTCTGCCAGGCCGGCGATTCGGGCGGCCTTGGGTATCGAGTGGTGGATCTCGCTCGATGAATAGATCACTCCCCGGCGAAGCTCTTCCCCCAGGTGCTTCTCGCGCGCCGCCACCAGCGCGATGAGAGTCGACATGGAGGCACCGGAGGTCAGTACGCCGAGCGACCCCTCGGGCATGCCCATCATCTCAGCCAGCCAGCGAATGGCCTGGGTCTCGAGCTCGACCGCTGCCGGGGCGGAGGCCCAGCAGCCGGTGTAGCGGTTGACCGTGCCGGCGATGAGCTCTCCCAGCGCGGCGGAGAACAGACCTCCGCCGGGTACGTAGGCCAGGTACCCGGGGCTGGCCGGGTTGTAAGCCGCCGGGATGACCTCATCGAAGAGAAAGGAGAGGATCGCCTCGGCATCGGTTGGAGAGCTGGGCAGGGAGGCTTTGAGCCACTCGGCCTTCGGGTCGAAAAGCCCGCTCGAGTCGGTAGGCTGGTCGGGAAGCGATGAGATAAAACCGGCCAGCCGTTCCCCCGTGCGATCCAGCAGATGGCGCAGGGCATCGGCCCCGGTGTCGAGGTCATTCAGGTCTTGTGCTGGTTTTTCCGGGATGTCGTTTTCAACCATGGAAGCGGCGATTATGATACCCGGAGCCCCGCAGCGCCAGTGAGGGTTGATGAAGATTCAAAGTGATAAAGAATAAGAAGGGGCGAGCTGTGCGAACCGCCTTGACCAGGGGTCTTGTTTTTCTGCTACTTTTCTGCGGGGTGTCCTACATGGTGGGCTGCAATCGCCTGTTCTACTATCCCACCTCGCGGCAGTACAGGGCTCCTTCGGACCTCGACGTCCCGGTAGAGGAGGTTCGCTTCAGGAGTGAAGATGGCACAGAGCTTCACGGCTGGCTGCTGAAGCCAGGGGAAGGCCGGGCCGCGGTCGGTACGGTTGTTCATTTTCACGGCAACGCCCGGAATCTCACCGCCCATGTTGGCCTGGTCGACTGGCTGGCAGGGCGCGGCTTCAACGTTTTCCTCTTTGACTATCGCGGCTATGGGAAATCAGGCGGCCATCCGAAGCGCCCGGGGGTCATCGCTGATTCCAGGGCGGCACTTGCTTATATCCGCAGTCGCGAGGATATCGATGGCGACCGCCTGCTGGTGCTGGGGCAGAGCCTCGGTGGCGCCTGCGCCCTGGCGGCCCTTGGCGAGGGCTCGACCGAGGGCGTTCGAGCTGTCGCGATCGACAGCTCGTTCCTGAGCTATCGCAATGTTGCCAATTCGGTATTGGGCGGGACCTTTCTGACAAAACCCCTGGTCTGGCTCACGGTAAGCTCCGACCACGATCCGGAGGACTCCCTGGCTGAGCTGGAGGGGGTGCCCTTGTTGTTCATTCACGGTGATGCGGATGGGCTGGTGAGAATCTCCAATGGTCTCGAGCTCTTCGAGGCGGCTCCCGAGCCGAAGCGTTTTCTGAAAGTGCCAGGGGCCAGGCACCTGCACGCCATTGAAGGGGAGACAAAGGACGAGCTGGTGAAGTTCTTTGTCGAGTCGCTGCGGGACTGAAAGGGGTCAGTCCTGAGTCTCGCCTGGATCGTCAGCTTCGGCCTTGGCGAACTCTTGCTTGACGCCTGCGCCGGATTCGGTCTTCGTCATGGCGGCGCAGGCACGTTCGATATGGGATCTCGCCCTCGGTAACTCTTGTAAAGCTTCATCGAGATGCCCATCGGTCGCCATGCTCCAGGCCCTCAACAGGAGCCTCTCAGCGGATGCTACCCCGTCCCAGATGGTCGCGTAGACCGAGAAGCCCAGCAGCGCGGCAAGCTCTTCGTGTCTCGAGGTGAGATCGAAGTACTGGTTTTTCAGCAGGGAGTTGATTCGTTCGGTCAGTTCGGTCGGCGAGAGCCCGGCGCTGGAGTCATCGAGCTCGCGGATTTCGTTGCCGATTTTCGCAAGCAAGGAGGCGATGTCATCCGCAGGCTCATCGGTTTCGGTTTCACCGTTGCCAGCAGGTTTTTTCAATGACCTCGTGAGGATGCCGCAGACGACCAGCAGAAGCGATCCCGTGATTAAGATCGTCAGGGCCATCGACTGGCTGAGCGAATCCGCGGCGGAGGGCTTCCCAAGCCCCGCGGCCCCGAGCGAGGCGGCGCAGAAGCCTATGATGATGAAAAGCTGGATGATGGTCTTCATTTCCTCAACCTCCCAGGCTCATGGCGGCGACCTTGTAGATGGCGTGGACGATGCCGACGAGCGCGTCTCCCACGATCAGTCCGGCGGCGATGGGGACGCCCTTGTCCTCGGCGAGGCGCGCGCCGAATTTCCGGGTGATGAAGATGCTCAAAAGTCCCCCGAGGCCGAAGACGATCATGTACTCAAACGGCAGGTAGAGAGAGAGTCCGATCATCACGCCGAGGCCCGGTGAAATCAGCAGGGAGACCAGCAGGCCGATCGCCGCCCCGGCGATGTACTTGTAGATCGGTATGCCGCCCTTTTCGAGGCGTTCAACGATGCTTTCTCCGTCTGCGGCGCCTGCCTGGTCAGAGCCGGAGGTCGCTTTCTGGACCATCCTGATCGCGCTCTCGAGCGCCGCCGCCTGGGGGGCTCCTAATTGCGGGATACCCTTGGCGAGGGTGGTTTCACTTCCTCCAGCCTGTTCATAGGCGGTGAGAGCCTCAGGCCCTTCGGCCGCCTTTCGCTCATAGAGTATTTCTGCCTGTTCCGGTCCGAAGGCGTTGGCGTTCCAGAGCAGGACGACGGTAGCGACGGAGACGGCCGGACCCATCCAGCAGGTCGCGATCTGGGCGACCTGCTGGCGGGCGGGGCGGCTGCCAATGAGGTAGCCCGTCTTCAGGTCGGCCATCATGTCGGCGCACATCGATGTGGCAACGCAGATCGCCGCGCCGACGGTGACCGCCGGTATGATTCCATTGTTGTCGGTTCCAAGGATGACCATCATGATCACGGTGGCAAGCAGGGCCAGGCCGGAGAGGGGGGACCAGTCAGTTCGGCCAGTGGTCTGGGCGACGACCAGGCCGGAGAGCCAGAGCCAGATGCCCCCGACCGCTGCGGCGAGAACAGCCTGCGGCCAGCTGACGTTTTCCCCGCCTGAGAGCTTCGTCGCTACCAGCAGGAGCAGGAAACCGATAGCCAATCCGGTGTTGAGGGTCTTGAGTGAGACCTCCTCCCGGTGGCCATCCTCCGGAGGCGAACGAAGGCTGGCGATCGCCGCCTTGAGGGCCGGCAAGGCGATCGCGATACCCGCGATGGCTCCGCCGAGGATCATGCCGATGCCAAGGTGGCGCGAGGTGAAGTGTTGGAATTTGTGGATAAAGCCATCCACATCTTCGTAGCTCAGTGCCAGGAGGCTCGTCCCCGCGAATTCTTCCGGTACCCAGCCGAAGGTGATGCAAAGCGGGATCAGGAACCAGAAATTCAGCAGGGTTCCATAGAGGATCGCCAGTCCCGGTTTTCCGGCGAGATATCCCGCTCCAAAACTCAGCAGGCTGATGGCAAAGACAAAGTGGATGCCGGCCGGCAGGCCGAGGAACTGGCCGACGTCGACGGAATCAACTCCGCTCAGGATGGTTCCCAGGCTGACGCCAGCAGAGACCAGGATTCCGAGCACAAGCAGGTAGGCCTTCTCGACTCCCGCGCCGGGGCTCTTGAGTATGGCCGCGACCGCTACGGCGCTGGGGAAGCGCAGGCGCTCGAGCTCGATAATCTGTTTTCTGAGAGGGATGATCATCACGACGCCAAGGATGGAGCCCGCGGTGACGGCGAGCGCCAGGGCCTGGTAGTCGATTTTCTCCTGCAGGTCCATCAGGAAGAGGACCGGGATGGTGAAGATGACCCCTGCGTTGACGGTGTTGACGGACGAGGCAACGGTCTGGAAGATGTTCACCTCCAGGATGGAGCCCTTGCGAAGCACGCCGCGAAGGAGCCCGAAACCGAGCACAGCCGCCACCGTCGAGCCGACGATGGTGAAGCCGATCTGGAGCCCGGCAAAGCAGATCCCCATGTTGAGGAGCAGCCCGACCAGGGTCCCCCCGACCAGGCTGGCCCAGGTCAGTTCGCGGTATTGAGTTCTCTCGGGCAATCCAGGCTATCCTCTCTCAGGCTCCGCTGAGCTTGTCGCGGCAGGTCTCGAGAAGTTTCTTGGTGAGTTTGATGCCCTCGATCTCGCCGGGCTTGCCGCCTTCCCATTCGATGCCGACGTAGCCGTGGTAGCCCGCGTCGATGACGATCTTCATCATCTTCATGAAGTCGGTTCTCGTCTCATTGCCCGCGTCATCGAAGGAATGCGACTTGGCGCTCACCGCCTTGGCGTAGGGCATGAGCTCTGTGACGCCCTTGTAGCGGTCGTACTGCTTGCCGCCGCCGAGATGGAAGTTGCCGAAGTCCGGCAGGGTTCCGCAGCCAGGGTGGTCGACGGTCTTCATGACGCTGGCGAGCCAGGCGCCGTTAGAGGAGAGTCCTCCGTGATTTTCGACAATCACGTTGATTCCGTACGGCTTCGCGAACTCGGTGAGCCTGCGCAGGCCATCGGCGGCCAGCTTGACCTGGTCTTCATACGAGCCTCGGCTGCTGGCGTTCACCCGGATCGAGTGGCAGCCGAGATAGGCGGCGGCCTCAACCCATTTCTTGTGCCTGTCTATGGCCCCGGTGCGGCCCGCGTCCTTCGGGTCGCCGAGCGCGCCCTCGCCGTCAATCATGATCAGGACGCTGTAGACACCCTCTCCCGCGGCGCGCTTCTTCATCTCCGCGAGGTACTTTTTGTCCTTTGCCTTGTCCTTGAAGAACTGGTTGACGTATTCGACAGCGTCGATCCCCAGGGAATTGGCTGTTTTGGCGAAGTCGAGGTTGTCGAGCTTCTTTGAGCGGTGGGTCCGGTGGAGGGACCACTGGGCCAGGGAGATCTTGTAGAGGGGAGCTTTTGCGGCAGGAGTCGCTGCGGCTTCGGTTTCTGGTAACTCGGCAAGAGAGCCCAGGCCAAGTCCTGCACCGATCAGTACGCTACGCCCCATGAATTCACGACGGTTTGCTTTCTCAGTCATGTTCGTTCCTCGTTTTCTTTCAGAAGGTTGCTTGTTTTTGAAAAGCGAACCCCCATTCTAATCCAATCGGTGTATTTCAAACAAGCGCCGAGGAGGGCGCCTGGAGATTCCTGCCGTCCCCAAGATGCTGAACTGGTTCAAAAGGGTTGGAAGTGAAGTTCATAGTGTGAAAAAATAAGCTTCTTCCCGGTTGAGACCCTCAAATACCGGTTGAGACCCTCAAATAGAAGTGCAGTAAATAGAAGGAGTTCAAAGAGATGAAGACTGTTTGCAGTTTTCAGGTCTGCAGTGCGTCCGCCATGTGCAGGGTGCTGTGTTTACTGCTGGTTCTTTTCACTTCCCCCGAGGTTTTCTCCCAAGACACCAGGAAGAGTACTCAAAAGAAGAGCACTCAAAAGAACAGGCAGGCAGCTATTCTTTTCAATACTGCCAGCCGCCTTTACAGGCAGAAGAACTGGCAGGATGCGGCGGCCACCTTTGGCGATTTCATCAAGCGTTATCCCAAGCATGAAGATGCGTTGGAATCGCATTTTGCCAGGGGCTATTGTTTCAACAGGCTCAAGCAGCATGAAAAGGCGGTTGCTGATCTGAAAATAGCGGGTGCCCAGAAGGGAAGCCGCTGGTCAGGAGATGCCAATTTCTATCTCGGGCGGTCCCTTGAGGCTCTTGCCGAGGCTTCTCCCAAGGCTTCGGGGCGATATGGCGAAGCTGCGGCTGCTTATGGACAGTGTGCCGCGATTCGCCTGGCGGCTCTCAAGACGGTGGCTGGCGGCCAGCGTCCGGCGGCGCTTTCAGCTCACCTGATGGCGTTCACCTCCCAGGGTGAGGCGCACTACAATGCGGGCCAGCACCAGCAGGTGGTCCAGGTGCTGGGGCTCTTACTGACCAGTGCCGGGCAGTACCAGAAGGTAACGGGTTACGACAGGGGATTGTATTTCCTGGGATTGGGGAATTACCAACTCGACCGGGCGGCCGAAAAGGCCGGTACGCAGCCGGATGAGAAGGCCACCCTTGCCAGCCTTCGCGCCCTGGCCGCGCCGGCCATGAAGGAAAGCTCTCTGTGGGCGGATGCGACCTGGCTCCTGGCCAGGATTCTCCATCGGCGCTCAGAATGGCAACAGGCCAATAAGCATTATTCTGATCTCATTACCGCCAAGGCTCCGCAGGCAGCCGATTCAAGTTATTACCGGGCAATCTCCCTTTTTGAATCGAGCTCGTCGGCTGGAGCAGGTGGGGCAGCCCTGCTATCGAATGCCGCGACCGAATTCGCCGCGTTTTTAAAGGCCTACCCCAGGCACAAGTTTGCCGCCAGGGCGGTCTATTACGAGGGGATCTCTCTCTTCAATGGAGGCTCCTACTCAGCCGCCGCCGTCAAGCTTGGAGCCTACAGTTCCGGTGGGGCGGATGCGGAATCGGCAGCTCTCTTCAAGTCCCAGGCTCTTCTGTGCTGGGGGCAGGCTCTCCTGCTGCAGGAGGACCCGGCGCCGTTGGAAGCAGCCGGGGTTCTCGAGAACGCCATCGGGTTTTGTCGCAAGGAGATCCTGGCGGATCTCACCAGTGTCAAGGCTGCGACCAGGTTGGTCCAGGTGGTCTACTGGCGGGCTGAGGCGAAGTTCCAGGTTGCCTTCAGTGAAGAGGATAAGGACAAGAGAAAGGAATCTTTCGCAGACGCTGCCGTTGCCTTCAAAGAGGTTACCGGTGACATAGGAAAACCTCTCCCCAGGCTCCAGGAGGAGGCGCTCTTCAAGCATGCCGAGGCATTGTTCAATGCCGGCAGCCACAAGGAGTGCGCGGTGGCGGCCAAGACCTACCGGGATTCCTACAAAACGCCACCCGGCCGTTTTACCGGAGATATCCTGAAACTTTCGGGGAGGAACGCCCTGCAGGCACCCGCCGGGGTTCTCGATCCGGCTGAACGCGCTATGGGCGCGGTGTATTATGAGCAGGCTGCCGCACTGAGCGAGGATCCCGCTGAAAAGGTACGCTTGAGCTATCTCTCCGGCGTTTCCAGTTACTATAGCGACGATTTCGAGAAGGCCTCTTCAGCCCTCGACAAAGTGCTGCCCTCTGCCTCAGGAAAGGAAGCGCAGGAGTATATCGAGCTGCCTTTTTTCCTCGCTGACAGCCTGGCCCAGCTTCCCCGGGCTGCCGCTGATGACCCTGCGGTTATCAAGAGGTTGCAACGGGCGGCCAAACTCTTTGCTGATTATCTCCAACGCGCCGCGGCTGTCCCAGGGAAGTCGGCTGCGCGGCACATCCCCACGGCCCGGATCAACCAGGGGCTCTGTTACCAGGCTGCCGGTGAATGGAAGGGTGCGCGGGAGAGCTACACATCTTTCCTGGCGCTCCACCCTGACCATAAGCTCGTTACCAGGATTCGCTTTTCGCTGGCGGGAGCCTGTGTGGAGCTTGAGGACATGGAGGAGGCGCAGAAGCATTACGCCCAGGCGGCGACTGGTGCCGGAGTCGAAGACCAGGAACTCGCCGTCCGAGCCCTTTTGCAGGCCTCGGTTATTCTCAGAAGGCTGGAGCGCCCCAAAGATGCCCTCCCCCTTCTGGAGGACGCTGTTGGTCGTGCTGGAGAACTCAAAGGCGATCCCGGTGAGGTTGAGAAGCTTGCTGTAGATGCGAGCTACCAGCAGGCCATGGCCCTACTCGAAAATGGTGCCGGCGAGGATGCTCTCGGAGCCCTTGCGGCCTATCTGGAGAGCTTCCCCGGCAGTTCCAACGAATCGGAGGTCCGTCTCCAGCTTGCCTATCTGCAGCTTGATTCCGCAAATGCAGGGGAGGCGCTCAAGACAGTCGCTCCCCTTTGTGATGGACCGGCTGATGCAGCAGGCAGAGACGAGGCTCTTTACCTGCGTGGATGGGCCAGCGGAGCTCTTGCGCGCGGGATCCTCTCACCTGAACAGGGTGATCCTCCGGCAGAAGATTCGGCCGAGGCAAAGGCCGCAGATGAGCATCTTGCGCGCATGGAAGCGGTCTACAGAACCCTGGTCAGTGAGTATCCGGCTTCTATTCATTCCCGGGAGGCCCGGCTGGAACTGGGTCAGCACCTCTTTAACAAGGGGGCTTACACTGAGGCACGAAAATGGTTTTCCGAGTTGATCGAAAAGGCCTCGGCGGACGGAGAAGCCCCTGGCGGCAAAGAGTTGCTGGAGCGAGGCCGCTTCGGACTGGCGTACGCAGCCTTCGAAGAAGAAGATTTCGAACAGGCTCGCGCTCTTTTTGACAAGGTGTCTGAAAACAGCGCTAGTGAACTTTCACCGCGAGCCACCTTCCAGGCAGCCAGGAGTTGGATGCTCAGTTCCGGTGAGCGTGAGGCGGTTAAACGTTACAGTCTGCTGGTGGGTGAACTCAAGCCGAAGGCCGGGGAGTTCTACGAGGAGAGCCTCTTCAGGATGGGCGAATGTTACAACCGCCTGCGGGAATACCCCGAGGCGACGAAGGTACTGCAGAAGCTGCTTGAGGAGTTCCCCGAGGGAGACCTCCAGTACGAGGCGCTCTTCGCGCTCGGGTATTCGCTTCAGTTCCAGGACGATTACGATGGAGCGGTCAAGGCCTTTCGGGAGGTGGTGGATGGGACGGGAACAGTCGTTGCCGCCCGTTCGCAGTTCCAGATCGGCGAGTGCAGTATGGACCAGAAAAAATACCGCAAGGCAGCCCGGGAATATCTCTCGGTGGTTGCCGGTTTTGATTTCGATGGACCTTACAGGGACTGGTTTCGCAAGGCGCTGCTGGCGGCGGGGATCGCTTACCAGGCCGATGGTGACAACAAGAACGCCGCGACACAGTGGCAGGAGTTGATTGAGGGTTATCCTGAATCAGTAGAGGCAAAAGCTGCCAAGACGAGATTGCAATCGGGGACAAAAGATTCAGATGAAGAATAGACAGCTCTTTGCGAGGCTTCTTGTTTTGATGGTTCTGGCCTGGTGCTGTACCGGGCTGGTGCTTGCTCAGCAGAACAGTGGGCAACCCGCGGGCGCGGATGCAGCGAAAGAACCTGCGGCGACTGGGCAACCGGTTGCCGGCGCAGATGGCGGGACAGCCGAGGATGAACATCCTGAATCCTACCTCGACTTCGCCTTTGCCGGCGGTTGGCTGATGGTCCCGATCGGGATCTGCAGCCTGCTCTGGCTCACCTTTCTTGGTGAGCGCCTGATCTACCTGCGTCCGAGCAGGATCGTTCCAGCCGTTTTTACCAGGCAGATTGAGGAACTGGAGCCGGGCAAGCTTGACGCTGACAAGGTGGAGGCTCTCTGCGAAGCCAACCCGGGCAGCGCAGCCCGGGTTATTCGCACCGCGGTCCAGCATATCGGCGAGACCCGTGAAGAAATTGAATTAGCAGTTAACAACACGGCGCAGAGGGAGATCCACCTGATGCGTCGTTACATCAGGGTGTTCGCGGTTATTGCCGCTGTGGCTCCTCTGCTGGGTCTGCTGGGTACCGTAACGGGCATGATCCAGGCCTTTCGTGAGGTTGCCAGCTCCGGGCTCGGCTCCGGCCAGGCCCTGGCCCCCGGTATTTACAAGGCGCTGGTTACGACGGCCGGAGGCCTGGTTGTCGCGATTCCAACCCTGATGACCCACTACTGGATGATGTCGAGGGTGGAGGGCTTTGTCCACCGGATCGACAACCTCGTTGTGGATTTCGTGGAAAAGTTCCGCGGTAGCAAGCGCAAGCCCGCGAGGAAGAAAAAGGCGGCAAGTAAATGATTGAGATGGAGCAAGAGAAAGAAGATCTCCAGCTCAACATGGCCCCGATGATCGATATGATCTTCCTGTTGATCATTTTCTTTCTTACCGCCACGACCTTCACCGAGAGAGAGCGTGAGCAGGACGTCCTGCTGCCGAGCAACAGGAACCCGGGCAGCCTGAGCCGCAACATGGACAACAATATCATTATCAACGTCAAGCAGGATGGAGCCCTCTTCGTGCTGGGCGAGAAAATCAGCGCTGAACAACTGGTGGGCATGCTCCGGCAGCGCAAGACAGAGCTTGAAAAGAAGAAAGTCAAACTGAAGGTGCAGATTCGCCCCGACAAGAGAGTGATTTACGGCGGCGTTGCCTCAGCGCTTGAGGCAGCGGAGCGGGCCGGCATTGCCAAGCCGCACCTGATCAGCAAGAGCCTGGAGCTCGATTGATGAGCGCGAAAATTCGTTAAGACAGGAAGGCCATGGATATGGCACGAGTGAAATTCCGAGTTCGCTGGTACCTGCCGCTTGCGCTGTGCCTGCTCCTGCTTCCCTTCATCATCGAGCGAACCGTCGGGTATTACACCGATGGACAGAATCTACGGGCTCCTGAAGAGGAGGCCGAGGAATCCCTGCGCTCGGTTCTCTGGGAAGACCCCAGGCTCATAGAGGGTGGGGTCAGCATGCCTGGCTCTCACGATTACGAGCCCAGGGTGGGGCCTTTCGGAGAGACCCTGGTCTTTACCCGTGATCTTCCCGGCAGCAACGCTGATCTCTGGGTTGCAAGGAAAGAAAAGGGACAATGGGTGGAGCCCATCCCCTTCGCCGCGGTCAACAGCGATGCGAGTGAGCTGGGCGCGGCCTTCAGTGCCGATGGATCCCGGCTCTATTTTTATTCGGATCGTGATGGCGGGTATGGCGGCTACGACATCTGGGTCAGCGAGCAGACTCCTGACGGCTGGTCGCTTCCTGTAAATCTTGGTCCGGGGGTCAACTCCCCATGGAACGAGATGAACCCCGCGCCGGCTCCTGACGATGGGGCGCTGTATTTTGTCAGTGACAGGCGCCCGGGAGAGCAGAGCCCTCCTGCCTGGAAGAGCACGGTCCGTTCGAACCTCCGTCTCGCTGACTGGGATCTCTATGTTGCAGTTCGGCCGGAGCCCGCGCAGGAGACGGTTGTCGATCAGCCGGTCGACGACAACGAGGCCCGGGTTGAGCAGCCGGAAATAGAGCCGCCGAAAGAAGAGAACTCGAGCGGGGCTCCCGAAGAGCCTGTTGCTGAAGCTCAACCTGGAGAGACCGAGGATGTCCAGGGCGAGAGCGGCGACAGTCCTGGTCCGGGGGATGAAGAGCCCGAGGTCGCCGCGGTCCTTTTTTCCGAGGCGCGCCCTGTTACGGAGTTGAACACTCCCGGCTATGCCGATGGTACACCCGCATTTTCTCCTCTCGGAGATTTCATTTATTTCTCGAGCAATCGTCCGGGTGGAGAGGGCTCGGGCAATTTCGATCTCTACCGTGCCCGGGTGGCAGGGACCGGTTTTGTTGAGCTTGAATCACTCGGTCCCCAGGTGAACACCGTTGCCAACGAACTGGACCCCGGTATCGCTCTGCGCGGGTACGAGCTTTATTTCTCACGAGATGATGCAGGCGGCCAGACCGACATCTTCTTCACTCTTTCGCGTGAGGTGCGCCATGTCACTGAGAGCGATGGTCCGTACCTGAGTCTTACAGGGATTCTTGACTGGCTTGCCAGGCTCATTCGAAATACGCCGCCCTGGCTGCTCAGCCTGCTGCTGGCCCTGCTGGTATGCGGGCTGCTGCTCCTGCTCTTCAGACGCTACATTCTTTCTCCAACTGTTCTCGCCGTCTGTTTCCTGAGTGCGTTATTGCTCCATGTTTTTACCGGGTTCTGGATGAACCGGAACAAGGTGCAGCGCCTGCTGCTGGAGGTGGTTGAGGAAGAAGAGTACGAGGCCTTTGAAGTCG
>CBFHWB010000115.1:13862-14100 GCA_965659285.1 Planctomycetota bacterium | reverse complement strand
GCCGCGGCCTTTAATGCGACCCATGCCATCGATATCGAGTTGGAAGCGGGACAGATGTCGCTCCATGATGTGTACCTGGTTCATGGGTCGAATCCCAACCGCTCCATCCGGAGGCGGGCCGGCATAGCCATTCGCTACATGCCCGGCTCTTCCCACTTCGACAGGAAGATCGCCGGGCCAAGCGCCGAGGTCAGCTACACCATTGATTTTTCACAACGCCCCATCTGGCTTCTTCGAG
>CBFHWB010000115.1:0-13852 GCA_965659285.1 Planctomycetota bacterium | reverse complement strand
CCGCCGGGAACAAGCCGGGGCTGAAAGCTCCGGCTCCACCTCAGCATCAATATTCGTAGCAGTTCCTGAAGGTCGCCTCTCCGATATGAACCGGAGCTTCGCCGCCAAGGTAGAGCCACTGCATGAGCCCCATGAGGTCGGTCACATTCACCTGTCCGTTACCATCAAAGTCCATGGCGGCAGGACAAACAGCAGGGTGCCCTCCAAGGTAAAGCCACTCGTACATTCCCCGCACATCGGTGATATTCACGCGCCCATTCAGATCGAAATCCATGAATACATAAGAATGCCGGGCCTCGCTGCTCTCTTTCTTCTTGTGACCCTTTTTGCCCCCTTCAGCCTCAGCACCAATACCGACAAAGGTGCTGATCATAACCAGTGCCACTAAAAGAATTCTTTTCTTCATGCCAGTAATTCTCCTCTAAATGTTTTTCATTTTCCCAGACAACCTGTGGGCGCCTTCAGTCTTCCTCCGCCCTGCCCCAGGGCACCGACAAGACCTTCTGCTATCCAAGTACCTTCAGGCAAGAGCAATGCCGGGCGCGGAAATATGGCTTGATTGGCTGTAGGTTGTTACCAACTAAAAAGATAGGAATCATTCAAGCTGAAGCAGATCGCCCATGGCGCCAAAAATTGTCGCCCGCTGCAGCAAAAATCGTCGCCAGGACCCAATTTTGCCCCTTCTCTCCCATGCAGGCTTTCAGCATAAAAAAAGGGCCGGGACTCATCAAAAGTCCCGGCCCTTCCAGCCCATGCAGGATAACCTGCCGGGCAACTCAGGCTTATTCACATGCGTCATTCAGCTCGCATTCGAGATAAACCTGGCAACCTACGCCAGCCGACGGAGAGGCGCTGGTGTGGGCAAACAGGTAGTTCAGACCGGACACCGCGTCCGCGACGTTGATACGGTCGTTGCCGTTGAAATCCATGGCATCACGGCAAGACGGAGCGTCGCCGCCCAGGTAGAGCCAGTTCAGCAAAGCCTGGAGGTCGGCAATATTGACCTGGCCTGAACCATCAAAGTCCATCGTGACATAATTGTTGTCAACGCCGGTGATCGTCAGGTCGTACCCTGTTGAGGCAGGGTCAATATCCGTGTCATCGAAGGCCACAATGTTCTTGACCGCAAGGCCGGAACCAACAAGACCGTTGGCATATTCAAGGCTCCTGGTCTCGGTAGCAGCATCGGGGAAGGTCGTAGCGACAGAGATTCTCGCGACGGTCGAGACTCCAGAGGCCGGCAGCATGATGAACTGCTGGAAACCAAGAATGGTGACCTGGATAGCTCCGTCAGCGGTAAACTCGTTGAAATCAAAGCCGAGGTCGGAAGCATCTTCCGCTGCCGTACCATCGGTGGTGATCCCGGTGATCTCGAATCCGGTCCCGGTCACACCAAAGGACCAGCCCTGGGCGCCGATACCTTCATTCTCACAGGTGTTGTTGGCTGTGGTCAAAGTACAATCAACATCCTGAGCGAAACCAGTACCCGAAATGCCTATCGGGGTCTCTGCGTTCGCGCCGGAGAAGCCGAGAGTGAAATCAGCCTCGCAAATCTCCGGAGGAGGAGGAGGAGCGGCTTCGGAACAGGCCTGGAAGGAGCAACTGTTGAGCGTGGGGTAGATCGTCTCACCGCCAAGCGTAATGGCGTTAACAACAGGCTGGCCGACGCCGCGGCAACCATTCGCAAACGTCAGGGTTCCCGCGGAACAGGTCTCTTCGTCTGCCGGAAGATCGCCGGTCACCGTCAGCACGGCAATCGTCGCAGTACCAGCGCCAGGAAGCGTAACCGGCGAGGTGAAAGAGAGCACAACAGCTGAAACAGCTCCACTGAGCCCGCCACAGTCATTACCACGGTTCGTATCGCCATCTCTGGAGGTGGTTTCACTCTTCTCGAAACCAACGGAACGAAGACCGCCATTGGCGACATCCGCACCGACAGTTCCATCGGTTGTTATGGCTGAAATCGTGGTGCCCTCCGCGGCAATACTGATGGACCAGCCCTGGGCGCCTTCGCCAGGCTGATCTGTCGTGAGGGTGGCCTCAACTTCCTGCGAATAGGCCGCACCGGCCTCACCGCTGACATCCGAACAGGCGGCGAGGTCAAAGGAAGACTCTCCAGCGGGGCAGGGGTCGCAGGCGGGGTCAAGACAGTCGGCAAGGCCGTTCCCGTCCTCATCTCCCTCCGCATCACAATCCTCACTGGGCGGCTCGGGGACAGAGAGGGTCACCGTGCAACCGCCAAGACTCGGAATGATCGTCTGAGCGTTGAGGGTGACGGCGTTGCGCACCGGCTGGCCCGCTCCACGGCAACCATCAGCGTAGAAAATGCTGACATCGCTGCTCTCGCCTACACCATCCGGGAAGTTGGCGCTGACATTGATAATCGCGACGGTTTCCGAGCCGTTAGCAGCCAGCGTAATGGGATTAACGAAAGAGAGCACAACGGCACTGACAGCGCCATCGAGTCCTTCGCAACCATTACCGCCACCCGGCGTGACTCCGGAGCGTGTCGTTGTTTCAGATTTTTCGAAACCGACACTCCGCATTCCGCCCTGGGCCACATCGGCGCCAACGGTCCCATCTGTAGTGATACTGTTAATCACGGCCCCTTCAGAAGCAACACTGATCGACCACCCCTGGGCACCTTCAGCGAGATCGTTATTTGAGGTGCTGAGAACACAGCCGAGATCTCCCCCGGTCGGATCACCAGCGCCACCGGGGACGGTTTGGCCGCAAGCGCCGGCAATAGGTCCAAGGGGCTCAAGCGATAACGAAACATCCTGAGCCATACACTGCCCAGCGATAACCAAACTCAGAACAGCAACAAAAGTACGGACAATAACTTTAGTCATGTCCCCTCCCTTTTTGATTAAAAAGACCCAATTCCTAATTCCAGTAGAATAAACCCGTTTACAACCCACTGAGTGTAATTCAACAGGCTAACAAGGACCAATAATATATCAGCATTTTATTGGAAGCAAGGAGTATGGATTTTATTGTCCCAGTAGAGCATCTGCCTGAAGAAAGACCGGGCACGAACCAGGGTTTCGAACAAACGGCGTGCCCCATCATTACCGACCGAGGACAAATTGAGCTCTTCCCTTTGCTCCTTTAATTTCAACTAATTCACATGCCAGTCCAGCTTTACGACTTTTGGACTCAACCCTGAAAAGGAGTGGGTACACACCGACGGGAAGGTCCAGGGACACAGTTGGGCTTGACTCATCTCGAGGAAATACTTTTTTGCCCCCAAGATAGATGGTCAACCCCTTGCTCGAGTTGGGCTTGATTCCAATTTTTCCTGCGGCAACGACCCTCAACTCGCACCAGGCAAAGGAAACAGGGCTGTCCCGGTCCAATTGTAACTGCGACAGCGGCAGAACCCCGGAAACCCTGCTGTAGCTGGAAACCCACTGCAAATTCGAATCATCCGGCCCGGAGACAGGAGACAATTCACCTGCGGAACCTAATCCGGGAGGAACCTTCTCGAGGACCCTCCATCTTCGTGCAAAAGGAGTTTTGCCGACGGAATAATTGCCGATCTTGCCAATCTCTGACAGGAAACGCAGGAGATCCCTCAACTCATCGCTGGTCAGAGAATCGGTAAGCCCCGAGGGCATCAGGGATCCCCCCATCGACCGACGTGCGATATTGTCTCGCCGAACGGGCAGTTCTCTTCCCTCTGAATCCCTGAGAATCAGTTCCGAACCGGCCTCGCGGAGTTTGATCCCGGTAAGAACGCGTCCATCCTTGGTAACAACCGTTGTCGAATGGTAATTCTCCTTGACGGCCTTATTCGGATCAAAAATGGAATCGATCAGATAGTCGAGCTGGGCTGTCGTCCCAATACTTGAGAGGTCAGGCCCAACCAGTCCTCCTGCCCCTCCGATAGCGTGACACTTGAGGCAAGCGAGCTCTCCACTGTGATACAGCTCTTCACCTCGAGCAGGATCCCCCCGTTCCACCACCGCCCTTGACAACCTCGAGGCCTCTTTCTCATTAAGCTTTCTTGGCCCCCCGGAAAGCCCCGCGGATCTCCTCAGCGTCTGGATCAGCTGAGATTCAGGGCCCGTGGCATCACCCGGAGCCCGCATGGGCTCCGTCAACCGGATCCCGACCCTGGCCACATCCTGGTCTATTTTCTTTGTTTCAAGGGCCGAAGAGAGGGCGGCTGCTCCACCTTGCCTCGACAAGAAGGCGGAAAAAATAGGGCGGGGGTCAAAGCCTTGTTTTCTAACAAGCAGTTCGACTGCATAAGAAGCTGCTGCAACGGGATCGACAGATGCCAGGGCAGCCACGGCCATTCCCCTGGACATAGCGCTCTCGCCCGAGGTGCTCTGTTTCTTCAAGAAGGCGATACTGTCCTTGTCAGAAAAATTAGCGAGCCCAGCGAATGCCGCAACCCTGACACTGTCAGCCCCACCTCCCTTCGCCATCTCTTCAAGTCTCGAACGGAGGTCCAGTATTTTCCACAACCCAGCCAGCCGCGCGCCTGCCGCCTGGGCGAACGGATCTGCTGACCTGACCAGGGCGGAAACCTTCTCCCTGCCGCTGGCAGGCGAAACTTTTCTTTCGCGAGCCGAACGGGCAAGAGCCGCAAGGACCCTCTGGCTGCCTCCCGCTCTCTCAAAGGCGAACGCCAGTTGCGCGGAATTTCCCTGGAGCGCGACCATTTCAAGCAAGCCCTCCTGGCGATCATCCGGGATCTTTCCATCTTTGATAAGAGCCACCAAGCGGCCAACAACCCGCCTGGTCCCGACGGAAGCCAATGCGAACTCAAGCTGCCGGCTATTGCCGCCGAAATCGACCCTCCCATCCTCGAGAGCTGGAAGCCACCAGGGCTCGAGATCCACCGCCGTCACATGCAGCGCATAGGCAAGAAAACCCGATGCCTGGCCCCCATCCTTGAAATGCCTGCCTCCTCGATGGCCTGGAAGGCCTCCGGATGCATCAACCGGATGGTCGAGAACCGTCATGGCAAGCTCCATAGCGACCTCGGCGATGGAGCCTCCCGCCCTGGAGCCCACAAGGCCCAGCGTGCGAACGGCCTCAAGCCGGACGCGGGGAGACTCATCGGCCACCTGGACGCCAAGAAGAGGGAGTGGATTATCCAGCCGGTCATACCAGTACCCGACCACCCGTGTCGCCGCCGCCCGAACCCTGTGATCCGGCGACCGAAGCAACCGGCCAAGCAGGCCGGCTTCGACCTTGTCAATTGTCTGGTAAGCCCAGAGGGCTTCGAGCAGTTGATGGTTGTATTCGGGATCCGACCTGTCGAGGTCGGCGACCCATTCCTCGAGAGCTTTCGCTGCCTTTTCTCGCGGGCGGTGACTCAAGACCCTCCTGGCGTGATGTCGCGTCCAGTCCTCAGGGGCTTTCAGGTAATCAAGCAACTCCTCCTCCGTCGCCCCGACAAGCTTCGGCTTCTCAACCAGGGCTCGCCCCTTGGCTGTAAGCCTCCAGACGCGACCATGCTGGCGATTCCGCATTGGGCTGCGAAAATCGACCTCGCCATGCTGAATGATGGGGTTGTACCAGTCGGCGAAATAGATGGCCCCGTCAGGGCCCATTTTCACATCGACCGGCCGGAAGGCTATGTGCTTTGACCGAAGGGGCTCCGAGACCTGCCTGGATGCGTAGCCGGCCCCGTTCTCGGAGATCTCGTACCGACGAACCCGATGGGCCCGAAAGTCATTCGTGACAAAGGTTCCGCGCCACTCCGGAGGGAGATGCCTCCCGCTGAGAATCTCGGCTCCACACTCCTTCGGGCTGCCGGGATTGAGTCCTCGCATGATCTTTCGACTGGTCGGCGACCCGATGATCGTCGCCCCCGGCATGAGGTAGATCACCCCATCTCCATAGGCTCCATCCGCCCCGAAGGATTGCCCCCAGCGATCAAAATGATGCCCCCAGCCATTGCACATTCCGCGAACGTAAATCTCCAGCCGGAGCTTTTCGGGGCGGAACTGCCAGATCCCGCCGCCGTTCATCCGGCGAACACCATAGGGAGTCTCGATGTGGCTGTGAATGTAGATGGATTGATTGAAATACAAATTCCCCCCGGGGCCGTAGCGGAAGGTGTGGAGGATATGGTGGGTGTCCTCGATCCCGAAGCCCGAGAGAACCACGCGTTTTTCGTCGGCCTTCCTGTCTCCATCATGATCCCTCATGTAAAGGAGGTCGGTGGAGTTGGCGATGTAGGCACCCTCGTTATCATCGGGGACCACCCCGGTTGGCATCAGGAGGCCATCGGCGAAAACCGTCGAACGGTCAGCCGCGCCATCTCCATCCGTATCTTCAAGGATCAGGATCCGGTCATTGGGCACCTGGCCAGGCTTGATGTGAGGATAGACGCCTGAACTGGCAACCCAGAGCCTCCCCCTGGCATCGAAGTTCATGTTAATCGGCTTGGAGATCAACGGATTGGCCGCAAACAGATTCACCTCAAACCCCTCCGCCGCCTGGAACTGGCCAAGCTCGGCAACGGGGTCAGGCTTTGGCGCCTTCCGCAAATTCCTCTGGGCATGAAGCCCCACAGCCGGCAGCAGGAGAAAAACAGCAGCAAGACAGGTCCAGCGTCCCGGTTTTCTCACTTGGCACCCCCCTTCGCCCTGGCCAGTTCATACACTCGCGCAACAGGAACTCGAAGGCGGGCGATCGCGGCTTCCTTCTCCGCAATCAGCGGATCGAATAGCGGAATCTCCACAGCATTATTACCCTGCTCATGTCTCCGAAACCCGTAAATGTAAGGCCAGTTAGCCGGACGGTACCGGTGAAAGTAGAAAAAGTTCTTCTCGATCGCCAGCTTCCGTATTTTTTCGATCCGCTCATAATCCGGCCCACCGGCGACATGAACTCCCGCCTTCCACTGGCTGGAATCAGCCTTCGCCACCTCGACCCCGTCTACTCGCAAGACATATTCGCCTGACCCAAGTCCCGCAACCCGGAGAACCTGTTCGGCTCCACCGGCGGCAGAAAAACGAGGAAGGCTGTCTCGCAGGATCTTGAATGTGATCGTTTCGCCTTTTTTTGCCAGCCCCTCGACCTGTACGCCTTTTGCGGAAACGACTCCGGGCTTGCCCGCATCGATTGCCAGCGCCGCAGCCTTACCTCCCGCGCCAATCCGCGCCGCGATCAGTTGCCCGGCCTTCAAATAGCCGCTGGCATTGAGATGGATCCCATTAGAGGTCAGTCGCTCCTCAGGACTGTCAGCCCGAAGATGCCTGAACAGGTCGACAAAGAGAAGCTTCCTCTCCTCGGCAATCCCCGCGATAGCGGCAGTGTAGAGTGTCAGGTTCTCATTCTGCTGGGCGGGATCGGGAAGCGGCGGTTTCATTTTTTCAAGACGAACCGGAGAGAGGAGGGCCATCCGCGCGCCTGTCCCGGCGAGAGCATCGAGGAGTCTCTTGTAGCCGGCAACGAATGCCGGCAACCCAGCCTCACCATCATAGGCCGCATTGGAACCATACCCGATGATCAAGACGGTGGGCTTGGCATCGGCTACCTGCTTTCGAAGCTTGCCGAAACCTTTGGCAGCGGCATCGAAGACCGCCCGGGAATGACCAAACACGTTGTCCGCGCTCCAGCCGACATTCCTGAACGTCAAGCCCAGGCCGGGATTCCCGATGGTCAGCATGGTCTCGAGGTAGCCGTAGATCTGGGCCCTCTCGATGAGCGTATTCCCAAGAAGAACGATCCGGTCGCCATCCCGGAGCTCAAGATCATCGGCCGCATCCAGCGCGTCGGCCCCTCTCCCGAAAACAACACCCAGAGCCAGCAATGTAAAAAGAATCTGTCTAGTCAAAGTTCCGTCCCCGCTAAATGATTGTCGGTCAAGTGAAGCAATCCGTGGGCATCTTAGGGCAAAAAGCACCGGCGAAACAAGCCGCAGAACTGAAACCTCTCCTGCTCGAAGAGAATAAAATTCAAGTACTTATGAAAAAAACAGGTCCGCGGGAATCGCTTTCGCATGCCCTGGAAGCCTTCCGCAGTCCATGATCTGAAACTGCTGGCTCTTATCGGGGTTTTTGCGTTACAATTAACTGGCCTTTATATCGGGCGCAGTTGAAGCCCCGTGTGCCACATCAGCCATCCCCTCAAAAGGAAATACTCATGTCGAAACCCATGGATCGACGTACCATGCTCAAGGGAGCTGGCTTCGCCGTAGCCCTGCCTCTTCTTGATGCGATGATTCCAGCATCAGCCGCTTTTGGACGAAATTCAAAAGCCTACAAAGGCCCCATGAGGTTTCTGGGTACTGGAACGCCCCTGGGGATGCATCCGTCAAACTTCCATCCGAAGATGGCGACACGGGACTACGATGCGCCTCGATCACTCAAGGCGATCGAACACCTCCGTAACGACTTCACCGTCTTCAGCAACCTGGATCACGGCCTCAGCGGCGGCCACTATGCCAACCACACCCTTTTCAGCGGCGTGAAGGTCGAAGAACATAAAGATCACGATGAAGGCAACGTGACGGTCGACCAGCGCTACGCCGAACACGTCTTCTCACAGACGCGCTACAGTTCCCTGTGCCTCTGGAACAGCGATTACTCCTGGACCCGGCGCGGCGTCAAGGTGCCTGCAATCAAGTCTACCCCGCATGCCTTCGCCCTGCTGTTTGAAGACACATCTGGGCTCAGCTCCAAGCGTCGGCGCCGCAACAAATCCAAGTTCTCAGCCTACCCGGAAGAGTCCACCGCCGATCTGGAAGCCCGCAACAGTGTTCTCGATGCGATTCGAGGCGATGCGAAGTCGCTTGAAGCACGCCTGGGAGCGGCCGACCGCAACAAGCTGGATGAATACTTCACCTCCATTCGCGAGGTTGAGCGCAAGCTGCAGTCGGACATCAAATGGTCAAAGATCCCCAAGCCAAAGGTCGACTCCTCACCCAAGAGCGCGTCCAATCGCGACCTCGAAAAAGCTTACGAATCCTGGTATGACCTGGCCTACCTGGCCTTCAAGACAGACTCTACGCGATCCATCGTCCTCGGCTCGCCCGGTGGAGGCAACTTCAACATACCCGGCGTAAACAAGGGGTACCATGACCTCTCTCACCACGGACACAAAGATGAGAACATCGAGCAGCTCAGCCTGATCGACCAGGTCCACCTTCGCTCCTGGGGCCGCTTTGTCGAAAAGCTCAAATCCACCAAGGAGGCGGATGGCCGCACCATGCTCGACTCCACCATCACGATGCTGGGCTCCGGCATGGGAGATGGCGCCAGGCACAACAACGAGAACCTGCCCCTGGTGATGGCCGGCGGCGGCTGGCGCCACGGTTCGCATGTCAACGTATTCAAGCGACAGAAGCTCAACAGCCTCTACCTGAGTGTCCTCCAGCGGCTGGGAGTCAAGACCCGCAAGTTCAATACTGTTGAGACCTCCTTCACGGGTCTTAAATAAGTCAGATGGCAGCTTTTCGGCCGCTTCTCCTAACGATTGTCGCTCTCTGTATCCTTTCCGGGGATGCGTGGGCTGACGACATCAACTACGCATCCGGCTATAAGAACAAGCTCGAGCCTTTCCTTGAAAAGAACTGCTTCAGCTGCCACGGAGAAAAAGTCCAGAAGGCCAAGATGCGCCTCGATACGCCCCGGTTCAAACCGACGGATCCCGACAGCTTCGACTTCTGGCAAAACGTACTCGACCGGATCGCCAGCGGCGAGATGCCTCCTCCCAAAAAAACAAGGGTAGGGAAGACGGTCGTCGCCAAGCCGAACCTCGAGCTGACAGCCGATGCTAAAAAGATCTCCGAGTGGCTGACCGAGGCGCTGGAGCAGGCTTCGGCCCAGGCCTCCAAGGCGATTCGCGCCAAGGGCAAGGGGACGCTTCGCCGACTCAGCCGGTCACAATACGCCAACACGGTTCACCAACTGCTCGGCAGCAAGGCCAGCAAGCTGCTGATCAACACCTTCCCCGAAGAATTCCTCGACGAAGGCTTCGACAACATTGGCAGCTCACAGGTCATGAGCGACTTCCTCATCAGCCACATGATCAAGACGGCCGAAGACGCTGTTGAGTACACCGACTTCGACCGCAAGACGGCGACACGTGAAGAGCTCAAGGAGTTCGCGACCCTGGCCTTCAGGCGACCAGTCACAGACGCGCAGATCGCTCCTTATGTTCGCCTTGCGGAGAAAGCGACCGCGACCCGGGCCTATGCCGCCATCCTCTGTTCTCCCCGGTTCCTTTATTTTTACGAGGACCCCGGCAAGCTGGACAGCTACGCGATCGCCTCCAGGCTGAGCTATTACCTGTGGAACTCGATGCCGGACAATGCACTCTTAAAGCTTGCCGCCGAAGACAAGCTCGCCGATGAAGAGATCATCGCCGAACAGGTCGAGAGAATGCTGAAGGACAAGAAGGCCGAGCTCTTCATCAACAACTTCCTCCGTCAATGGCTCCATCTGGAAAACATCACCCTGCTGCCACCCGATGAGAAAAAGTTCAAGACCTTCTATGATGACGCCCTCGAGGATGCCTTCACCACCGAGTCCTTCATGGTCTTTAAGTACATGGTCGATGAGAACCGTCCTGTAACCGAGTTCCTCAGTGCGAACTACACCTTCATCAACAACGACCTCGCCAAGCACTACGGGCTCGACAAGGTCGACAAGTACGACTTCAAAAAGGTCACGCTGAAAGACCCCAGCAGGGGAGGGCTCCTCACCCAGGGCGCCGTACTGACCAGCACATCGAATGGGATTGAAACCTCCCCCGTACTCAGGGGAATCTGGGTCCTCCAGAACATCCTCGGCCTCAAAAAACCTGATCCGCCCCCCAACGTTCCCGCCCTGGCCGTCGACACGCGCGGCACGAGAACTCTTCGCCAGCAGCTCAGCGCCCACACCAAGAGCAGCCGGTGCGCCACCTGCCACAGGCACATCGACCCCCTGGGATTCGCTCTCGAGAACTTTGACGCCATTGGCACCTGGAGAGAAAAATACGAGAACAACGCCCGGGTCGACACCAGCGGCAAGCTCCCCACCGGACAGAGATACCGCAATATCGGAGAATTCAAGAAGGCCTTGCTGTCGAGAAAAGACAGCTTCACCCAGGGCCTGGTCTCCAAGTTCCTGACCTACGCCACCGGGCGGAAGATGCACGGCACCGACCGTTCCGAGATCAAGAAGATCGCCAGCAAGCTGAAACGCAGCGGCTACGGCCTGCGGGACCTCATCCACCACACCACCGCCAGCAAGATCTTCCTCAACCGCTGAGTGGATCTTCAGAGGGTGATCTCGAAACCTTTTCGCTGCTCCCGTCTCTGCAGCTCGTTTGCCTTCTTGTCTCCGACCACCTGCTCGCGAGAAATGTCCCAGGTCAATTTACGTCTGAGCAGGACACAGAGGTTCGCCAGGTGGAGAACGGTCGCGGTCCAGTGATGGCTGAAGGCGTCTGAGATCGGAAGGTCGCGGGTCTTGATGCAATCGAAGAAATTTCCCATGTGATTCCCCGGGGTCTTTCCTCCATAGACCTTGCTGATGGCGTCTTGCGGAAGCGGGTCCTCCCGAAGCTGATCCACCGGCTTCCCTGATATCGACCCCCTGCTGACAAAGAAATCACCCTTTGTTCCTTCAAACAACACCCCCTGCCGCCGTCCGGTGACCATCTGAAGCTCGACTCCATTGGGCAACCTGCAGCTCACGTCAAATTGCGCCGGCATGTTATAGCCATTCTCAACCTGCGGAATATCCCCGGTCCCCTCGATCGTCAGGCGCCCCTCGCCGGGATCGCCTATGGCCCAGAGAGCTATATCAACATGGTGCGCGCCCCAATCTGTCATTTGGCCTCCGGCGTATTCTCTCCACCAGCGGAAGTTTCCATGACAACGCTCAGCTGTATAGGGAACAACCGGGGCCTGCCCCAGCCACATATTCCAGTCAAGATGCGCAGGCGCCGCGGCCGTCTTGAAGGGGCCGCCTGTCTGCCCGCCGCCTGTTGACGCAACCACACGCTTGATCCTCCCGATGCGCCCGGCCCTCACCAGGGCTACGGCCTGGAGGAAACGAAGACCGAACTCGCTACGCTGCTGGGTGCCCACCTGGAGAATCCGCCCCGTTTTGCGGATGGCCTTGCAGATCAGCCTTCCCTCGTCGATCGTCAGAGTCAGGGGTTTCTCGCAATAAACATCTTTTCCCGCCAGCATCGCATCGATGGCGATCTTCGAATGCCAATGGTCCGGGGTACCTATGGTTACGACATCAATGTCCGTGCGATCGAGGAGTGCGCGGTAGTCGACATAGCGTTCCTTTTTATCGGGCTCCCCCCCGAGACGCTTCCTGTCAACGTCGCAGCGGGCGACCACATCTCCAAAATTCCCGGCCTGCCGCGATATTCCACTGCCTCGCCCGCCCATACCGATGGAGCCGACCCGTAATCGATCCAACCTTGGCGGCATCTCCGCGGCCGATGATTTTCCCGGGAGCAGGATAGACGGCAAAGAAACCGATCCCGCCAGGCCCGACGCCATACCTGAAAGAAAGCCCCTGCGGGTTGTCCCCGTCATGCTCGTCTCCATCGCGCCACCGCGCACGGCAGCCTAATTACTTTGCACCCTTGCCGCGCCGGGCGCCCTTCGCCTTGAGCAGCGGGCGAATCACCTTTCTGCCCGCGTTCACTTCCTCAATTTCCGTCTCCACCCCGAAGAAATTCTGCATGAAATCAACGGCCAGGTTGTTCCAGGATTCATAGGTTTCATCCAGAGGAGTCTTTCCCTCCTGGTTCGCTGCGTTCACCTCGGCTCCTTGCGCCAGCAGGTATTTCACAGCCTCAACCCTGCCAAGAGCCACGGCCCAGTGAAGCGGGGTCGTAAAGAACTGGTCCTTCTTCTGGATGTCCCCCCCCTTTTCTACAAACTTCTTCAATGCATCCACATCTCCAGCCCTGGCAGCCGCCCACGCATCAGATCCCTTGAGGCCTCGAAGCTGGGCTCCGGTCTTTGCACCTTTTGCGCGAAGCAGTTCGGCGATCTTTGGCTTGAGCTCATTTACTGAAGCGAGGTCGATCTCGACACGGAAAATGCCCGAGATAAACTCAGCGGCCTGTTCATTCATCGGCTGCAGGGAATCATCCAGCGGGGTCTTGCCCTCCCTGTTGGTGACATTGACATCTGCGCCGTTCTTCACCAGGTATTCAACAACCTCCAGGCGTCCCAGGCCCGCAGCCCAACTGAGTGCGGCGGCGCCAAGGGCATCCTTGCGGTCGATCGCCTCCCTTCCTTTCACCGTCGAGAGATGGATCGCCACGCCTTCGACATCTCCGGCCCTGGCCGCAGCCCAGAGATCAGCGCTCTTGAGGTTCGAAGGCTTGCCTCCGTCCTTTCCACTGTTTTTGCGAAGGAACTCAACAACCTTCTTCTTGCCCTCATTCACCTCATCGGGCTTGACCTCGATACCGAAAAGACCCGACATGAACTCGGCGCCCTCCTCATTCAGGGGCTCCAGGGCATTGTCCAGCGGGGTCTCCCCCTCCCGGTTGGTAATCTTGACGTTGGCGCCGTTCTTCACCAGGTACTCAACAACCTTCAGGCGGCCAAAGCCTGCCGCCCAATGCAGCGCGGCAGCGCCGAAATTGTCCTTCCGGTCGATAGCGGCATTCCCGCCCATCTTCTCGAGATGGAATTTGACAAGCTCCACGTCACCTTTACGTGCCGCGTCATAGAGATCTCCGGTTTTACGTTCGAATTCTTTATCATCTTCCTTCTTGCCTCTGCCTCGGCCGCCGAAAATCCCTCCGCCCGGAATGGCGACCGGCGGCTCAGACCCCTTGGTCCAGATCGGCATGCCGTCAGCCACCTCATCAAGGATCTCTTCCCTACGGGTACGAATGAACTGGCGAACGGAAT
>CBFHWB010000114.1:0-14176 GCA_965659285.1 Planctomycetota bacterium | reverse complement strand
ATATCCAACTCCTGGTTTATGCATCTCGAAGGGTTTAAAAAGACACATGAGCAGCTTCCATATGAATAAGAGGGGCATCCTGTTTGCCGGGCTTCCCCTTCTCACCGCCGCCCTTCTTCTGCTTTTCGCGCCGCTGCCGGGCCAGGATAAGGCGCCCGGGAAAGGCGAGCCTGCTGGCCTGCAGGCGGCCGACTCCAAATCCGGCAGTTGGCCGGTGTTCCGGGGGGGCGCGCTCCAGGCCGGAGTGAGAAAGGCAGCCCCGGCTGACAAGCCCGCCCTGGCCTGGGCCTTTGACATGGGGGACGCGGTGGAGGCCACCGTGGCGATCTCCGGGGGCCGGGTTTATGCCGCAGGGGTGGATGGCAGGGTGGTCGCGCTCGAGTTGATGGCCGGCGACCGGAAAGGGAAGAAGATCTGGGAGCACAAGGTCAAGGCCGGTATACGATCCTCTCCGGGTATCCGGGCTGGCAAGCTGTTCTTTGGTGACGATTTTGGATTTGTGCACGCAGTCGATGCCGCCACCGGCAAGCCTCTCTGGACCTATGAAACCGAGGGCGGCGCGGAGATCCTCTCCAGCGTTAATTTTTCAGGCCCATCTCTGCTGGTCGGATCCTACGATGGATTCCTGTACTGCCTTGATTGCAAGACGGGCAAATTGTCATGGAAGGTGGAGACCGGAGCTCCTGTCCATTGCAGCCCGGCCATCAGCGAAGGAAAGACTTTTGTAGCGGGTTGCGATGGGTTGCTCCGTGTCATCGATGTCAAGACCGGCAAGGAGGTCAGCCAGCTTGAGCTTGGAGAGAATACGGCAGCCTCTCCGGCTGTTGATGGGAGCCTGCTTTATGTCGGAACCTACGGGAGCCAGATCAAGGGGGTTGACTGGAAGGCTGGGAAGATCCTCTGGTCTTACCAGCACCCCGTACGGCGGTTTCCCTATTACGCCTCAGTCGCCCTTGGCAAACGCCTGCTTGTCGCCGGTGGTCGCGACAAGCTGATCCATGGGATTGATCGTGCCACCGGAAAATCTGTCTGGACCTTCCAGACCAAATCCCGGGTAGAGAGTTCTCCAGTGATCGCAGGGGCCCGTATTCTCTGCGGCTCGTCGGATAAAAACATCTACATGCTTGAACTGGCTACCGGCAAGAAGGTCTGGGCTTTCGAGGGCGACGGATCCTTTGTCGCCTCGCCGGCTCTCGCCGATGGCCGAATGGTCATTGGGTGCGATAGCGGCCTGGTCTATTGCTTTGACCTGGATCCAGCCAAGAAATGAAACAGGACTTCAAGTCGTGAAAATCGCCTACATTACCGCCGGGGCGGCTGGGATGTATTGCGGCAATTGCCTTCGTGACCACGCCCTGGCAAGGGCTCTCCGCGAACTTGGAGAGGAGGTCACGCTGATCCCCATCTACACCCCTCTACAGACCGACCTGGAGCCTGGGCCGGAGGTGAGGCGAGGCCCGGTCTTTTTTAATGGCATTCGAGCTTATCTTGAACAGCACGTACCGTACCTGCGTAAGCCCAGGCCTGTGATGGATCGTCTGCTTGGCTCCCGGCCGGTAGATGCCTTGCTTTCCAGGCTGCCGGTGGGGACCAACGCCGCCAAGCTCGGCGCCATGACTCATTCCATGCTGCTTGGCGAGGATGGATATCAGAAAAAGGAGATTGAGCAGATCCTGGAATGGCTCAAGAAGGATCTCAAACCGGATATTGTTCATATCTCCAATCTCCTCCTTGTCGGTATGGCCAGGAGGATCAAGGAGGAGCTCGGAGTGCCCATAGTTTGCACCTTGCAGTCCGAAGATCATTTTATCGACGAGCTTCCGGAGCCGTTTCGATCGAAGTGTATCGAGGAAATTAAGGCAAGGGCCGAAGCGCTGGACGGGATGGTCGCTGTCAGCACCGCATATCGTTCAGCGGTATGCGGTAAATATGGGCTGGATGAAGGCCGGGTCCACGTCATCCTGCCCGGGATCCCGCTCGAGGGGCATCGCCAGAAGACCAAAAAGGACAGCTCGGAACCCCTCCAGCTTGGCTATTTCGCGAGGATAAGCCCGGAGAAGGGGCTGGATAAGCTTTGCGAGGCATTCTGCGCCCTTTCTCGCGATGGGAACGACCAGTTGGTCCTGCGGGCCGGCGGCTACCTGCCGAGATCTTCGGCTGAATGGCTCGAAGGGGTCTCCAGCGCCCTTGACCGAGCCGGCGTGTCGGATCGAACCGAGCTCCTTGGAACCCTTGACAGGCAGGAAAAGCTCCAGTTCCTCTCCGAACTGGACCTCTTTTCCGTTCCGGCGCAACGCCCGGAATCGAAGGGTCTCTACGCGTTAGAGGCTATGGCCAGCGGGGTTCCTGTTGTTCTGCCTGATGAGGGGGTCTTCCCGGAGCTTATTTCCCCGGGAGGAGGGGGTTTTCTTTACGATCCTACAGACAGAGATGGGCTGAAGTCCGCCCTTGGAGTATTAATAGCCGACCCTGACCTTCGGGAGCGGCTTGGGCGGGAGGGGATGGAGTCTGCGAGGCTGCATTTCAGCTCGGAGCGCATGGCGAAGGACACCATCGCCTATTACAGCCGGCTCGCGTAGATGCCAAATGTCCGCTCCCTCTCGCAAAGCTTCCGTGAATGCTGTAATTTAAATTTATGCCATCAGACTACCGCAGAGAACGCCGGGTGGAGTTTTCAGAAACCGACCTGGCGGGAATCATTCATTACTCCTCCTATTTTCAATTTATGGAGGAGACCGAACACGAGTTCCTCCGGTCGCTTGGACTCAGCGTCCAGCTTCGCGAGGACGATACCACGTACGGATTTCCGAGGCTCTCAACTCGGTGCGAATATTCCCGTCCCCTTCAATTCGAAGATGTTGTCGAGGTTGAACTCAGGGTGGCCAGGGTCGGCCGGAGCTCCATCACCTACCAATTCCTCTTTACCAGCGAAGGGGAGGAGGTCGCGCGCGGAGAGGTCAGCGTCGCCTGTGTTGTGCGAGACTCAGAAGGAGTGATGAGGTCCAGTCCAATCCCATCCTCTCTATCCTCGCAACTCACCGCGCACGCCGGCGAGCCGCTGACCTTCGGCCCTCCCTCGAGCAGAAAAAGATAGTTCCCGGAACGTGTGCCGCATTGAAAATCGCGATTTCAAACCTGTCCAAAACTTACCCCGCGCCTTCGGAGCCCCTGGTTGTCCTCGACGGAATCAGCCTGGAGCTTGAGTCCGGCGCGTCTCTTGCAATCCAGGGGGCCTCCGGTTGCGGGAAAAGCACGTTCCTGCATATTCTTGGAACGCTCGAGACGCCCTGCTCCGGCTCGGTGCTCCTCGACGGCTCAAACCCCTTCCAACTGGATGACAAGGCTCTTGCCGCCTTCAGGAATACCGAGATCGGGTTCGTTTTCCAGGACCACTATCTCCTGCCGCAATGCACGGTTCTCGAGAACGTACTCCTGCCGACCCTTGTAGCTGATGCGCCGGGAGAAGAGCCTGAGTCCATCGCGCTTGAACTCCTGGAGAGAGTCGGCCTTTCAGCCAGAGCAGGGCATCTGCCATCTGAACTGTCCGGGGGTGAGCGCCAGAGGGCCGCCATCGCCAGAGCCCTGGTTCGACGCCCCGGTCTTGTTCTTTGCGATGAGCCCACAGGCAACCTGGACTCCGATACGGCGGAGATGGTTGCGGACCTTTTTGTGGAGCTGCATTCGACGCTGGCCTCGACCCTCGTGGTCGTTACCCATTCCGCGAGGCTCGCCTCGCGGTTTCAACGGAGGGTGGCCTTCTCGGGAAGATCCCTCCAGGAGGTCGAAAAATAACCATGACCGGCTGGGGCTTAGCAATGAAGGGGCTCGCCTGGCATGGCCGATCTTATCTCGCGGTCGGCGCGAGCATCGCCACTACCTGCGCGGTGATCTGCGGCGCCCTGCTGGTTGGTGATTCCGTCAGGGAGAGCCTTCGGACCCAGGCCATTGAACGCCTTGGGAGGACCCGCCACGCCCTTGTGTCTCCAACGTTTTTTCGCGAGGAGCTGGCCTCCGAGTTGAATCTCGGCCGCGATTCAGTCCCGCTGATACTGCTGCGGGGAAGCGTCATTCACCCGGACACCGGCCAGCGGTCTTCCGAGGTGAACATCATTGGTGTCGATGCCAGGTTCTCGGCGGCTTCAGCCCATGGCCGCTCCTGGGCGATTGAAAGCCGGTCCGCGAGGGTGAACTCCGCCCTGGCGTCAGAAGTCGGAGCGAAGCAGGGGGAGGACCTCGTGGTGAGCTTTGAACTCCACAGCGACATCCCAAGAGAACACGCTCTTGGAAAGAGAGAGGATACCACCGAGCGGCTTCGCCTCGAGGTCGCGGGAATCGAGGAAGATTCAGGGACGGCTATTTTCGACCTCAAGCTCCAGCAGGAGACGCCGCGGAATATTTTTGTTTCCCTGGAACAGTTGCAGGCGAGGCTGGGAAGAGAAGACCAGGTCAACACGATCATCGTCTGTCGAGACACGCAAGGCGCCGGGGCAGGATCTTCACAGGATCGACTGAGAGCCGCCTGGGGGCTGGATGATATTGGGGCTGTTTTGCGTACGGACCCCAGTCGGAATTACGTCTCTCTCGAGAGCCGCAACTTCCTCCTGGACTCACGCCTGGTTGAGGCCGCCAGGACGGCGGCCTCCGGGTCTCCGTACCAGCGACAGGAGGTTCTGGCCTACCTTGCGAATGCGATCGGCGTCGGTGAAAGCGAGATTCCCTATTCTATTGTCGCATCCGTCAGCCCGTGGCGGCTTCCTTCGGGAGCGAAGGCCGGGCCTCCTCTTGGTTCATTTGACGCAGGGGATGGCTTTCTTGACGAAACCGGGATCGTTCTTAATTCCTGGGCCGCGTCCGACCTTGAGGCCGTTGCGGGAGACAAGGTCACAGTGCGGTTTTACGTGATTGGGGCGGAGCACGAGTTGGTTGAACGGTCCGCCGAGTTCAACCTGCAGGGGGTCGCCCAGTTGTCAGGACCGGCGCTGGACCCTGGCTGGACCCCTGAATATCCCGGAGTTTCCGATGCCGAAAATTTTTCCGATTGGGATCCTCCCTTTCCACTGGATCATTCGAAAATTCGAGATCCCGGCCCGGATGGGGATTACTGGAAAGAGTTTCGAACCACGCCGAAGGGATTCATTCATTCTTCGGTCGGGGAAAGACTCTGGGCCGGCAAATATGGCCAGCTGACATCTTTCAGGGTCAAGGCCGCGGGGCAGATCAATGTAGATTCCATAAAAGCTGATTTTTCCGGCAGGCTTCGCCGGGCAATTCGCCCTGAAGAATTCGGATTGAATTTTCGGGACATCCGCAAGGAGGCGGAAGTCGCCGCCAGGTCCGGCACTGATTTCGGAATGCTTTTTATCAGTATGAGCTTTTTCATCATTGTCGCCGGCCTGATGCTCACCTCGATGACCCTGCGGCTTTCTCTCGAAAAACGATCAAGGACACTTGGGATGCTCGGAGCAGTCGGGTTTGACGGAGCCGGGATCCGGCGAGTCCTGGCGATGGAGGGAGTCATCGTGGTTTTTGCCGGATCCCTGGCCGGCCTTCTTGGCGGAGTGGGCTACGCGGCCTTGCTCATCCGCGGCCTCAAGTCCTGGTGGCAGGATGCTGTCAACTCACCTTTTCTTTCCCTCCATGTCGCAAGCCAGAGCCTCGCCATCAGCCTTGGCGTCACCCTGGTCCTTTCCGCGGTCACTGGATATTTTGTCCTTAAAAAAATGGCAAGTCTGCCGCCAAGGAGACTGCTCAGCGGGATGGCCTGCGCCGAGGCCAGCCGCTCGGATGCCTCTGCGGGGAGCCGCCGAAGGCTTTATGCAGGCCTGGGGCTCCTTGTCCTTTCAGGGGTTTTTATCATCCTTGCCTGGCTCGATGCCCTGTCCGCAGTCCCGGCTTTTCTTGGAATGGGAACATCTCTGCTTGCCGCCGGGATGGTGCTGTTCTCCTGGGGGCTGCGAACATCTCCTGCGGGGCGACTCAAGGGCTCGGGAGCGATAGCCATGGTTCGCCTTGGCCTCCGGAATGGGAGGCGAGCGAGCGGGCGGAGCCTTCTCACCGCAGGCCTGATAGCGCTTGCAACCTTCGTGGTGGTGACCGTTGCCGCTTATCAGAAAGATCCTGCCGGCGGTGAGCCGAAATTCTCATCGGGCGACGGCGGGTTCTCCCTTGTCGGGCGCTCAGCCTCACCTGTTTACGCGCGGCTGGAGACTTCCAAAGGCAGGGGCGAACTCGGTCTTGACGATGAACTTTCGAATTCAATGGGGGACGATGATTTCAATATATTCTCTCTGCGGGAGAGGCCCGGCGATGAGACGAGCTGCCTCAATCTGTACCGGCCAACGGAACCCAGGATCCTCGGAGCTCCGCGGGAATTTATCGAGCGTGGAGGATTTTCCTGGGGAGGAACCCTTGCCGCTACTGCAGAGGAACATAAAAATCCGTGGATTCTCCTGGAGCAGACCCCGGAGAACTGGCCCGCGGGGACGGTCCCGGCCATTGGCGACCTCAATACTGTCCAATGGATTCTGCACAGCGGACTCGGGAAGGACGTGGCCATAAAGGACGGCAGGGGCCGAGGTCTGTCTCTTCGGATCGTCGGTCTGCTCACAAACAGCCTGCTCCAGGGTTCCCTTGTGGTCTCCAATCGAAATTTTGAAGAGATGTTCCCCGGGCGCAGGGGCTGGTCGACCTTTTTCATCGAGAGTCGGCCGGGGAGAGCTGAGTCTCTTCGCGGAGGCCTCGAAGACCAACTCGGCCGCTTCGGCCTGGATCTGCAATCATCGGGCCAGGTTCTTTCACGATTCAACCGGGTCCAGAACACCTATCTCTCGACCTTTATGGTTCTCGGGGGGCTTGGGCTGCTCCTGGGGACCATTGGACTTGGAGCCGTTCTCATGAGGAATGTAAATGACCGCAGGGGAGAGCTTGCGCTGATGAAGGCTCTTGGCTATTCAGGGAAAGCTCTGTCGCTCATGGTTCTGGCGGAGACCTTGTTCCTGATCATTTTCGGGGAAATCCAGGGCGCTGTTTCCGCGTTAATTGCGGCGACTCCGCTGATAGCCTCCTCGCATTCGCAGATTTCATGGGGATCTCTCGCTCTTATTCTCGCGGTTGTTCTCGCGGGAGGGGCAGCCTCGTGCCTCTTCGCCCTGCGAGCCGCGCTGCGCACCCCGGTGCTTGGCGCTCTTCGATCGGATTAGCTGCTCCGGAAATCGTTTTTCTACTCAATATTGATTCCGTATCATGTCCATCCTGCGCAGCAGGCGGGGCGCAGGCCAGGAGCCTTTTTCTCTCGGAACGGACCAGACTGTATGAGCTCGACAACTCCCGATGACACCACTGAGGTCGGCAGCTATTTCATCTCGAATTACCCGCCCTTCTCATTCTGGAATAAAGACCATCTCCCCGCGGCGATGGACGCGCTCCAGACTGCCCCGCAAGAGATGTCGCCGATAGGACTCTATCTCCACATTCCCTTCTGTCGTAAACGATGTAAGTTCTGTTACTTCAGGGTCTACACCGACAAGAACAGCAAGGAGATCGAACGGTATGTGAGCGCGCTTGGACGTGAAGCCGAGTTGTACCAGGAATTGCCCGGAGTCCGCGGCCGTCCTTTTAAGTTTGTGTATTTCGGCGGCGGAACACCCTCCTACCTGAGCGCGAAACAGCTTCGAGGGCTGGTCGACAGGCTTCGGGACTCTATCGGCTGGGATGATGCCGAGGAGGTTACGTTCGAATGTGAGCCCGGGACGCTTAACCAGGGCAAGCTCGAAGCTATTCGGGAGATAGGGGTCACTCGACTTAGCCTTGGAGTAGAAAACTTTAACGACGAAATTCTCGAAGAAAACGGAAGAGCTCATCGCTCCCCAGAGTGCCTGGAGGCCTACGGCTGGGCCCGGGAGCTTGCCTTTGATCAAATCAACATCGACCTCATATCAGGCATGGTCGGGGAGACCGAGGAGAACTGGAAAGACACGGTGAGGCGGGCTCTCGAACTCCAGCCGGAGTGTCTGACCATTTACCAGATGGAGCTGCCCTTCAATACGATCTACACCCAGGAGGGCGTTGGCGGCACAGGCGCGGTGGCGAATTGGGAGACCAAGAGACGCTGGGTCGACTACGCTTTTGGTGAGTTCAAAGCTGCCGGATATTCACAATCGAGCGCCTATACAGTCGTCCGTGACGCGGATACTAAATTTGTCTACCGCGACGCTCTCTGGGAAGGCGCCGACATGCTCGGGACAGGAGTCGCCTCCTTCGGGCACTTCCAGGGCTGTCATATGCAGAACGTCGATGGCATCGAAGACTACAACCTCCTTCTTGAAGAAGGCCGGCTGCCGCTTGGACGGGCTCTCCCTGTCACTCCGCGACAGTTGATGATTCGAGAATTCGTACTCCAGTTGAAGCGCGGGAAGGTGGAGGTGTCCTATTTCCTCGAAAAATTCGGTCTCGATGCAAGGAATGAGTTTCGGGGCCAGCTCCAGGCTCACCAGGATGCCGGATACCTGCAGGTAGAAAACGATGAAACCATTCGGCTCACCCCCCAGGGGTTCCTTGTTGCCGACACCCTCCTGGAGCCTTTCTTTGAAGAACAGCACCGAGATGCCCGGTACACCTGAGGTCTGTGACATCCGCCCATGAATGAGCCCCGCCTCACACTCGCTACGGCCAACGCCTGGCTCGAGGAGGTTCTTGGGCAATTCCCCGACGATCGAATCGCCCTCGACAAGCTCGATGTTCTCAGTGGAGATTCGATTCCCGGAATCTACAACGAACTGCTGGTTCATACCCACCACATGACGGTGACTCTTGAGAAGCGCTGCGGCTGTCCCGTTTGCCTGGAGGTGGTCAAGGTGCGGCGCGAGGGGCACGATTATGCCAGGAAGCTTATTTTGCGCGCTGGAGAGGACGGGCCCGTCGTTCTTGCGGGAATCATGAGGTTCCGGCTGGAATGTGTGCGTGAAGAAATTCGCCAGACGATCGTGGATGCAGCGACACCGCTGGGAAGGATCCTGATCGAGAACGAGGTTCTGCGACGGATAGAAACAGTCGCATTCCTCCGGTTCCCCCTGCAGAATACTTTCGGCGAATTGATGGGGGCCGGCGCCGGAGACGATTTCACCTACGGCAGGATCGCGATTATCTTTTGCGATGACGAACCTGCGGTTGAACTGCTCGAGCTGATTCCGCCCGGAATTTAATTCTAAGATAATTTCAAGGACTTGCAGGCAGTGGACATAGATACCAGGCAGAGAGATGTCGTTGTGATAGGCGGCGGGCCGGCTGGAGGGACAGCCGCGGCCCTCCTTGCAGCGAAAGGGCTGGATGTTCTTCTCCTTGAAAAGGAGACATTCCCCCGCTTCCATATCGGCGAGTCGCTGATGACGGAGACCTGGTGGGCACTTGAAAAGCTGGGGCTTGTTGAGTGGCTGAAATCGACAGCTTTCCCCCGCAAGCACAGCGTGCAGTTCATCTCTGAAGATGGAAGACCGTCCAAGCCGTTCTATTTCAGCGACACCAACGACCATGAGAGCGCGGTCACCTGGCAGGTGGAGAGATCCGTATTTGATGCCAAGCTTCTCGACGTGGCCGGTTCCAACGGCGCCGAGGTTCGAGATGGGGTTGCTGTCGAAAAGGTTCTCTTTGCCGAGGACGGCAGAGCCGAAGGGGTGCGGGCGGCAGCGAATGGCCTCACCTGCGAAATACCAGCCAGGGTCATCGTCGATGCCAGCGGGCTCGGGGCTGTCATCGGGCGCCAATTAAAGTTACTGGAGCAGGATCCCCTTCTGATGAAGGCGGCTATTTTTGCTCACTACAAGGGGGCGCACAGAGATGAGGGTGTCGACGAAGGGGCTACGCTCATTATCCATTCGGAAGGGAACCGGGGCTGGTTCTGGTATATCCCACTCTCCGATGACAGGGTCAGTGTCGGGGTGGTTGGCGAGCCGGGTGAGCTCCTCAAGGGGAGAGGGAGCCCCACGGAGATCCTTGCAGAGGAGGTGCGGGGGTCGCCGTGCCTGAAAAGCCGACTTGAGAACGCCTCGATCTGCTCGGATGTAAGCGTGGTTTCAGATTTTTCCTACCGATCCCGCAGATGCGCCGGGCCGGGTTGGGTTCTCATCGGCGATGCCTTTGGATTCATCGATCCGGTCTACTCTACAGGAGTCTTCCTCGCCCTTAAATCGGGAGAGATGGCCGCGGAGGCTATAGCCGAAGGAATCGCCGCGAACGACCTTGGCGGAGACCGTCTCGGCGCTTTCGCTCCTGAACTGGTCGGAGGGATCGAAGCCATGCGCAAGCTGGTCTACGCCTTCTATACGCCCGGCTTCAGCTTCGCTGATTTTGTAAAAAGCCACCCCGAGCATCGGGAGCGTCTTGTCGACCTCCTGACCGGCAATGTCTTCAAGGAAGGCATCTCGGATATATTCGAGGACATGAAGGACTTCTGCATCCTGCCGGAAGAGATGCCCCTGGAGGCGGGGTAACTCGATCAGCCATCAGGCGAAAATCTTCCCATCCTGCATTCGTATGTGCTGGTCCGCACCCCGGCAGAGCTCTTCGTTGTGAGTCACCAGGATGAGGGTGGCGCCGACACGCTCGCGCTGCTCATGCAGCAGCCCCATCACCTCGTCCCCGGTCTTTGAATCAAGGTTGCCGGTTGGCTCGTCAGCCAGCAGGAGCGGGGGCGAGTTGGCGAGAGCCCTGGCGATGGCTACCCTCTGGCGCTCACCGCCGGAGAGCCCCAGCACGCTTGATTCGGCGCGCCTCTCGAGCTTGACCTCATCCAGCAATTGAAGGGCCCTTGTTCTTCGCTCCTTCGATGTGAGCGGGCGGGGAAGCATCGGGATCTCGACGTTCTGGCGCGCGGTCAGCACCGGTATCAGGTTGTGCATCTGGAAGACAAACCCGATCTTTCGAGCCCGGATGGAATCAAGCTCTTTGCCGGAGGCAACAGGCTCTCCATCGATGCAGACCTCTCCTGAGTCGGGAACATCCATCGCTCCTACGATATTGAGAAGGGTTGTTTTCCCGGACCCGGATGGGCCGGTTATCGCGACAAAAGATCCGGCCTCGATCTCCAGGCTGACCTCGTCGAGGGCGACAACCAGCCCTTCTTCGAAGGTCTTTTTTGCCTTTTTGATTCTCACCAGGGGCTCATTCATAGCGCAGAGCCTCCGCGGGCTGAAGAGCTGAAGCCCTCATCGCCGGGTAGAGTGAGCCCAGCAAGCCGACTATCAGGGCGAGAAGGAATCCATGCAGGAAGGTTTCGGGTAGATAGGAGGCGACCAGGTATCCACGCGAGAAGAAGGCCAGAAGAAGCTCTGTTCCAAGATAGCCGAAGCCTATTCCAAGCAGGCCGCCCGCTATAGAAATGAAGGTTCCCTCGATCACGATGACCCCAAGGACTCTCTGCCCTGTCCAGCCCAGCGCCCGCAGCGTGCCGAGTTCTCGCGTTCTTTCCGACACGCTCATCATCATGGTATTGAGAACCCCAAGGACTCCAACGATTCCGGCGATGATGGAAAGCAGGAAGATGAATTCGTCGATGTAGGCGAGTTGTTCGTTGAAGCGGTCGGTGAATTCACTGGCGCGCCGCGCGATAAGCCGCGGGATTTTACTTTCAACCTCCTCACGAACCCGCGCGGTGTCCTCGGGGGCCGTGTATACAAAGATCAGCGCGAAATCGGGGCCGGTCTTCTGCTGGACAACCTCTGCATGAGCTACCACTCCGAGGTTCTCCCAACTGAGGTCGGTTTCAAATATCCCCGCGACTTCATATTGAGGGATACCCAGCAGTTCCTCTCTGAAAAAGGGAAATCGATCGCCGACCTTGACCTTCAGCTTCCTGGCGGCCAGGTCGCCGATGAGGAGTTCGCTTCGCCTGGATGGAAGGCGACCGGCTATCAGCTTGCTTTCATACTTCCGGATCATCCTTTCGGAATAGAACCGGCCGAAAACAGGGATGATTCCAAGGCCTGCGCCTGGCGGAGCCTTGTCGCCGAGGCGGGGTCCCATGATCACTGTGAAATTGGCGCGAGAGACCTCTTCGACGCCAGCAATATTCCGGACCTGCTCTATCTCTTCCGCCCTCACCTTGCTGAATGCGAGGTCGGCCGCGGACCTGTCAAAAACAATAAGGCTCGCTCCGCTCTCCTTCATGTAGCTGTTGAGGCTGTTGCGCATTCCCCTGGAAATGGAAAGTATGGAGACAATCATGGCTACACTGACAGCTACGCCGAGAAGGCACATCAGAGTCCTTCCCTTCCTGACCATGAACTGACTCAATACGTAGGCAAGCATCGCTCAGTCTCTCTTCAGTCGATAGCAGGCGGCCTCAACCGCGTTTCTTACCAGCAGGTAGGGCGCCGGAAGCGCGGGATGATTCCAGGTCTTTCCATCCAGCAGCTTGTGCCTGGAGAGCTCTGTGTGTCCGGCTGTCGAGGCCTGGACAACCACGCCATCTCCGGTCTCCGCAAGCACGAAGATCTTGTCGCCGTCAAGGAGAAGCTGCCCATGTCCGTACCGTCCGCCTTTCCAGTGTCTTTTGCCATCGGAGAGGTCAATACAGGCCATGATTCCATCATCGAGCCCATAGGCCGCCCCCTGGTAAACGACGACGTTGGAGAATTTTGATTTCAGGTTTCGATTCTTCCAGATGGACCGCGGCTCGAGACTCCCGCCGGGATCTTCAGTGAGAGCCAGCAGTTCAGCCCCAACCCCGTAGCCGCTCGACAGGAGAACCCGGTCCCCTCCAACGGGTACTGGCTGGGTAACCTTGGGCTGGGTTCCTTCCCAGGGATGCGACCACAAGGTCTTTCCCGTGGCAGGGTCGTGGGCAGAGACAGATCCCAGGTTGAGAATGAGGAGCTGCGGGCGGCCTGCGAGTTGAGCCACAGAAGGCGAGCAATAGCCCGGCTCTGAAGGGGCAGATCTCCACACCTCTTCACCCGACTGCTCCCGATAGGCGACCATCCCCGGGCAATCGTTACCACCGGCGGCAACGATAACAAGGCCATCGTAAACCAGCGGAGAACTGCTTTTTCCCCAGCCCTGGTTTGGGCAGCCGGTTTCCTTGAGAACATTAACTGACCAGACAGGTGAGCCGCTGGCGAGCGAAAGGCAATTCAGTATCCCTGTCGCTCCAAAAGTGAAGACCCGGTCGCCCGCGATAGTCGGGGTCGCACGCGGACCGATACCTCCCAGCACCTCCTGGAAGCGCGCGGTGTCAGCGTGAGACCAGGCTATCTCGCCCGAGGAGAGCCAATAACACACAACCAGTTCGTTCGGTCCGCGTTGTTCCTGGGTTACAGCGCGTTTCCCGGAAACGGAAAAAGCGGACCAACCGGCGCCGACCGGTTTCCGCCACAACTCGGCAGGCGGCGTCCCGGTCCAATCCCAATTGATCCCGGCCCCATCGAGCGTAGCATTCCGATCCGGCCCGAGGAATTGACCATAGTCCTCAACCCTGGAGTGGCGGCTGCTGGCGTCGGGAGCCGAAGAAGCTTCGGCCCCAGAGGCAGGGCCGCCGGATGGGGCGAGCAGGGGGAGGGTCTCGTCTGCCGTCCCTTTCCATCGAAAAACCAGCACTGGAAGGAGATCCCCCGTAACCTCGTCTACACGAAAGAGTCCCGCAAGGGCGACGACGGCCAGGCTGAAGACAATGAAAACGGCAAGCCTGGATTTCCTGGAATAGCCGGACAGGAAGAGGGTGTAGGCCATCGCGAGAAGCCCTGCAATAAGAACAACCGCGGCGGTGGCAATGTACTGATACTGCCGATCACCCCAGGAGGGTACCCATATGAGGAGAAGCGCGACGGCTCCAAGGAGAATAAGGCAAAGCGGGATCTTCTTCGCAACTGACTGAAATGTTCGCTTTGACAATTTATTGAACCCCGCGATGAAAATTCAGAGGACGGGACCGATTGACCACGGCGCGAACTCTTCTTCGCCAAACCCGTGCTTCTCGCTGGCGGTCTGTTTTCCGCTGGCCACCTCGACCAGCTCTTCAAAAATACCATCGGCGAGGGCATCGATTGGCGTCCCGTCGAGCACGCATCCGGCATCGATGTCCATGTCCTCCCGCATCTTCAGGTACATGGGCGTGTTGGTGGCGATCTTGATGCAGGGGACAGGCTTGCACCCGTAAACGGAACCGCGCCCGGTTGTGAAAACGCAG
>CBFHWB010000113.1:0-14233 GCA_965659285.1 Planctomycetota bacterium | reverse complement strand
GGAGAGACGCATCTGCGTTTTGGCGGCAAGGCCCGCCCTCAGGACATGCGGGGCTTCGGCCAGGGCTGGCGTGGCGGCAGCCACCTGCTGTGGGACGGCGTGGTGGGGCAGGCTAATACCGTCGGGTTCGAGGTGGCGAAGACAGGAAGGTATTCCCTGGCGATCCAGTGGACCCTGGCTCCTGACTACGGTGTCTTCGAGGTGAGACTGAACGGGAGGGTGATCATCCCGCAGGTCGATCTGTATTCACCCGGGGTAGAGCTTGCCAAGCTTCAGGAGGTCGATGGGTTGAATCTCCGGGCCGGGATCCAGAGGCTGACCATCAAGCTCACCGGGGGCAATCCGAAGGCGACGAAATACGCCGGCAAGGGCTATCTCTGGGGGCTCGATTACCTCAAGTTGACCGACCTGGAACCGGAACCCGAAAAGCCCGCTGTCGAGAAGCCGGTGCTCGCCCATGTCAGCCTGGAGGAAGCTCTTCCCCTGATGAAGGAATACTGTTTCAGTTGCCACGGGGCAGCGGAGAAGGTCAAGGGGAAGGTCAACCTGGTAGAGCTCTCCGCCCGCGGTGATTTCCTTGAGAAGGTTGAGCTTTCCCGCACCGCCGCCAAGGTTCTGGGCAAGGCTGAGATGCCGCCCGAAAAGAAGAAACAACCGACAAAGGCGCAGAGGGAGAAGCTCCGGCGCTTTTTCGATGGGGTGGTGGAGGAATACGTTCAGAAGAACACCACCCTCGAGCCTGTGGTGATGCGGCGGATGAACCGCTACGAGTACAACAACGCGGTGCGCGACCTGCTGCGGCTGCGCGGCGATATCTACCCGTTGCCGGAGAAGGTGATTCGATCGAGCCGGTATTTCGATCCGGCCTCCGGTCGCATGCCTTCCAGTGTGAACGCCGGCAACCGCACCCTGGGTAAGTTCCAGGTGGAGCGGCAGATCCTCGATGGGGTCGACCCCTTCGCCATCGACCTGCAGGCCGAGCACGGGTTCAACAACCAGGGAGAGCAGTTGAACCTGCCCCCGATCCTGCTCGAGAGCCTGCTGAAGCTCGGGCGCAGCATCGTGAACAGCTCACAGTTCGATGGCTACACCGGCCTGCGGAACACTCTCTTCAAGGAGGCCGGCGAGCCAGTGAAAAAGAGGCTTCGCCCCTTCCTCGAGCAGGCCTTCCGGGCGCCGGTGGGAGAGGCCGCACTTGATCGCTACGTCGCTTTTCACCAGGCTGAGCAGAAACGTACCGGGTCCTTTACCCAGGCCATGAAGAACGTGGTGGGGGCGGTGCTCGCCTCGCCCAAGTTCGTCTACGTGGTGGAGGCCAAGCGTGGAGTGGGAGAGAAATCTCCCCTGGGTGATTACGAACTGGCGCAGCGCCTGGCGCTCTTTATCTGGAGCAGCATTCCGGACGAGCCGCTGATGGAGTCCGCTCGCAAGGGCGAACTGCAAAAGCCGGAGGTTCTCGAGAAACACGTCAGGCGCATGCTGAACGATCCGCGCAGCCGCGCGCTGGCGGAAAACTTCGCGCGCCAGTGGCTGCGGCTTGACCAGTTGATCACCGCTGTGCCGGATTTCGATCGCTTCCAGGTCTACTACGCGCGGATCGGCTGCGAGCAGTGGAAGTTCGGGTTGCAGACGATGGTGGAGCCCCTGCTGCTCTTTGAGAGCATCCAGGTGGAGGACCGTTCGATCATGCTGCTGGTGGACAGCAACTACTCCTACCGCTCGAATGAATTGCAGGCCTGGTACAGCCGGCCCGAGAAGCCCTTCGGTAACAGGGGCAACCGTAACCGGTTCAACACCAACTCGCAGGCCTTCCACAGGCGGAAGCTCGCCAGCCGGCGCGAGGGCGGAGTGATCACCAGCGCCGCGGTTCTTACCATGACCGCGACGCCGCTCCGCACCAGTCCCATCAAGCGTGGCGCCTGGGTCGCCACGGTGATTTTCAACGATCCTCCGCCACCCCCTCCGGATGTGGTTCCGGAGATCGAGGCGGATGACGCGGAGATCGAGGCAAAAGGCCTGACGATCCGCCAGCGCCTGAAGCAGCACGCCACCGACGAGAGCTGCGCCAGCTGTCACGCAAAGATCGACCCCCTGGGGTTTGTGCTCGAGAGCTATGACCCCATCGGTCGCTGGCGGGATAAATACCGCGGCGGGCTGCCGGTCGATGCCAGCGGCAAGTTGTTTGGCGACAAGGAGTTCAAGGACATCATCGAATTCAAGGACGCGCTGCTGGAGCGTCCGGAGAAGTTCATGCGCGCATTCAGTGAGCACATGCTATCCTATGCATTGGGACGCGAGCTGAAGGTCACCGACAAGCCGGCGATCGATCGTATCTCGAGCCAGGTGCTCAACGACCATGGCCGGTTCTCGACCGTGGTTGTGGAGATCGCCAGGAGCGCGCCTTTCCGACACAAGACAGGACAGGAAGAACGCAAATGAACATTCTGCAGCAGACCCGAATTCCAAGGCGTACCTTTCTTCGCGGTTGCGGAGCGGCGATGGCGCTGCCCTTCCTGGATGCGATGCAGGTTCGCGGCGCGGCTCCCGTGGCTCCACGGCGCGCGGCCTTCTTCTATATTCCCAATGGAGTCGCGCAGCAGGCCTGGCATCCGAAAGAGACGGGACACAATTTTCCCCTGAGCCCGACCCTGGAGCCGATCGCGAAGGTCCGGAAGAAAATCTCGCTCTTCACCAACCTCGACCGGATCAAGGTGGCGGGGACTGATGGTCACGCCCAGGCCGGCACCTGCTGGCTCAGCAGCGCCGCCCCGGATGAGCTGTCCCCGGCCGGCTATCCTCTCAAGCGCACCATCGACCAGCTCATGGCTGACGTGGCGGGTCAATCCACCGCCTTCCGGTCCCTGGAGCTGTCCTGCAATAGCTTTACCGACAATAGGGAGTCGGTGTATTTCGACAATATCTCCTGGTACGGCCATGGGCACGTGGCGCGTTCCATCAAGGATCCACGCCTGGTGTTCAACCGGCTCTTCGCGGTTAAGGAGCACAAGGCGAACGCCAGTGTCCTCGACCTGGTACTCGCCGATGCGAAGGATCTGCAGGGAAAGCTCGGCCGTCTTGACCATCACAAGCTTGATGAATACATGGATTCTGTCCGTACCGTTGAGCAGCAGATCGAACGCATCACGAAGCGCCAGGTGGACATCAGGGATCTCGACCTCGAGGAGCCCGGCAAGCTCTGGACCACCATGCGCCGCGACGAGTACATCCAGGTGATGGGAGACCTGATGATCCTCGCCCTGCAGACCGATCTCACTCGCGTGGCCAGCATGATGGTGTCGCCCGAGCGTTGGGACTCACCCCTGCTGTTTGAGGATGTCTTCACCAAGCCCATTCGTCATCACGGCTGGACGCACAACCAGAAAAACCAGAACGTCCTGCGTGATCTTGAAAAGCTCGACCGCTTCCACATGGAGCAGTACGCGCGGCTCGTCGCCAAGATGGATGCTGTTCGCGAGGGAGAGGGGACCTTGCTCGACAGCATGATGTTCACCCTGGGTTCCGGCCTCTCGAGCGGGATGCTTCATACCTGCACCAACCTGCCGACCCTGATCGCAGGCAGCGGGGGTGGTCTTCTGAAGACCAACCGTCATGATCAGCATACGAAGGGTACGCCGATCGCTAATCTCTGGTTGTCCATGGCGCGGGTCATGGGTGTCAAGGCGGACAAGATCGGCGACAGCACCGGCCCCTTGAAGGGCTTCCTGGCCTGATTGAAATATCCGGTCCAGCGGAACGCTTCTACTTCGAAAGAAAGATGGAGCTCTCGGTGACCATCTTGATGAGGTCGCGGAGGCCGCCGTTTTTTGACTTGAGCTCCTTGACGATGCGGTTGACCTCACCACGGTCAACGGGCTCGAGGACACGGCCGCTTGAGTAGGTCAGGAGCTTCTCGGTGAGGCAGCGGGTTACGTCCTGCTCGCGGCTGAGGAGCATCTTCTTGAAGGCGACAATGTCGTCGATCTTCTTGCCGGTAACCAGGGTGCTCGAAGGATCGATCTTGATCCTTGGCTGATGGGTTCTGGCGGGGTAGATGTCGCGCCAGCGGCCGACGGGATCGAAGTTCTCCATGGCGAAGCCCATGGGATCGATCTTGTTGTGGCAGCCGCTGCAGGCTTCTGATTCGCGGTGAAGCTCAAGCTGTTGCCGGATCGTCGTCGCTCCCCGCAGATCGGGAGCCAGCGGCTCGACATCCGGTGGGGGAGGTGAGGGCGGGGTACCGAGGATGTTTTCGAGGATGTAGACCCCGCGTACGACCGGCGAGGTGTCGACGCCGTTGGCGGTGGCGGTCATGACGCTGGGCTGGGTGAAGATTCCTCCACGGCGTGGGTCATTCAGGGCCACCTTTTGATAGCGCTCTCCGTAGACATCCTTGCGCTGGTAGATCCAATTGGCGATGGTCTCGTTCATGTAGGTATAGTCGGAATCGATGAAGAACCTGATCGGCTGGTTTCTCTTCACCATGTCAGCAAAATAGGCCGTGGTCTGGGTGACCATCATCGGCTCCATCTTCCGGTCGTGATAGAAGCGGAAGGGGCCGCTCTTTTCAGGCGGCATCTTGCCCAGCTTGTCGAGACGCAGCCAGGCCACGGTGAAGTTGCGGGTGAAGGCCTCGGCCCGGGGATCTTTCAGCAGGCGTTCGACTTCCTGTTGCCTTACAGCCGGATCGGTCAGCCTGCCTTCGGCGGCCAGCTTCAGCAGTTTTTCATCCGGCATCGAGGACCAGAGGAAATAGCTGAGGCGGGAGGCGAGTTCGTAGCTGTCGAGTTCCGGGCCCTTCTCCTGGATGTAGAGAAAACGTGGTGAACAGAGAATAGCGGTGTAGCCGGCCTGCAGGGCTCTGAACGCCCGGGCGGCCCGGGTGTTGGACGCAGCCAGCTGTTTCGGCGCCTTGGTCTGGATGGAGAGGGGAGCATCGGAGAAACCCGGTCCGCTCCAGGATGCTCTCAGGCTATTGGGCTGCCCGTAGGCGAAATATTCCACCCGGAGGGCATGGGGGCCGGCGGTGAGTTGCAGACCTCCTTTCTTCGTCGAGTTGCCGTGCAGCCCGTCGTGTTCGATCACTCTCTTGCCGTCAATGATCAGGCGCGACCCATCATCTGAGGCGACCTCGAAGCGGTATTTTCCGTTTTTAGGAACGTCGAGCCTTCCCTCGAACACCATGCCGTAGTGCTCTCTCATTTTTGCGGGCCGGATGTCGAGCAGCCCATCCGCCAGGACTCCCTCGGAGAAGGGCTCGAGTGTGGAGAATTGGGGCAGCTTACTCCACTTTCCCTTGTAGGCCTTGTAGCTCAGCTCCTTGATCGCCGCCGGCGAGGATTTCTTCGCCGCAACCATGAGGCTCCTGACAAGCGCCGCGTAGGGAGCCACCTCGGCGGCCTTGACCGGTTTTCTGAAGGCGCGCGTGGCGAAGTTGAGCAGCAGCTTTTCCACATCAGCCTCCTCTACCGGCCCGGTTCCGTAGAGGGCCGTGTGGCTCTTCGGTGGCCAGGCATCGATGAGAGGTTCCACCGTCAGGCTGTAGACTCGAATGTGGGGCCCCTTGTATCCACTCTCGAGAAGTACCTTCGCCATCTCGATGGGCCAGGCGTCGAAGATCTTCTTATCCACCTTCTTACGGTCCGGCTGCGGACGGTAGGCCTGGGGTAGGTACTTCTCGACCAGCCGCTCGGCCCGGAACCCCCGGTCGTAGAAGCCGTTTTCCCATCCGAGCCAGGGCGTCCAGGTGTCATCGAGCCAGGTCTCAAAGCTGAAGGTTCGTTTTTTGCCATCTCCGGGCAGTGACCACAGTGCCAGGTTGGTGGAGGTCGGCCCCGAGATTCCGCCATTGGCGGTGTCGGCCATGTTGAGGCTCAGCATGAAGGGCTGGTCCTGGTCGGTCTTGATGAGCTCGCCCCAGGGGTGTCGCTGGTTGTGGCCCGAGGCCTCGACCGTGATGCGGTAGCGTGCAGAGGTGCGGACACCGCCCCGCAGTTCGGTGGGCGAGAGCCTGCCGAAGCGCTGGTAGCGCATGGACAGCATGTCGAAACCCGGATTCAGTTCGCGTGAGACCGTCTCAAGGGTCAACTGTCCGTACTGCTTCCCCTTGACGAGGTGGCCCGAGAGCCTGCGTTTTTCAGCCGCGGGTCGTTTTTCGGTATGTGTAGCGGCCGGCAGAACCTCCTCTGCGGCGGCCAGCATCAGGTTCAGGAGGAAGTCAGACATGACCAGCCGGTTGCCGATGTTGGCGAAGCCGTGCTCCTTCTCGTCTTCGGGGAAGGCTCGTACGGGATCGTTGCCCTTGCGCTCAACCCGGCCGTTGCCGTTGTTGTCGACGAGCTTCGCCACCGCGCCCGGTCGGAACGCGGCGCCATCGAGGTAGAGGAGGTCACGCAGGGTATTTCGCAGCTCGATGCGGTTCAGGCGGCGGATGACAGTCCGGGCTCCGGTGCTCCGCAGCCTGGCGTAGGCCGCCTGCAGACTGTCGGTCAATGCGACGACGAATTTTTTTCGTTCCTCGGATTCAGGCTGGGGTTTCTTTTTCGGCGGCATCTCTCCGAGGTTGACCTGGTCCAGCATGTCCTGCCAGGCCTCGATGAGCTTTCGATCGGACAGGTCCGTTCCGATGGTGTCGAAACGCCGGTCGTTCTTTTGTTTTTCAGGGCCATGACACGAGAAGCAATGCTTTTGAAGGAAGGGCTTGAGCTTCTCTAATGAGTCTTCCGCTTTCATCGCGCCGAGTGAAAGCGGAAAGATGACCGTAATCCACAGCGCGATGCGACGCCTCGCAATCATGCCTTCGTCTCAAGCCCAGTGAGGGTGCCGGTGCTGGTGCCGAATCGGTCGATTTCCAGGCCGAAGTTCTGGAGCATCGACAGCAGGAGGTTTGCCGCGGGTACCCGCTTGCCTTTGTTATCGGGGTAGACCTTGTGCTCGCCATGCTTGAATCCGCCTCCGGCCAGCAGGAGGGGCAGATCCCTGGTCGAGTGCTGTCCTGTAGCCATGCCGCAGCCGAAGAGGATCATGGTGTGATCAAAGAGTGTGCCGCCGTTGATCGGGTCTTCCTGCGCCTTGAGCAGCTCGACAAGGTGCGTGGTCTGGGCGATCTGGTTGCGCTCGATGAGCTTCAGCGCGGCGACCTCTTTTTCGCGTTCTCCATGATGGGAGAAGCCGTGGTAGCCACCGCTGAGGCCAAGGTCTCCGCTTCGGAAGCCGCTGGTCAGGGTGATGGCCCGGGTTGAGTCGGTCTGGATCGCCAGCGCGATCATCTCGATCATGGTCTTGAGGTCCGCGACGGTACCCTGTCCGGGCTTGGGCTCAAGCAACTCGGTTTTCGGTTTCGGCCGGTCTATCCAGGGACGCTGCTGAACGATTTTTTTCTCCAGGGATCGGACCGAGTCGAGGTACTCGCCAAATTTTCTCTGGTCCTGGCGGCCGAGGTGTCTGTTCAGTGATTTCGCTTCTCCGAGGACCACGTCGAGGATGCTGGTGTGGCGTTGCAGTGTCTGCGCCATCTGCGCCTTTGCCTGCGGGCTTTCATTGAGAAACAGCGCCCGGTAGGTCTGGCGCAGGTCGACCGCCGGCACCTGCACACCGGTGCGGGTAAAGCTGACGAGGTTCGCCTCGTTGACCTTGAGGACCATCGACGGGTAGCGTGTCGCGGCTCCGACATATTCGGCTGCTTTCTGGTCCAGGCTGATGTTTCCTTCCGGGAAGTTTGCCGCGAGATAGGGTCTTACGCCGTTGAGGAAGGTCGGCACGCAGGCGTGTCCGCCGGGAATGCCGTGGTCGAGGTGCGAGAAGACGGTGAAGTCCTTGCGATGTTTTTCGAGTGGCTTGAGGGTGTCGGGCATCTCGTAGTCTGCGCCGGCCTCTTTCGGAAAGAAGGCCTTCTTGTAGATGCCGTAGTTGTTCGAGATGCAGACGACCCGCTTGACGGGCTTCCTGTTGACCACGGCCGCCTTGAGAGACGGTCCCATCGCCTCGAGCATCGGCAGGGCGATCGCGATACCCGCGCCGCGCAGGAAGTGGCGTCGATTGATGGCTTTGCTCATACTCGGTGTCTCCTCCGCCTCAGGGGAACTGTCCTGTCGCCATTATAGGCCGGGTTCAGGCAGGTTATTCGCTTTTTTTACTCTTACGGGGTGATTTGACCAGGTTTCCCCGGCGTTTCGATGGTGTGTGGAGAAAAACCGCTCAGGCCAGTATTTCAGCCACTGTACCCGTGCTGTCGGCGAACTTTTTCCGTTCGATGCCCAGGGCCCGCAACTGGGTGAGCCAGAGGTTGGCAAGCGGGGTGCCGCGCTTGCAGTGGACATGTTGGCCAAGCTTCAGTGCTCCACTCCCTCCGCCCGCGACGACCAGGGGCAGGTCGTTGTACTGGTGGGTGGTTCCATCCCCCATGCCTGCGCCAAGAGTGAAGATGGTATTGTCCAGCAGGGTGGTGCCGTTGGCTTCCTCGATGCCGTCCATTCGTTCGAGTAGACGAGCGAAAGCCGAGACGTGGAATTGGTCCAGCTTGAGCAGATGCTCCATGTGATGCTGGATAGCATGGGTCATGGCGTGATGGCTGTACGGTTTGTCCAGGATGCCCTCCCAGTTCGTGGCCGTTGTCCAACGCTCGGGGCCCACCATCAGGGTGCCCACGTTGGTCAGACCGCTCTGCAACGCGGTCACCATCAGGTCTCCCATCAGGTGGATGTATTCATTGCGAGGCAAATGTTCGGCGGGACGCTTGATGTTGTTGGCGGCGAGCTCGGACTTCATCTGATCGATCCGATCCATTCGCGTTTCGATCGTTCGAACCGCCTCGAAGTACTCGTCGAATTTTCTTCGGTCAGCGGTGCCCAGGCGTTTCTGGAACTGTCGGGCGCTTCCTAACGCGAGGTCGGTGATGTCGCGGGAGCGCGCATTGGCTTGCGTACCGAACAGCCGGTCATAGATCTTTCGAGGGTTTCTCATGGAAGGGGCGACATGACCTGTTCCGTACCAGGACATATTGTCGAAGTAGATCGACTCAATGTTGTTCTTGTGGTCGTTGCAACTCAATTCAAGAGTCGAGTAGGGAGTCGACTTGCCGATGCTGTCGGCGGCGACGTGGTCCAATGTCCGGGCGAGCGGATAGGCGGAGTTCTTGACCTCGTAGGGCGCGACGCTGGTGAGGAAGCAGGACGCGCATTGGGCATGGGAGTCGGTGCCATGCTGGAAGACGCGGTCCATGCCGGTGATCAGGGAGACCTTCTGCCGCATCTTGTGAAGCGGAGCCAGGGTTGGAGTGAGTACCAGGGGATGGCTGCCGGTTGGGACGGTCTTGCCTTCGAAACGCCAAACGTTGTTCTGTCCTGCGAACTTTGGCAGAGCCCGGTCACTTTCTCCGGGAAAGAAGCCGCGACGTGTAATTCCATTTGGCAGGTAGAAAAAAGCCAGCCGCTTTGCCGGGGGCTTTGTCTTTTGGCCCAGGGCGCTGGCATAGCTCTCGAGCCAGGGGAGGCTCAGCGTGGCGCCGCCGGCGCAGGCCAGGAAGCCGCGGCGGGAGACGGAGCGGAGAGTTTTTTTCTGGCGGCTCATATTTAAAGTGTCCTTCGGTGATTGATTTTAACGGAGGCCGCCAAAATACCGGGGTGTAAACTTCTTCGGTTATGCAAGGAGGTCATTTTTTCGTGCTCTCTTTCTTTCCGGACGCCCCATCCGCGAGAGTGTTCTTGTGAAGAAATGGCTCGCTCATGGCGATGCTTTTGAGCACGACCCGCATCTGGTCCTGGCCGGCCATCGCCCTGGAAGCAAGGTCGTCCAGGATGGGAGAATCAGCGGGGCCCAGTTCTCGGCCCAGCGCGTAGGACAGCAGGTGCGAGATGAACCCGCGCATGAACCGTCCCTTCTCTTTCAGCAGCAACTGCTTGAACTCAACCAATGTCTTGAATTCGTGCTGGTTGAACAGCACCCCACTGACATCCACGTCTCGCCCGTTTTCGTACTTGTCACGCCAGACTCCCGTCGGACCGTAGTTTTCCAGCGCGAAGCCAAGGGGATCGATCTTGTTGTGGCAGCCGGCGCAGTCCTCGCGCTCGCGGTGGGCGGCCAGGCGTTCACGGATGGTGAGCTTCTCGAGCTCTTCCTTGCTGGCTTCAGGCAGGGGGGGGACATCGGCCGGAGGCGGCTCGGGCGGATCATTGAAGATAACCGCGTTGACCCAGGCGCCCCGGGTAATTGGCTGGGTGCGTGTGGGGGTGGCGGTCATCGTCATGACGGCGGCGCAGGTGATGACACCGCCACGGCGCGAGTCGTTCAGCGGTATGCGCTTGAAGAGTTGCGTAACGACATCGTGGCCCGCCTTGGAGTGGCCCGCGTAGTTGGCACGCAGCATGTTGTTCTCCCAGGTGAACTTCGGATCCAGGAGCTCTACGATGGATCGGTCCTCGATGTAGATCGTCTCAAAGAGGAGCAGCGGCTCCGATATCATGTGCATGCTGGTGCGATAGCCATCAACAAGATAGAAGTAGGGAAACTTATCATGATCCGGAACCGAGGTGATCAGGCGATCGAGCTGCAGCCACTGGGAGGGGAAGTTGTCGCAAAACCGACCCATCCGTCGATCATTCAACATGCGGTCAATCTGCGCGCTGAGTGTTTTCGGATCGCTCAGCTTGCCGGCCTCGGCAAGGTCGAGCAGGGTGTCGTCAGGAATGCTGCTCCAGAGGAAGAGCGCCAGTCGCGAAGCGAGCTCGAAATCACTCACAGGCTGTCGCCCGCTATTCTTGTTGCCTGGATCTTTCTCGGCGGGTAGCTCATAAAAATAGAGGAATTCGGGCATGCCGAGAATGGCTCCGACCACCGTCCGCATCGCCTGCTCAAACGTGGCCCCGGTGGCAAGTCGTGCCTCGGCGAACTTCGCGAAGCGCTCCACCGTCTCGGGCTCGACCGCCCGTCGAAAGGCCCGCCGCAGCAATTTGTGGAGCCTGGAACGAATCGCGGTTGCCGCGGCAATCTTGGGATCAGGTTTCGCTTCGGCCTCTTTTCCAGGCGGCGCGAACAGCCAGGGCCAGCTGCGGCATTCCCTGGAGTTCAGGTCCGGGCTCTCGGCGATGGTCTGGCTGAGCTTGAGAAACGACTCCATCAGCAAAGGGGAAAGCGTCAGGTGATCGGCGCGGTTATCGAAACCAGGCTCCGCCCGCTTGTCCTGGGGAAACGACGCGACCCCCTTGAACCCCTCGGGTCGCTGGTTGTCGATGTCCTTGCTGAGCGGCCGACTGGAAACACGCACCTGGGCGGGCATCTTCCTGGTCTCGGGTTTGAAGTAATCCTCCCGTCGTCGCATCAGTCGTTCATTGAGCCGGAAGATCTGCCGGTTCAACTCGAGGAGATCGATCACGGAATTGTTGTACTGAAAGCGGTTCATTCGCCGCATCTGCGTGGGAGCGAAGGCCCGGTTCTTCAGAGCCTGTCGCAACATCCCCTGGAGTCGCGCGACCAGGTGCTTGCGCGCGGCATCCGAGGGCGCCGGTTTTTTCTTTGGCGGCATCTCGCGATTTTCCAGTACCTCGATGAGCGTATTGAGCAGCTCCGGCCGAGCCAGGAGGTCTTTTTCTGATTTCAACGCGAGCAGGTTGACCTTGCCCTTGACCTTGTCGCCCTGGCCATGGCATTTCACGCAATACATCTTGAAAGCTGCCAGGGGCGACGCGGTAGTATCTTCCGCCACCAGGGAGCTCGTAAGGCCTGCCGAAAAAACGAATGCGATGAAGGTCGGGATCGTGGTTTTCAAGATCTTCAGATCACTCCGCTTGAGATGGATAGAAACTCTCTCTTGAAAAGTATAGTCGAATTGGCTTAACCGGTTGGTACTTCCATGCCAATCCAATTGGATTTTTTAGATTCCGCTGGCGGGCCGGGAGCGGCGAGACAATCTGTCGGTAACGATCACCTGGTTTTGCCGGGTTTTGGCAACGCCTTCTGTTCAGCTTGTACAGTCGCCCAGGCAACTTTTCTCAACCAGTCCGCCTCTCCTGCGGTCATATTTCCGTTTTTCTTTGGTAAATATTCAAGCTTGAGCGGGCTCTCCTGGAAGATTGTCGAATAGAGCACATAGAGCGCGAGGTAGGTTCCCTGGATGCTGGGATGTTCTTTGTCCCTGGCGTACATGTTGACCCCGGGACGCTCCTTCATGGCTTTTTCCCAGGCGATGCCGACAGGGGCTATGCGAGCGCCAAGCTGGGCACCAATTGTACGATGGGCGCCGGCAATTTCCTTCATGCTGATCCAGTCAAGCCGCTTGTAGGCCCAGGCCATGAAGAATACAGGCCGGGCTCCGGATTGGCGAATCAAGGAATCAAATTTCCTCGCGTACTTATAGAAAGACTCTATGTTCGTTTCCGGGATGTCTTCCTGGAGAACAACAATGTCGTAGGCTTCTTCGGAGATCATCGCGCGGGCCTTGGTCTTTTCCCACATGACCTTCAATGAGGCGCCTCCACGTACGACGCGATCCGCCTTGAAAACCTGTTTTTCCGTCCGGCATCGCACCAGCTGTTCCATGTGATGCCACAAGCCCTTGTTCCAATAGGTGAAGCTGTTACCCACAAACAGTACTTTTTTCGGATTGGAGAGCTTTGTCGGACTGCCAGGGACAGCCTTCTTGTCTTCGGCAAAGACAGATTGACTTGTCAGCACCGCAATGAGCAAGAGCAAGTATCGCATATCGAAAATCCTGTGATGATTCCTCACTCCTGTTCAAGGACTGAACCGGGGGAGAGATAGATTCCTCAGAGACCGGAAGGCTTGTTGTGTAATGGGATCAGCAGCCCGAATAGGACTCGCAGCCCAGCAGGCTGTCGGCCGGTACCGGTCCGCAGGGCTGCACCGGAGGGCCGGGAGGTGCCGGGGCGGGCCCGCCCAGGAAGAGGTAGCTCAGCAGGTAGATGCCATCCGAGAGGTCAACTGCCCCATCCGCGTTCGAGTCAGCCGACTCGTTACAGCTTGGCTGGGCTCCACCGGTAAAGAGGTAGTTGAAGATATACAGACCATCCGACAGGTCCAGGCTGCCGCTGTCGTTGGGATCGCCCCGGTGAAAGAGGGGCCCGGCGTTTACCTTGTCAAGCAGGGCCAGCAGGTGCTCCTCGAATTCATCTTCGTCGACCCATCCGTTGTAGAGGTTTACCTCATCGATGTCGCCCGGGAACCCTTCTCCGGGGCCATCGAAACGGCCTCCGATGCTCAAGCCCGCCATGTCACGACCGTAGGATCCAGTCACGGTGATCGGTCCGGCGATCAGGAGGTCTGTTTCGCCCTCGCTCAAGTTGGCAACGCAGTTGAAAAACGTCGTTTCACCGTTTTCCCAGTAATAGCTACCCGCGGCGTAGTACCAGTCTCCGGCCGTCAAATCCTCAAGGAGCGAGTTTTCGTTGCTCACGTTGAAGGAGGCACCGATGACGCTGGCCAGGTCATTTCCGTCCACGCCCCAGGCTCCGAACTCATCCTGCTCCGCACTTCCCTGGAACAGGAAATACCCCCGGTCGTTACCGATCCGGTTGGCGAGGATGTAGCCGAGGTTGAAGGCTCCGCCGGAGATCGTTTCCTGGCTGGGGCGGAAGATCACCTCGAAGGAGAACTCGTCTCCCAGGGTGATGCTCGGGATACGAAAGTTCGCTCCATCGCTGAATTCTACGCCCCCGGCCAGCGGACGATAAGTTGTCACGGCTTCGGAAGATTCGTCGAAACCAGGAGATCCGTAGATGATATCGGTCACAAGCGCCGCGCCTGCCGCCTGCTCGATGAGATCGAGCTTCCCCCGGTTGTCCTGGCGTTTCTCAAAAGGATCTGCGCCGTCGAATGTGTACTGGTGGATCAGGAACGGGTGGTCTTGTGCTATATCCTGGAACTCTCCGACATCAGCGATAGCCGGTCGGTTGATTGCTGCAAGGCTCAAGACGAGGAGAAAAAAATTCAGGCGAGTCATAGCGCAGTCCTCTCTGTTTGTTCCGAGATAAACCACCCTCTCAAGCCTATAACTTGAGCTAAGAGGAGACGCCTTTCAATTAGAAACCCCGGCCATCGTTGTACCGGGGTTGACTTTCGCGCTGGCTCAGAACGGGTCTCTCCAGCGTTCAGGATGACCTGGAGCCTGTTTTTCCGCTACGACCCTGGCTGAGGACTCAGGCGTCCGTGTTGTTCTGCTGGTTCCGATGGCGATTGCGTTGACGACGCCGTTTGCCTTTTCGCTTTGGAGTTCCCGGTCGCGTGT
>CBFHWB010000112.1:0-14233 GCA_965659285.1 Planctomycetota bacterium | reverse complement strand
CGCCATGGCCAGCACCTCGTCCCTGCCCATCTTGAGCTTCTTGTCCATGTGGAGGTTGCTGGTGGCGATGAAGACATGGATGCGTGAGTTGGGGGCTTTCTCGAGCGCCTGGCCGGCGGCCTCGATATCCTCTTTCCTGGCCCTGGCGAGGCCGCAGATCGTGGGCCCATCGAGGTTCTCCGCGATGAGCTTGACGCTCTCGAAATCCCCAGGGCTCGAGATCGGGAAGCCGGCCTCGATGATGTCCACTCCCAGCCGTTCGAGTTGACGGGCGATCACCAGCTTCTCTTCCACGTTCAGGCTCGCGCCCGGACTCTGTTCCCCGTCTCGCAGGGTGGTGTCGAAGATCTTTATTTTTCTCATGGTTTCAGGGTTCCGGTTTTTCCGGTCCTTTGGAACTGCGCTATTGCACTCTCAGACGCTCAAAATTCAAAAAAAAAACCCGCTCACCTTCAGAAGGCGGCGGGTGGTGAAATCGTATCTGGTGTTTTACGATCTACCCGCCTCGCTAATAAGCAGGATCAAAAGCAGAATACCGAGTAGGGCTGTCCGGCCGCAGTCAGCTTGCGAAACACTGGCGAAACGATGCCCCAGGCGTTTTCGCGCACTCTTGCTGATGGTCTTTCTCGCAGCTTCGAACATGATTCTCACTGTCTCGCTCAGTCGTAAAGTTAAACGCAGATCTTATTTGCATAAGCAGGTCGTGTCAAATTGTAAAGATCTTCAGCCTTTTAGAGAAGGTTCTTCTCAATTGTATAAATCGCTCATCAGCTTGCTGAATTCGTCAAAGCCGAGTGTCAGCGAGTCTGTTTCGGGATTTTCATTTCCGTTCTGGCGCACGTCAACCACCAACCCATGGGCTCCAAAAGCCCGGGAGGCGCTCGCCAGCGGCAGGACGAGTCCGCTGTTGTCGATGGCCCTGGACGGATCGATCAGCACCGGGAGGTGGGTCATCTGCCGGATGCTCGCCACCGTGCCGAGGTCGAGGGTGTTGCGGGGGTTCCGCTCGTCGATCCTTGTTCCGCGCTCGCAGAGTATGACCTGCTGATTTCCCTGTACGAGTACGCATTCGGCGGCCTCCAGGAACTCGTCATTGGTTGCCGACAGTCCCCTGCAGAGTACGATGGGGCGACCTGTTTTTCCGGCCTCCTCGAGGAGGCTGAAGTTCTGCATATTGCGCGGGCCGATTTTCAGCAAGTCCGCCAGCTGGGCGGCCTGGGCTACATCCAGCACGGACTCGACCTCGGTCATCACCGGCAGGCCAAACTCTTTGCCGGCGGTGGTCAGCACATCGAGGAGGTCGAAATTAATTCTTCGTGTTTTGAAGGGCGAGTCGCTTGCCTCGAGGCAGCTGCCGTGGAGCACCATCGCCCCGCATTCGCTCACCTGGCGGGCGTGGGCTCCGATCTGGTCCATCGACGAGATACAGTCTGGGCCGGCGAAGACGACGTATTCAGAGCCGCCGAGCTCCGTCTCGCCGAGCCTGAGGATGGTGCCTTCCGGCTTGATGGCGAGATCCGTCAGGTTTCTGCCCTCTCCATTGCCGCCGGCGGCCGGGGCAGCGGCCTCTCCAGGAGCGGGCGTCGCCGCAGCTTCTTCTTCAACGTCTGTTTTCTCGGGAACCCTGGAGCGGGTCGAGGGCCTGGTCTTGTCGTGACGTTCGCGCGGGTAGGTTCCGAGGATTCTCAGGTAATTTGTCGCGCCGCTCAGTCGAACCAGAGCCTCCTGGATCTTCGGGTCGCTCGCATTACCCTCGAAGTCCAGGTAGAAAATGTAGGTGAAGGGCGAACCCTGCATGGGCCTTGATTCGAGCTTCGTCAGGTTGATCTTGTGTTCATCCAGGATGGCCAGCGCCTTGAGCAGAGCGCCCTCGTGATGCCCGGTCGAGAGAACGAGCGAGGTCTTGCAGGGAACCCTGCTGTCGACCTGGCCGGGCCGCGGCGCGACGACGACGAAGCGAGTGAAATTCTCGCGCTGGTTGGCGAGATTTTGCTTCAGAACCTTCAGCCCGTAGATTCTTCCAGCCTCCTCGCTGGCGATGGCCGCCTGGGAGGGGTCGGCCTCCGCGCTGATTTTCTTGGCCGCCTCTGCGGTGTCCATGTAGGTCTCCTGGTCACAGTTCTTGAGCCTGGAGAGGAAGTCGGAGCATTGGGCAAGCGCCTGGTAATGCGAGTAGATACGCCGAATCGTGGACAGCGGAGCCTTCTCGATGCCCAGCAGGCAATGCTGGACGGGGAAGACCTCTTCTCCCACGATGTTGAGCTTGGTAGCCAGCAGGAGGTCGTAGACCGCGTTGATGCTGCCGGCCGTGGTGTTTTCGATTGGCAGCATGGCGTAGTCTGCCTGGCCGTTTTCAACAGCGGCGACCACGTCGGCGAAGCTCTTGTAGCCTTCGAAGGAGCAATTGTCGAGTTGGCCGCGGAAGAATTTTTCGCCGGCCAGGAAGCTGTAGGCGCCCTCGACCCCCTGGTAGGCGATGCAGAGCATCTTCTCGGTGGAGGGGTTGAGGTTGTTCTGGAGGAAGGACTCCTGGGAGCGTACGGAGTCTTCGATGATCTCGTGGAAGACACGGGTCACAAAGTGGGCATCGAGGCCGAGCTTGCGGCCGGCCTTGATGAGTGTCTCCAGAACCTCGCCTTCCCTCGCCGGGTCGCGAAGGTCGAGCCCTCTCTCGAGCTTGTCCTCGATGACCTTCCGGCTGATGGTCCTTCTCTTCGCGAGCAGCTCGAGGAGGCTCTTATCGAGACTGTTGATGTCTTTTCGGCATTGGTCGAGATCCATCTTCAGACCTCCCTGATCCAATCGAAGGGATCTTCCCGGTCGCCGGTCTGGATGTCTCGAAGGACCTTCAACAACTTGCCTCGAAGATCTTCCGTTTCGAGCAGCTTGACCTGGTCGTTGTAGACGATTTCCCGAACGCTCAGCAGGGTCCAGGCCGTTCCGGTGCAGAACATTTCCACGCCATCCTCGATGACCTCCTGGATGGAGAGCGCCCGCTCTTCTACGTCAAGGTTGAGTAGTTCGCGCGCGATACGAAGCGTCGAGTCGCGGGTGATTCCCGGAAGGATCTGGCTGTCGAGCGGGGGCGTGACCAGCACGCCGGACCTCAGCAAGACAAAGGGGTTCGAGCCGCTGGTTTCGGTCAGGTACTTGAGATGGTGCGCGTCAAGGTAGAGAACGTCATCGAAGCCCTGGTCCTTCCATTGCTGCGCGACCCAGATGGCCCCGGCGTAATTTCCCATCGACTTGGCGGAGCCCGTACCTCCGGGGGCTACACGGCCCTGCTCGAGCACCTTGAGGCGAACTCCCCGGGGGCTTCCCCCCCGGAAGTAGCTGCCTACTGGGCTGCAGAAAATATGCGTGGCGAATTGACTGCAGGGGCCAAGGCCAAGCTGCGGCTCTATGGCATGTTGCATGGGACGCAGATAGAGTGAGCCGTACTCCGGCGGAGGAACGAAGTGCTCATTGCGGCGCACCAGTTCAGCGCAGGACTCGACGAATTGTTCGGTCGGGAAGGGGGGCATCATCAGCCTCTCGGCGGAGTTCTGCATCCTTCGGCCGTTGGCATCCGGCCTGAAAAGCAGGATCTTCCCGCTGGTTGTTCTCTGGGCCTTCAGGCCTTCGAAAACTCCTACGCCATAAGACATTAGGGCCGCCGCGGGCGAGATCGTGATGTCTTCGAAGGGTATGTAGGTACCCTCGTCCCAGACAGGATCTCTCTCGGTGTTACCGAGGCTTCTGTACATGAAGTCGGTTTCAGTGAGGGAGAAGGTCAGGGTTTCCCAGTCAGGAATAGGCTTGTTGTTCTGTCCGGTCATGATTCCGGGGCATCTGCGGCAAAGGGTATGAAGGCGTCCGATAAGAAAAAACAAAGACCGATGATTATACGGCTTCATTTCAGTCTCTGGCAAGATAACCCAACCTTGCCTTGCGACCTGGAAGGTCCGGATAAGTCACGCTGGTGCCGATAAGAACGGATAATCACCTCTCCTCGGTTTAAACCAGACCTTCTTTCCTTATTTCGGTCCGAGTCTTGTGTAACATTTGCACCGTATCTTGATTACCTTGGGCAGCAGGACTCGACTGGGCCCGGAACTTCCATGATTTCTATTGGCGGAACCCGATGAACAGCAACCGGTCAGGGACATCCTGGGGCTTCACAAGGCATGTCGCCTTCGAGATTCTCAAGACATTCTCCTTCTCGCTGCTCGTTCTCGAGCTGAGCTACTCCCTGTTCATCTCGATCATGGTGGCGGAGCGCTACAACCTCGATCTGCCCCTGGCCCTGCCAGTCATGTGGTATACCGCCGCGGGCCTGCTCAGCGACAGCCTGCCGCTGGCGCTGATGTTCGCCTCGAGCCTCGTGTATGGGAGGCTGGTTGCCGATCGTGAGATCATGGCGGCGAGGAGCTTCGGCATGTCGAACCGGAAGATCCTCCTGCCGGTCTTGATCCTCGGGGTCGCTTTTACGGCCTCGGGATATTTCATCAACGGGTATTTCGTCCCCTTGATGAAGCACAAGAGAAACAATGTGAGCAGCCTGCTCATTGACCAGTTTCGATCCCTGGGCAAGGGGCAGAACCGGGACTTCCGCTTTGGCAACCTCAACCTCTGGATCATGGAACACGAGGGGCGGAAACTGAAGGGCGTCTTTGTCGGTCCCAGGGCGGACTCCGATTCCGATGAAATCCTGAGCCAGGAGAAGCTCGATGAGCTTGACCTCATCTCTTACCCATACTGTATCTATGCCGGGGAGGGCACGATCCTCTTTCCTGAGGAGCTCAGGTTCAGGAGAGCCTCGGCCGAGGCCTCCCGTTCCCCGGGGGCTTCGGCTGAACCTCAGCCTCCATCCCTTGCGGGACACATCATCATCGAGCTGAGGAACGTGAGCATCTTCTATTCGAGCGAGCTCCATCCCGGCGGCTCGAGCTCGTTCTTCCAGCGCATGCATCTCGACCAGTGGACCATCACCTTCGATCCGGCCAGCAAGGCGAGGAGGGCGAAGAAGGGCAAGGAGCTCAACAATTGGGAACTCGGTTCCCTGCTGGCGGCGGCGCGGTCCGGTTCCGATGGAGAGGGCGGGGGGCGTTCGCCCAGGGAGGTTGGGCGGCTCGAGCTTGAATATCACGGCCGGTTCGCCCGCATGCTGAGTTGTGGTGTCTTCGCTCTGATGGGGGGGCTGATCGCCCTCTATCTGAACTCCGGCAACAGGCTTCTGCCCTTCTTCGTGTCCTGCGCAATCGTCCCGACCGTCTTTTATTCAGGAACCGCCATCGGGCAACTCGCCGGGGATAAGGGCTTTTACCCCTGGCTGTTTATCCAGGCGGGCAATGTCATTCTCTGCGCCGCCATGGCCTGGGGGCTGTGGCGTCTTGAAACGAAGGTAGACAGGTAGGGTGAGCATGTCCATTTTCCAGAAGATCAAGACGAATTGCCCGGAGCTGACCGGCAGGTTTTCGCCTACCCTTGATCTCTACATCCTGCGCATGTTCCTGGCGGTATACGCGGTCAATCTTTTCAGTTTCTGCCTGATCTTCGTATTGATCGACCTGGTCGAGAACCTCGATAACTTCAATCGCCAGACGGGTTCCCCCGGAGAGCTCTTCCAGTTCGTGCTTCGCTATTACAGCATCAATCTGCCGATTGTTTTCTGCCAGGTGCTCGGCCCCATCGTCTGTCTCACCTCCGGGATCTTTACCCTGACGCTGCTGCAGCGCTCCAACGAGCTGATCCCCATCCTCGCGAACGGCCGCAGCTATCGAAGACTCTTCGTGCCGGTTCTCTTTGCCGCCTGCCTGGTCTCGGCGGGAACCTACCTGGTCCAGGACTATTGGCTGCCGGGCACCCGGGAGGCCTTCAGGGAGATGGCCAGCAAGCGCAAGGGGCGCCTCGAGAGCCGGGATCTGAAGTACGAGGACACCCAGAAGGGCATCCTGATTCTCATCAAGCGCTACCTCATCAACGAGAAGCGGGCCGAGGGAGTTCTCGTTCTGCCGACCAATCCGGGGAAGGGGTCCGATTCCGTCATTTCCGCCAGGCAGATGGAGTGGGTGCAGCCCAGCCAGGGACGGGGTTACTGGCTGATGAAGAGGGGCTGGATTTCTCTCTACGAGCCCTTTGAATTCCAGGCGGGAAGCCAGAGGTCGCGCCTGGTGACGGTACCCCAGCCGGAGGTCGAAGGGGGAGCGGATCGATTGTCGGAATCCTTTATCGAGCAGGCTCTCGAGACAGTTCTCTCGCCGGAGGACCTGGAGGTGCGCGAGGCGGAGGTGGCGCATATGAGGCTCGCCGATCTGAGACGGAAGATGAGAGACACCGACGACCGGAGTTGGAGAAGCAAGTACTACTCACGGCTGTTCCATCCGGCTCACAACGTTCTCCTGCTGCTGCTGGGGCTTCCGGTCATCGTCTATTTCGGAACCAGCAATGTCTTCCTTGGAGCTTTTCTCTCCGCCTGTCTGGGGACAATCTATTTTGTCACCGGGGCTTTCTGTCAGCAGCTTGGAGCGCAGGGGATTCTTCCCGCGGCGATCGGCTCGGCGCTGGGGCCGCTTCTATTCTTCGCCCTCTCCATGACCTGGTGGCGGGATCTTCGCAGTTAGGTCGACTGGCGCTTGCGTTCTCGCCCAAGGTTGGTTATTACGGCCGTAGCGGTTTTTTCGTCAGCGTCGCGGCCCTGCCGCCGGCGATGCGCCCGGCCTTCCCGCTGGAGGGCTTGCGTTAAGTTGAATGAAGAGAGAGTGAAATTAGCGGAGAGAGCAGATGGATTCCTTCCTGGTGATTCTTGCGCAGTGGGCCGGAGGTGCCGGCATCGCCTTCGCTGATGGAGCCTTCTTGATGAATCTCGCCGAGCTTTCTCTCGATTCAATCCTGGCGCCCATAATGAAAATATGGGCAGGGTTGCCCGGCCTTGTCCAGGCACTGGTTCTTGTTGTTCTTTCGATCGTCTGCGCAAAGTTCGCTGCCTGGATGCTCTCCGGTTACGTAAGCCGTCTCGTCGGTAAAACCGAGACAACCATCGATGACAAGCTCGTTGAGCTGATGCATCGCCCGGTCTTCCTGGTCGTCCTCTTCCTGGGGCTTGGAATGGCCGCGGAGCAAGCCGGCCTGCCTGAGAACGGACTCTGGGTTACCAAGGCGATCCTTAAGACCCTGGGAATCATCGTCCTCGTCCTGTTCGCGATACGGGCCTCTCGCCTCATCCTGGATGCCCTGAGCAGGAACCAGGATCGTTTTCATCTCATCCAGTCGCGAACGCTCCCGCTTTTTTACAACGTCTCCCTGTTGGTCATCATCGGAGCGGCGGTTTATTTCCTTTTTCTTTCCTGGAAGATCGATCCCACCGCCTGGCTGGCCTCGGCGGGAATCATCGGCCTGGCGCTGAGCTTCGCGGCCAAGGACAGCCTTGCGAACCTGTTTGCGGGAGCCTTCATCCTGGCGGATGCTCCCTACAAGATCGGTGATTTTGTCGTGCTCGATAGCGGTGAGCGCGGCCGGGTAACCCATATCGGTCTGCGCAGCACCCGTATGCTGACCCGGGATGATGTGGAGATCACCATTCCCAACGCGGTGATGGGCAATTCGAAGATTACCAACGAGAGTGGAGGTCCCTACGAGAAGGAGCGCATCCGGGTAAAGGTAGGGGTGGCCTATGGTACCGATGTCGACCGGGTGGAAGAGCTGCTGATCGCCATCGCGGTCTCTCATCCGGAGATCATGCAGGAGCCTGAGCCGCGGGTGAGGTTCAGAGCCTTCGGAGATTCGAGCCTGGATTTTGAGCTCCTCGGCTGGATCCAGGAGCCCGTGCTGCGCGGCAGGTTACGCCATCTGCTGTGCAAGGAGATCTATAAGGCCTTCGCGGAGGAGGGAATCGAGATTCCCTATCCGAAGCGGGATGTCTACCTGCACGGCGACGCCGGAAGTCCGGCGGGGGATTGAGGCCGGCTGTTCTTATCAGGCCAGCGCCTCTCGCAGAGCCTCGACCAGGCTCTCGGTGCCGGGGCTCGCGGCCTGGGCGGATACCTCCAGGCCCTCGCTCCTGACCGCCGCGCTGGTGGTCGGTCCCAGTGAGACAATCTTGACCGAGGGGGACTCAAGCAGCTTCCTGCCCCTGGCTCCGCAGATCCCGAGGAAACCGCTGAGCGCCGAGGGGCTGGCGAAGGTGACCGCATCGGGCGGCTCATCCCGGTCGAGAGCCTCGAAGAGTCCCTCGGCCCGGGCCGGGTCTTCCTCCAGGGTCTGGTAGATAGGGACCGAGGTGACGCGGGCTCCCGCCTCCCTCAGCGCCGTTGCCAGCTCAGGGCGGGCAATGTTCGAGCCTGGAAGGAGCACCAGGCTGTCTTCGCCAAGCAGCTCCTTTTCGATGAGCTCGCGGGCGAATCCGGCTCCGCCCGAGGTTTCGGCCACCAGGGAAGGAACGATTCCCGCTTCCTTCAGGCGTTCACCTGTGGCGGCCCCGATCGTCGCCACGGTGCAGTTGGAGAGCCAGGAAGCCGCCGGGAAGCCGGCCTCGGAGCAGAGCGTCGCAAAGGTGTCAGCGGCTACTCGGCTGGTGAAGATCACGTGGGTGAAGTCGCCTCTTCTTGCGATCGTCTCTTTCCAGGGGCCGGCATCTGCCGGCCTCGAAAAACGGATCGAGGGAACCCGGAAGATTTTCGCGCCGAGCTCCTCCAGCCTGGAGCTGAGCTCCGCCGACCTGGATTCGGGGCGGGTTACGACGATGGTCCGGTCCTGGAGGGCTTTTTTGTTCATTACCCGCCGTTGCCCTGGTTTTCGATGAGGGCCGATCCGCCTCCTTCGAGGAGTTCATCAGCCAGTTCGGCTCCCAGCCGCGGTCCATCAATCGTGGAACCCTCTCGCTTCGCCCGCAGGCAGGTGGATCCATCCTCGCTGGCGAGAACTCCCTCGATCACGATGCTGGCACCCTCGATACGTGCCAGGGCGCCCGCGGCGACCTGGCAGCCTCCGCGAAGTCGTCGCAGGAAGGAACGCTCCGCCAGGATCGCTTCATGGCTGGGCTGGTCATCCAGCGCGAGCAGTTGCTCACGGAAGCGGTCATCATCTTTTCTGCAGACCAGGGCGAGAGCTCCCTGTCCCACTGCGGGCAGGATGACGGAGGTGTCTACCAGCTCTGTGATGAGCTCCTCTTTGCCGAGCCGTTTCAGGCCGGCCTGGGCGAGGATGGTGCCTGCGAGTCCTTCCCGCGTGATTTTCTCCAGCCGCGTGTTGACGTTTCCGCGCAGGGGTACGATCTCGATGTCCGGACGCCAGGAGAGCAGCTGCGCCTTGCGGCGCGGACTCCCGGTGCCGACCCTGGAGCCTGGTCCGAGCTCGGAGAGGTTCTCTCCCGCCGCGCTGACAAAAGCATCGAGCGGACTCTCCCTGGGAGGTATCGCGATGATCTCGAGATCCGGATGATAATCCGATGGCAGATCCTTGAGGCTGTGGATGGCTCCATCCAGTTTTCCAGTCAGCAGCGCTTCGTCGATCTCCCGGCTGAAGACGCCTGTACCGATCAACGGAATCTCCTGTTCGGGGAAATTTTCGGCGCTGGTCTTGATGACCGCGATCTCGGGCTCGAGGGCGGTATCGGCCGACAGGAGGGCCTGTCGAACCCATTCAGCCTGCCAGAGAGCCAGGGGGCTGCCCCTGGTGCCGAGCCTGAAGGTTCGCGAACTCATTCTTGTCGATTCTCCATGAGGGCGTGAGAAGATGACTGCCGGGCCGGTAGGAACCGTTCCCGGTTCGCCGCGGCAGGCGTATCACAACCTGTTCTTACTTGGGCAGGAAGAGTTTTTTCAGGAACGCGGTCTCATCCTTGCTGAGCCCCTGCATATCGCGGATCGACTTCAGGCGTTCGATCGGGAAGTAAATCAGCTTGTTGACAAGGTTGCGCGTAAGCTTGTCGACCGCTTCGTGTTGCTCGGGCGGGAAGCTCTCCAGCGTGTTCTGCAGTTCGCCCCTGCGGATGATCTCGAAGCGCTCGATGAGATGGCGAATTACAGGGTCCACCTCGAGGTAGTTCAGCTGACTGTAGAATACGTCGATCTGTTTATTGACGATCTCTTCCGCTTTGGAGAACTGCTCGTGGCGGCTGGAGAGATTGCCCTGGATCACCCCGTTGAGATCATCGATATTGAAGAGGTGAACATTTTCGAGCTCACCGCTTCGCGGTTCGATATCTCGCGGCACTGCGAGGTCGATGATGACCAGCGGCCGCGAGCCCCTCTGTTCCTGGATCGCGCTCAGGGTCTCGGCGGTGAGGATCGGCTCGACCGAGCTGGTCGAAGAGATGATGAGCTCAGTGGAGGCGATCGTGTCTGAGAGGTCGTCGCCAAGGGCGAGGACCCTGGCCTGCAGCTCGCCGGTCTCGGGTTTGATTTCTTCGAGCATCGCCTCGGCGGACTCGGTGGTCCGGTTGACCACTGTAAATTTTCGCAGGTCATGTTCGATGAAGGCCCGGGCCGTGAGGCCGGCGACCACTCCGGATCCGATGAGGAGAGCCTCTTTTCCTTCAAGTTTCCCCAGGACCTCTGAGGCAAGCCGGAGGGCCGCCTGCCCGGGAGTGATGCACCCTTCGGATATCGAGGTGGAGGTCCGGACCTTCTTGCCGACCTTGAGCGCCTCGGGAAAGAGACGCCTGAACATTTTTCCACTGGCGCTGCTTTTTTCCGAGAGCGCGTACGCTTCCTTGAGTTGCCTGAGGATCTCTGTTTCTCCGATGATCATTGAGTCGAGCCCACCGGCCACCCGGAAGAGGTGCTTGACGGCGTTTTCCTGCCGGTAGAGATAGAAATGATCATCGCCGCCGGAATTCACGTCGTCTTCGCCAAGGTAGAAGCTGGTCAATTGGCGGAAGGCATCGGCTTCCTCGTTGAGGTTCCTGGCCAGGCCGCTGGAGGCGGGAATGACGCTGTAAAACTCAGTGCGGTTGCAGGTCGAAAGGATGAGGTGTTCGGAGTCCGCTATCTCGGAACTGATCCGTTCCAGGGCCTGCTCAGATTCTCCAGATGAGAGCGCCCACCGTTCCCTGATGCCCACAGGCGCTGTTTTATGATTCAGTCCGAATACAATGAGTTCCATCGGAGCTCGTTAGTGAAACCTGGATGTTGGTTATGCCTGTGACCTCTGAGGCCTCACGGATGGGTCCGCAAGGAAGAAGAGGCGATCTTTTAGCATAACAGGAAAAAAGGCGCATTTAGCCTTTGTTTTGGCGGCGCAGGTATAAAAACCGGCGAAAGCGGCCGATGGGGTTCCGGCCCGGGGGCAGGTTTATCGGATGTATGGGCGGGGCGGTTCCCAGGTCCGGGCGCGGCCGGGGCGGGGCTCTCGGAATCTCCCTGGAGATTGATTTGATTCCAGGCAGTCGATTTTCTTGACCTGTCCAGTTAGAGAGACCATAAAGGCAGGTCATGCAGAAGTCTGAGGCAGAGGAAAACGTGATGGGTGAACATAAAACAGGATCCTCCCGTTTCCTGGAGGCCGCGCGCTGTCGCAATAGCGGGCGGCCCCCGGTCTGGTTGATGCGACAGGCCGGACGCTACCTGCCTGAGTACCAGGCCATCAAGAAGAACCATTCCTTTGTCGAGATGTGCTCAGACCCGGAGCTCGCGTTTGAGGTCTCGATGCAGCCCTACCGGCTGTTCGGCCTTGATGCCGTGGTGGTCTTTTACGACATCCTCTTCCTGGCCGAGGCCATGGGAGCGCCGCTCGAATATAATCCCGGGCCAAGATTTCTCGAGCCCCTGCGAACAGCGCAAGCCATCTCCGCCCTGGAAGATCCCGACCCTGCCGGGCATACGGCGCCCGTCCTGGAGACCATCGCGCGGCTGCGGGCGGAGCTTCCTCCGGAGGTCGCCGTGCTCGGCTTTGCCGGATCGCCGTTCACCATGGCCGCCTATCTCGTGGAGGGGAATTTCAGCCGAAGCGGGGAATGGATCAAGCGCCTGATGAACCAGGATCCGGAGCTGCTGCATGCCTTGCTGGCCTCCCTGGCAAAGGCTACCGGAAGCTATCTGCGCGCCCAGTTGGAAGCCGGAGCCGATGCCGTCCAGCTTTTTGATACATGGGCGGGCCTGTTGAGCGGGGAAGACTATCGGCGCTTTGCGCTGCCGTACCAGGAGGCGGTCTTTGCTGCGATCGCCGATTTGGAAGCCCCGGCGATTCTCTATGTCAACGGAGCTTCCCATCTCCTCGATGAGATGTCATCGAGCGGCGCGGGGGTGCTCAGTGTAGACTGGCGGACCAACCTGCGCGAAGCGCGCGGGAGGCTTGGGTCGGAGATCGGTCTCCAGGGGAACCTTGATCCCTCGCTTCTGTTTGGAACTGCGGAGAATGTTCGAATTAAGACGGATGAGATCCTGGATGAGATGTCAGGGGATCCGGGCTTTATCTTCAATCTCGGGCACGGGGTGCTGCCTGAGACCCCGGTAGAATCTGTCCGGACCCTGGTGGAAACGGTGCAGGCGCGCGCCGGCTAAATGAAATGGAAGGATGAACTGACGATGGATTCAAGCGTTGATATGTTCGAGCGGGCTCAGCGGGTGATTCCCGGCGGAGTAAATTCCCCGGTGAGGGCTTGCGACTCGGTGGGCGGGAAGCCGGTCTTCTTCAGGGAGGGCCGAGGCAGCCGCCTGGTCGACGTCGATGGCCGGGAGTATGTCGATGTGATGGGCTCCTGGGGACCGTTGATCCTCGGGCACGCGCATCCTGACGTTGTCTCGGCTGTATGCGACGCGGCCCGGGGCGGCACCAGCTTCGGAGCCTGTACCGCCGCCGAGGTGGAACTGGCGGAGCTGATCACCTCGCGTTTCAGCTCGGTTGAGAAGGTGCGGCTGGTCAGTTCCGGGACCGAGGCGGCCATGTCGGCCCTGCGCCTGGCACGGGGAGTCACCGGCAGAGACGAGGTTGTCAAGTTCGCCGGTTGCTACCACGGCCATGCAGATTCCTTTCTCATCCAGGCCGGCTCCGGAGCCCTCACCCTCGGGGTTCCATCGAGTCCCGGGGTCCCCGCCGACCTGGCGAAGCTGACCCGCCTGGCACGCTTCAATGATCTTGATAACGTACGGAAGATCTTTGAGGAGGGGGGAGCATCGATCGCCGCTCTGATTGTGGAGCCGGTCGCCGGAAACATGGGGGTGGTGCCGCCGGCTGAAGGCTTCCTGGCAGGCCTGCGGGAGATCTGCGATGAACACGCCGCCTTGCTCATCTTTGACGAGGTGATCACCGGTTTCCGGGTGAGCGCGGGAGGTGCCCAGGAGCGCTACGAGGTCGTCCCTGATCTGACGGTTATGGGTAAGGTCGTCGGCGGAGGATTGCCGGTGGGAGGCTTCGGCGGTCCGGCGAAGCTCATGGACCAGGTCGCTCCCGAGGGACCGGTCTACCAGGCGGGCACCCTGTCGGGGAACCCGTTGGCTACCGCGGCCGGACTGGCAACCTTGAGGGCGCTTGGCGAGGAAGGAATCTACGAAACCCTCGAGCGTTCAGGTGCCGCTCTTGCCGCCGGGCTGGAGGCGGCGATCGCATCTGCTGGAGTGACGGCGGGGGTTCAGCGGGTCGGTTCGATGATGACGCTCTTCTTCAACGAGTTGCCGGTAACGAGCCTGGATTCCCTGGATGGTGTTCGTACGGATCTCTACACCGGGTTTTACCAGGGCATGCTCGAGGCGGGAGTTACCCTGCCGCCGAGCCAGTACGAGGCGTTTTTTGTCTCAACGGCGCACAGCGAAGAGGATATCGGCAAGATCTCGGCGGCCGCGGAGGCGGTGCTCAGCTCTCTTGCCGAGGCCTGAAGCCCGGCTGGCGCCGCGGGGTTTGCTTCGGCCGGAGATTCTCAACTATAATCGTCGCTGTAGATTCACCTCCCGGGGGGTTCCAGCAACCCGGATGTCCCATTCGCCTGGAGAACAGACAGATGCCTGATCAATTTCAAAAAGCCGGCGGGAATCTCGCCGGTTCAATTCATCGAAGCCTCCTGGCCGGTTTCCTTCTCGTCGTAGCGATCCAGCCCCCGGTCTTTTCCCAGGCTGAAGGAGGCAAGGCTTCCGCGCCAAAGCCGGAGGAGGAGACCTCCAGGCCAAAACCTTCCTATGACCTGGTTGGATGGGGGCAGCTCAAGCCTGTCAAGGGCAATGAAGGGTTCTACGATTTCTCCTGCACAGCCCGCGAAAAGGGCCGCTGGAAGAAGCAAAAGGTCTTCGTGAAGCTCTCCGATGGCCTGAAGGTGCTGGCGGAC
>CBFHWB010000111.1:0-14388 GCA_965659285.1 Planctomycetota bacterium | reverse complement strand
TTCGATTGGGGAATAAAAAACTACTGAAATGCAGGATGGAATTATTGGACCGACCTGCTTAATTGGGTTAATCTCCGACTCGTCTTCGGAGTGTCGCACGGTCGGGGCGATTTCGCTGGGCACTACCGTAGGTCGTAGTTTTTTAATCCAGGACCGCAGTCTTTACGCCCGGAATTTGTTGAGCAGTTTTGAGTTTTCATATTTCTGGTCGGAGCCTTCCTGACCCGGCCGCCAGGGCTAAAAAAACTCGAACATCAATTAAGAGATTTTTTGTTACAGCAAGAGAGATGGAGTGTTTCTGGGGGTAAAATCCGCATAGGAGAGCGGGTTCGAAGAGCTTTCTTCGGTCATTGCTTTCCCGGCAGATTAATAGGATCAAGATGGTAGTCGAGACTCAAGCTTCTCCTTTACAGGACGGTGGATCTGGGGATTCAGACCCGAAGGTGGTCGACAAGGTTGTCATTCGTTTCGCCGGGGACTCCGGCGATGGCATGCAGATAACCGGGTCTTTCTTTACGCATAACTCGGCTCTTGCCGGCAACGATATCAGCACCCTGCCGGATTTCCCCGCCGAGATTCGCGCCCCCGCCGGAACGCTGCCCGGGGTGAGCGGTTTCCAGCTCAACTTCAGCTCGCTGCAGATCATGACTCCCGGGGATACTCCCGAGGTCCTGGTGGCGATGAACCCGGCGGCCCTCAAGGTCAATCTCAAGGACCTTGTCCGCGGCGGGACAATCATCCTCAATTCAGACACCTTCCGTAAGAACAACCTCAAGAAGGCGGGTTACGCGGAAGATCCGCGCGAGACCGGCGACCTCGAGGGCTACAATGTTCACGCCGTGCCCCTCACGAGTCTCACCCTCGAGGCGGTCAAGGATACGGGAATCAGCCACAAGCTCGCCGGACGCTGCAAGAACATGTTCGCCCTTGGCATCATGCTGTGGATGTACGATCGTTCGCTCGAGGCCACCCTCGGGTTGATGACGAAAAAATTCGGTAAGATGGAAGAGGTCTTCGAGGCCAATAAGAAGGCTCTGACCGCCGGCTACAATTACGCCGACACGGTCGAGGTCTTTACCGGTCGCTTCCAGGTCGGCAAGGCGAAGCTTTCGCCGGGAACCTACCGTATGCTGATGGGCAACCAGGCCGCGGTGCTTGGATTTGTAGCCGCGGCGGAGCTGGCCAAGAGGCCGCTTTTCTATGGGAGCTACCCGATTACCCCCGCCAGCTCGATCCTGGAGGGCCTGTCGAACTTCAAGCACTTTGGCGTCAAGACCTTCCAGGCCGAAGATGAGATCTCCGCTGTCGGCTCTTCCATCGGCGCGGCCTTCGGCGGCGCGATCGGCCTCACCGGGACCAGCGGCCCCGGGATCGCTCTCAAGGCGGAGGCCATCGGCCTCGCGGCCATGACCGAGCTGCCGTTGATCGTCATCAACGTTCAGCGGGGGGGGCCTTCGACGGGCTTGCCCACCAAGACGGAACAGGCCGATTTGCTGCAGGCCATGTTTGGCCGCAACGGCGAGTGCCCCGTGGCGATCGTGGCGCCCCAGTCACCCGCCGATTGCTTTACCATGGCGATCGAGGCCACCAGGATCGCTACAAAGTACATGGTCCCGGTCATGTATCTCTCCGATGGCTACCTGGCCAATGGCGCCGAGCCATGGAATATTCCGGAGGTTGAAGATCTTCCCGGAATCGAGGTCGAGAATGCCACCGATCCGGAGGGCTTCCTGCCGTATCAGCGCGATCCAGAGACGCTGGCCCGTCCCTGGGCCATACCTGGAACTCCGGGTACCGAGCATCGCCTCGGCGGGCTTGAGAAGCAGGAAAACACGGGCAACGTCAGCTACGACCCTGAAAACCACCAGAAGATGACCCTGCTGCGAGCTGAGAAGGTCGCGCGGATCGCGCAGAGCATTCCCGAACTCGAGATTCACGGCGACTCCGATGGCGGCGACGTGCTGGTGCTCGGCTGGGGAAGCACCTACGGAAGCATTACCTCGGCGGTGAATCGTGTTCGCGACCGCGGCGGGCGGGTTTCCTCGGCTCATCTGCGCCACCTCAACCCGTTCCCGGCGAACCTCGAAGAGGTTCTCGGAAAATTTAAAAAGATACTGATTCCCGAACTCAACATGGGCCAGCTGCTTTTCCTTATTCGCGCCAGGTTCTGTATCGATGCGGAGGGTCTCAACAAGGTGCAGGGGCAGCCGTTCCAGATCGGGGAGATCGAGCAGAAAATAGAGGAGCTTCTATAGAGTGTTACCGGGAGCTTCTTCTCCTAATAATGTGGCATGCAGCCGGAAAGAAAAATGACAGCGAAGCCTGAGCTTTCACCTGAAAAACTTAAAGAGATTGAGGAGTACGATCGCAAGATCTTCACTTCCGATCAGATTGTCCGTTGGTGTCCCGGTTGCGGAGATTATTCGATCCTCGCCCAGATGCAGAAGACCATGCCGGAGATCTGCCAGGAGGAGGGAATCCCGCGTGAGAACGTGGCTGTCGTTTCGGGGATCGGTTGCTCGAGCCGTTTTCCCTATTACATGAACACCTACGGCTTTCATTCCATTCACGGCCGCGCGCCGACCTTCGCCTCGGGGCTGAAGATTTCGCGGCCCGAATTGCAGGTCTGGGTCGTTACGGGCGACGGCGATGCCCTGAGCATCGGCGGCAACCACCTGATCCACGCTCTGCGGCGGAATATTGATCTGAAGATCCTCCTCTTTAACAACCGGATCTACGGTCTCACCAAGGGACAGTATTCACCGACCTCCGAGCAGGGCAAGAAGACCAAGTCTACACCTCACGGCTCGGTGGACTATCCCCTCAATCCGCTCAGCCTGGCGCTGGCGGCCGAGGCGACCTTTGTCGCCCGGACGATCGATGCCGACACCAAGCACCTCGCGAGTATTCTCAAGCTGGCGGCCCGGCACAAGGGAAGCGCGTTCATCGAGATCTACCAGAACTGCAACATCTTCAACGATGGCGCCTTCAAGTCCTTCGCCGACAAGAAGGTCCGCGATGACAGGACGATTGTCCTCGAACATGGGCAGCCGATGGTCTTCGGTAAGGAGAGAGACAAGGGCATTCGTCTCGATGGTCTCAAGCCGGTCGTCGTCGACCTCGCCAATGGGGCTGAGGAGTCCAGCCTGCTTGTCCATGACGAGAAGACTTCCGACCCGACTCTTGCCAACCTGCTCGCGAGGCTCGAGGAGGCGGATGAATCAACGCCGGTTCCCGTCGGGGTCTTCAGGGCGATCGACAAGCCCACCTACGATGGCCTGCTGGACGAACAGGTGGCGACCGCTAAGGAACAGCCCAATGCCGGTGATATGGCGGCGCTCCTGGCCGGCGGCGAGACCTGGACGGTCGAATAGAGCTCCTGTTTCTTGCCGGATAGCCGAGAGGTTCCGGCGCCCGGCTTCGATGGTTGCCGAGCCCTTTTCCCATTCCCAGTGGGGACGGACAGCGAGCGGAAATGCCGCGGCGGCGTTTTTCTTCGCCGGAGCTTTACAGCGGGTTGACCATCCATTCATCGGCAACCAGGCTCCTCTCGCTTCGGTTGAGCCATCGAGGGCGCTGAAAAATGTCCCTCGCCGCCGGTTCAGCAGGCTCTCGTTGCCCGGACATCTGAGGGCATCCCGGGCCGGCCGTGTTTTTTCTGATCGCCTGAAATCACGCCATGGCGTTGTTTTACGGGCGCGCCGCGTCCCCCCCGTTTTTTTCGACCAGTTTTGTTTCTGCTTTTTCTTTCTGTTGCCGAAGAAAGATTATCGGCCTTGTCCTGAGGGCATCTTGCCTGCCGGCCTGAAAGCGGAAAGCACTAGACGGTAAACCATCTTATTTGGAGGCTCTTCTATGAAGTACGGTTTTGCATTCTTGACCGCCTGTATTCTTGCCGGCGGCCTGTGGGGGCAGGATGAGGCTGACCCGCTTGGCATCAATGCCAGGTGGAACAACGGTCTCGAGCTGAAAACCAACGATGGTAACACCAGCCTGAAGCTGGGCGGCCGGATCATGCTGGATCACGCCTGGTTCAGTGACGATACGAACAACGTTGATGGAACCGAGTTTCGCCGCACCCGTCTCATGTTGTCGGGCAAGGTCAACCAGTTTGAGTGGAAGACCCAGTACGACTTCGCCCGGGGCGATGATTCAGACGGCAACGATAAGGGGGGGCGGCCGGCCTTCAAGGACGTCTATGTCGGCGTCAGCGGCGTTCCCTATGCCGGGGCTCTGCGTGTCGGTCACTTCAAGGAACCTTTCGGACTCGAAGAGCTCACCAGCAGCAAGTACATGACCTTCATGGAGCGCTCGTTGACCTCCGCCTTCGTTCCCTCGCGTAACGTGGGTCTCATGGCCCATCGCACGCTTGATAACGGGACACTGGCCTATGGAGTCTTCCGCACCACGGGCGACAATGGCTTTGACAAAGGTGATGGCGACTACAGCGTCACCGGGCGCTACACCCGTCTCCTGCGCAACGATGGCGACAACCTGTTTCACATCGGTGCCGCGGCCAGCAGTCGCAGCATCGACGGGCTCACAATTCGGCCTCGTCCCTCGGCGCACCTTGCCGGTAAGCTTCCCGCGGCCAACGATGGGACCGCTGACGGAGAGTTCCGTTATGGAGTAGAGGCCGCCTGGGCCAGGGGCCCGCTCTCGGTGCAGGCCGAATTCATGGGCAGCTCGGTGAGCGCGGCTGACAACTTCAGCTACACCGGCTGGTATGTCATGGCCAGTTATTTCCTCACCGGCGAGAGCCGTCCCTACGACAGCAAGAAGGGCATCTTCAAGCGTGTCAAGCCGGCCAAGGAGTTCTCCTGGGGTGAGAGCTGGGGCGCTGTTGAGCTCGCCGTACGCTATGGTTCCATTGATGCAGGAGATCTTCTCCGATTAGATATGGAGACCAAAGATCCTGACGATACTCTCGCCGGCCCTAGACTTGACGATCTGACCGTGGGCGTGAATATCTACCACAACCCGACCTTCCGAACGATGTTCAACTATGTCTACTCCGACATGGATGGCGGTGAAGAGGTGCACGCCTTCATGGTGCGCTGGCAGATCGGCCTTTGATTTAAAACACCACCTTGTTGGGCCCGGCCGGAAGGTCGGGCCGCAGCTATCCTGAAAACCGCCGGGACAAGCACTGGTGTCTGCCCCGGCGGTTTTTTTACAGGGAGATCCTCATGTTCAGATCCAGGCGCCTGGTGGTCTTCGTCGGCGTGGTGCTCGCAGGCGCTCTCCTGCAGGCTTTCGCCGGGCCGGGCGGGATCGCGCGCTTCCTGGGCGTTTCAGCGGCATCGTACTTTTTCACCCTCCTGGGTCTCGCCGTCGTGGTGGCTCTCTTCGCGCCCGCCGCCGCTCCGGTCGCCGACCATCATGAGGCCGACGACAGCTACACCGGCGGCTCCTCGGAGTTCCTTTGTGACACCTGCCGCTACAACGATGTCCGGGACTGCCATCGTACCGAGCGTCCCAACGCCACCTCCTGCGAGGACTACCGGCGACGCTGAGGATAGCTGACGGGAAGGATGCGGCGGTGGTATAATCGACGCCAGAGCTTTTCCCGCTTCATTTTCAGCAGAGATCGCGAGCAACTCCCGCGGGCCGTATGAGTCATGAACTTTTCCAGGCGCATCTACGAGGCTGTTTTTCTGCTGGCGTTTTCTTCCTGGATCGCCGGCGAGGTCCACGCGGCGCAAAACGATGACAACGTCGAGTGGGACGGGGTCTGGTCCGATGAGACCTTCCGTTCGCCGCGGAGCCCCGGAACGGGAGAAGACTTCTCCCTCGAACTGCGTGTCTTCAGAGGTGACCTGAGCGCGGCCCGGATCCGGGCCTATGACGGTGAGACTCGCCGCTACGAGATGTCCTGGGTCAGGAACGAGGGCATCTTTGACATCTGGCGGGGCGTGGTCGAGGCAGGAGATGCCGGCTTCGTTTACTATCGCTTTGAGCTTATCGACGGCTCCGACACCGACTATTTCAACCGCCTGGGGATGTCAGGCAACCCGCCGGGCCACGGCGACTTCCTGGTCAACACGACGGAGCTCGGAGCCTATCCACTTGGCGCCACCGTCGATGGCGCGGCGACAGTCTTCCGGGTCTGGGCCCCCAACGCCCAGCGGGTCGCGGTGGCCGGGAACTTTAACAATTGGAGTGATTCCTCCCATCCTCTCACCAATGTACGGGGCTATTGGCAGGGACGGGTTCCGGGTGCCCGGGCGGGTCAGCGCTATAAGTTCGCGATTCGCAATGGTGAGACGATCTGGAGGACCGACCCCCGCTCGCGGCGGCAGGTGAGCTCGGTGGGGGACTCCATCATCTGGAGCTCGGACTACGAGTGGGGGGATGACGGCTGGGTGACGCCGTATTTCGAGGACATGATCATCTACGAGCTGCACGTGGGAACCTTTACCGGCGGCGCTGACGGGGTGGAGCACCATCCCGGACGGTTCCGGGACGTGGTGGACAACCATCTTGATCACCTCGTCGAGCTGGGGATTACCGCTGTCGGGCTGATGCCCATCATGGAATTCGCCGGCGAGATTTCCTGGGGCTACAACCCGTCCTTCCAGTTCGCGCCCGAGTCATCCTACGGCGATCCGGACGACCTGAAGTATCTCGTCGACCGCTGCCACCAGCGAGGCATCGCGGTGCTGCTCGATGTTGTCTACAACCACATGGGCGCCAGCGATCTCGCCGGGAACCTGCTCGAGTACGATGGAGAGGAGATCTACTTCTACCCCGAGGGCAACGGCTACCGGGAGACTCCCTGGGGACCCCGCCCGGACTACGGCCGCGCCGAGGTGCGCCAGTACATCTGCGATTCGGTGAGGATGTGGCTCGAGGAGTACCATGTGGATGGTTTCCGCATCGACGGCACCGATTTCATCAAGGTGAACGCCGAGGGCTGGAGGTTGCTGCAGGATATCGTCCGGACGGTCGACACGGTCTCGTCGAAGGCGATCGTGATCGCCGAGCAGTTACCCAATGATCCGGCGGTAACCGTGCCGATCGAGGCCGGGGGGGCGGGGCTCGATTCACAGTGGAACGATCTCTTTCATGACAACCTGCGCGCGGCGCTGGGGGCGGCCGCCTTCGGAGACCCGAATATGGGCGCGCTGGCGGAGGGGATGAACCACTTCGCCTTCGGCGGAGCGCGCGCGGTCAACTATATCGAGAGCCACGACGAGGTGGCGGTTCATGGGCGGGTTACGAGGGTCGCGGATGATGGCGATCCGACAAGCGCCTGGGCGCGCGGCCGGGGGAAGCTCTGCTGGGGACTCGTCATGTTTACCTCGGGCATCCCGATGGTATTGCAGGGGCAGGAATTGCTCGAGAGCCGTTCTTTCGGCGATACGCGGGAGCACAATATCCGCTGGGACAGGAGGGAGCGCTACGCCGACTACTTCCTCGCCTGCCGGGACATGACCCGCCTGCGCCGAACGCTGCCGGCTCTCAGGGCCGATGGGCGGCAGAACATCTTCCACGTCAACGACGAGGGCAATGTCATCGCCTGGCAGCGCTGGACCTCGCGCGGGGAGGACGTGGTCATCGTCGCGAGCTTCAACAACGAGGATTTTCCCGAATATTGCCTGGGCATGCCCGGGGGGGGAGAGTGGCACGAAATCTTCAACAGCGATTCGGAGCTCTACGGCGGCCGCAACAGGGGCAATGCCGGCCGGGTCACGGCCGACGGAGGTCCGCGCGATGGCCTGCCGGGCTCGGCCTGCATCACGCTGCCGCGAATGGGGGTGCTGGTGTTCGCCCGCGAGCCCCTGCCGCCGCAGGGGAAGGAGCCGGCTTTTCTTCGCGGAGACTGCAATGGAGATGGGACGCTGGATATCTCGGATGCCGTGCGGCACATAGCGCTGCTTTTCCAGGGCGGCGTCGAGACCGACTGCCCGGCGGCGTGCGACACCAATGCAGACGCGTCCGGCGACATCTCCGACGCGATCTACGCGCTCGATTTTCTCTTCCGCGGCCGCGCCGCGCCCCCGGCGCCCTGGCCGGATTGCGCCGCACCGGGCGGCGGGCCCGATTGTGAGAGGCGCTGCGAGTCTCCCTGAGGGGGCTTGCCCGGGTTCAGAGGCCAAGCGCCTGCTGCAGGGTCTCCTGAATTTCGTCGCGAACACGGCGGAAAACCGTGAGCTTCTCCTCGTCGTCTCCCTCGGCATCGGCGGGGTCATCGAAGGGCAGGCTCATGGAGAGAACCTCCTCCGCCCCGGTGAAGGCCGGGCATTCCTCAGAGGCCTTCGCGCAGACGCTGATGACGATGTTCGGCGCGGGCTGTTCGCCGGTGAGGAAGACCTCGATGGACTTGGGCTGCTGAGCGGAGATGTCGATCTCGAGCTCCTGCATGACCGCGATGGCCATGGGGTGAACCGCTTCGGCCGGCCTGGAGCCTGCCGAGAGGCTCTCGTAGGCGGCGGGGGCCAGGTTTCTCAGCAGACCCTCGGCCATCTGGCTGCGGCAGGAGTTTCCGGTGCACAGGAAGAGGACTCGGGGAGCTCCGGCAGCCTCCGCCGGAGCGGTCTCGCCGCCGGCCTCTTCCCCGGCTGCTTCCTCGACGACAGGTTCTTCTCCTGCCTCGTCTACAGCTGTCTCCGCTTCGGCGGTCTCTTCTTCTGCCGCGGGCTCGGCGGTTTCCTCGCCCGGCTGTTCGGAGACCTGCTCTTCCACGTTCTCTTCGGTCTGTTCCGGTTCGTCGTTCACTTCTTCATCCATCAGTCAAACACCTGCAACTTTCCATCCGGCTGGAATACCAGGGCGCTGGCTCGTCCCATGTAGACCTGCTGGTTCATTCCCGTGTCGATCATGATCACGCTATTGGAGAATCTTCCCTGTATCCTGAGAGACGCCGGCTGCGTATGCCCGATGACGATCCGGTCCACGCCCTGGAAGCCCAGGATCTTCTTCACCTCCGGCGCGAAGGCCTTTTCGTCCCCCAGCGCGAGCCCACGATACCAGAAGGGACCGTCGGGCGCGAACAGGAGACTCGTATTCTTGATTCTCTCGATCACGGCGAAACTCGCTGCGACCTTCGGGTGGGGAGGAGCCCCGGCCGCCTTCTCCCTGGCCAGCAGCAGGAACAGCTCGTGGACGCCGAGCGACAGGTCGAAGACGCCGAGCGTCTCGAGCTTGTCGGTGGCGGTGAGGAAGGCCTTCAGGTCGGCCTTGACGGTGCTGTTGATCTTGCTCGGAAGAATTTCCGAGACCCGGGGGCTGATGCCTCCGTGGACAAAGAGGTTGCGGTCCTTGAGGTAGACGGTGTTGCGGGTGACCAGCCAGGCGCCGATCTTCCCACGCAGCGAAAAGGCCTCGCGATGGGCGAAGAAGCCGGGCGGAAAGGAGACATCGAACGTTGTCGCGTTGATCTTCGAGGCGAGGCCCGCGTAGTAGTTTGAGCGCAGCAGCCCGGCCGAGCTCTTTCCCAGCCCGAGGATCGCGGCCTTCTTCTTCGTGCGCAGGGCGGCGGTTTCATCCGCGGCGAAGGAGGTGTACTCGCGCGGGTCGACGTAGCGCAGATCGCCCACGAGGTTCATCACCTCGTGGTTGCCGATCAGGGTCGTGGCTTCTCCCCCGGCCTTCTTCGCCTCGCCTTCGAGCTTCATGAGGAGCTCGACGGCGGCGCGGGAGCCGGGCCCCCGGTCGAAGATGTCCCCGGTCTGTATGAGTTCCTTGCGGCCGCCGCTCCAGCTGAGCTTGCTGTCGACAAGCCCGAGCTTGCCCAGCAGCTTGATGAAGGAGACGTAGTCCCCGTGGATATCGCCGATGGCGAAGCGCACGGCGGTCTTCGATGAGGGTGGTTTTTTCGCCGTCTCCTGGGCCTCGGCGGGACAGGTCGCCAGCCAGGATACGATGGCCGCTATCAGCAGGAGGTATTTGTTCATGATTCGCACATGGTACCCGCAGAAGGTCCCGGGGGGAAAAATCCCTCGAAAAAAGCTTTCTCAGCCGCCGAGCGCCTCACGGGCCAGCTTTCTTACCCAGGAGTCTTCATCCTTGAGAGCGGCGCGCAGCAGCTTCTCTCCCTCGGCGCCGCCGGTCTCGGCAACAATTCGGATAATGGCTCTTCGGGTCAGCGCGAAGGGGTGACGGGCGGCCTTCTCGAGGTAGGGGAGGGTCACCGGGCCAAGCCGTTTCAGGGCGGCCTCGGCTCGGACCCTGTTCTGAGAGCGCTGGCGTGAGAGCTCGCTGACATAACGGCGAATTTCCGCCTCGAGCTTCGGGTCGACCCGGGCTTCTCCAGGCTCGGCGGATTCATTCGCTTCTTTTACGGGTTTCTTTTTTTCCGCGGGCTTCTTCAGGCCGGTTCCGGGTTTTTCCCCGGCGCTCTCTTGAACCTTCCGGGGCTTTTCGGTTCCCGGCTTTCCGGGCGAGACCTTGAAGTCGCAGCGCGTGTCGCGCCGCACCCTGAGGATGTTGTCCGGGTCGAGAGTCATCGATCCGCCGCCGGTGAAGGTGACCGTGACGGGGCCGGAGGCGGGAAACTTGCCGATGACCTTGCCATGGATGACGCGGCCGTTGCGCAGCTCGACCGTGTCGGCGAGGGCCGAGTCGGCGCTGGCGACCAGCAGGACGGTGAGGATCAGCAGGGTCTTTTTCATGGATCTCCGGGGACTGTCAGTTCACACATCAATTATAGAACGCCGGGGGCGAACTGTCCGGTCGGAAAAGAGCGACCCCCCAGGGGGCTCTCAGCAGCCGTCTTCGACCGATAATTCAGCTTGCCGGCCCGCCGCCGGTTTCGAGCCGCACCCGGATGCCCTCGGCGGCGAGATCGCTCTTGATGCCGGGGATCGTGAAGCCGAGGAAGTGCACCATGCTGGCGATGAGGGCGGCATCGGCCTCGCCTTCGGTGAGCACCCGGGCGAGGTGTTCACTGGTTCCCGCGCCGCCGCTGGCGATGACCGGGATCTCCACGGCGCGCGAGACCATGCGCGTCGCTGTCAGCTCGTAGCCGTCGCGGGTACCGTCGGCGTTGATCGAGTTGAGGCAGATCTCTCCGGCGCCCAGCTCCTCGGCTCTCTTTGCCCACTCGAGCATATCGATGCCGGTGCGTTCGCGGCCGCCCTTGACGACGATCTCGTAGCCCGAGGGAATCTCCTCGCTGGCTCCGACCTCGAGGGCGTCCATTCCCAGCACGATGCACTGGTTGCCGAAGGCTCGGGCTCCATCGGAGATGATTGCGGGTTCGCGTACGGCGAGGGAGTTGACGCTGACCTTCTCGGCTCCGGCCAGCAGCACCTGGCGCATATCATCAAGATTGCGGATGCCTCCTCCGACAGAGAAGGGGATGAAGATCCTCCGCGCCACCTCGCGGACCATCTCGATATCTATGGGACGGCCTTCGGCCGAGGCGGTGATATCGTAGAAGACCAGCTCATCGACGCCCTGGCGGTAGTATTCTTCCGCCATGGCCACGGGCTCTCCGACCTCCACGTTGCCCTTGAACTGGACTCCCTTGGTGACCTTCCCGTCGCGAACGTCGAGACAGACGATGAGGCGCTTGGACAGCATCAGGGGCTCCACTCCAGGAAGTTCTCGAGCAGTTTCAGACCGGCCGGTCCGCTCTTCTCGGCGTGGAACTGGACAGCCACGAGGTTTTCCCGGGCCACGGCCGCGGTGAAATCGATGTCTCCGTAGGTGGCCGTTCCAAGAACGAGAGCCGGCTCGGCGGGCACGACGTGGTAGCTGTGAACGAAATAAAACTGCGACCCGGCGGGTATGCCTTCGAGCACGGCGTGGGGACCGCCGAAGCGCACCTCGTTCCAGCCCATGTGAGGCACCTTGCGCTCGACGCCCTCGGCGAAGCTGAAGCGGATCGCCTCGCCCTCGAGCAGCCCGAGGCAGTCGGTGCCGCCGTCTTCTTCGCTCCTCGAGAAGGCGACCTGGCAGCCGATGCAGATGCCGAGGATCGGCCGGCCGGCCGAGTGGACGTCCCTGAGGGCGTCGGCCAGTCCGAGCTTCTCGAGGGTGGCCATCGATGAGCCGGCGGCGCCGACCCCGGGAAAGATGACGCGATCGGCCGAGCGGACAACCTCGGGGTCGCGGGTGATCTCGGGTTCATGGCCGAGGTGGCGAACGGCGCAGGCGACGCTCGTCAGGTTTCCGGCATCGTAGTCAAGTACGGCTATCATTTCTCTCGGTGGCTCCGTGGCAAGCGGCACATTATACAGCTTGCTTCCCCGGGGCCGGCTGGAAAAAGGCTCCACTGAGAGGGGCGGGGGCGGTAGCATGCGCGGCATGAAAGAAAAGAAAGACCGTGGAGAGCAGGCCGGCGGCAAGCGCGAGGGAGTGCTCAAGGTCCTGCACGGAAGCGTCCGGGAGGTCTACCGGGATGACTGGATCTGGGTGCTCGACAAGCCCGCGGGCGTCCTCTCTCAACCGAACCAGCCGACGAGGAAGGCATCCAACACCCTGCTGAAGGGAGAGTTCGATTTCGAGGATGAGAGCTACAGGACGGAGGTGCCCGGCGAGGGCGAGTGCCGGGTGTGGCTTCTCCACCGGCTGGATCTCGACACCAGCGGGCTGATCGTCTGCGCCTTCGATCCGGAGGCGGCCGCGATCTTCAAGCAGGCTCTGCACGAGCGCGAGATCGAGAAGGCCTACAAGGCGCTCCTGCTTTCGGCGCCGAAGCCGCCCTTCGGCCGCTGGAGCGACTGCCTGGCCCGGTCGGCGCGCGGCGGGCGGGTGGATGTGCGGGTGCGTTCAGGCCGCAAGGTGAACGCGGAGACCAGCTATGAGCTCGAGCGCACCTTCCCCGGAACGGGTCTCTCCCTGGTCCGTCTGATGCCGCATACCGGACGCACCCACCAGCTGCGGGTGCAGGCGGCGTGGCACGGCGTACCGGTCATCGGAGACCAGCGCTACGGCGACTTCGAGGCCAACAAGTTTCTCGCCGAGAAGATCGGGCTCAAGCACATGTTCCTTCATGCCTGGGGCCTGGCCTTCCGCCATCCGATCACAGGTCACCGCCTGAGCTTCACCCAGGAGCTCAGCCAGCGCCTGAAGCTTCCTCTCGAGCGTCTCGAAAGTTTAGGCACGAAGATACCGAGGCGGGAGAGGCCCGTGGCGGACGCGAACAAGGGCTACCGGGGGAAGCGCCGCCGAGGCAAGGAGAAGGGGAAAGACCAGGAGCGCGAGCGCGGGCGAGGTCGAGGCCGCGGCGTTCGAGGCGCGAACCGCGGACGCGGCAACAAAAAGAAGAAACGGAAGAAGTAACCCTCAGCAGAGGCGCGCTGGGGAATAAGCCTTAGCGTGTAAATCTGTACTGAGTTGCGAAAAGACTATGTCTGAAAGATATGTCTTCCATAGTTGTCGGAATGTCAAAGCAGGTAAGACAGTTTTTAGTGAATGAATAGCCTTTATTATTTGGCAGGATTCGTCCGATCGTGAAGCCTGCCATGAATAGAGATAAAGATTTGACAAGATTCGAAACAACAGATGGGGGTGTTTAATTTCCTGTAATTTACAAAGGACGTTTTCGTAGATAGCCTCCTTGTCATTCACTCCTTGTTCGAGGAGAAGGATGGATGATAGCAATGTAGAGTAAGTAAACAGATTATTGTCTTGGAGTGATTTAGCTAAAGACAGGCTGCGTTTTATGCACTCTTGGACTGCGAGATATTCTTTTTTTTCCAAGAGGAATTCACCTTTGATTAGGATCGTTGTGGCTAAGCCATGCCAGCCTTTGCTACCTAAAGAAGAAAAGATAGTTTCTGCTTTCTGGAGTATTCGGTCAGTGAAGGCAGAATCCTGGTTCTTCGCGTTCTTTGCATAGATTGTTAATTTAGCTAATTCGCGATAGTAATACCCTGAGAGTTCTCTCCTGTTGTTGATTGGAAGGAGTTTACGTATAGATCTCAAAGCGGATTTGGCTCCCTGGAAATCTCGACGCTTTATAGCAAGTTCATTTAACGAGAATAGAGCCTGAATCATCACGGACCTTTGGTAAGGCCACTTAATTGATAAAGTACTTAATTGTGTAGAGATTAACTTCCTGACATTTGAAGGGGATTGGGCTTTGGTAGCCGCAGAGATGTTACTACTAAAATATTTCTGTGCGGGGTAAACGGATCTGGAGTCATTGATCAGTGTTGTCATCTTAGATGTGTGTTTTTGAGCCATTAGGTTTAAACCGAGTTCCGTATAGATTTTTCCTACGTGGCCTAATAGCTGGGTCTCTAAGAGAGTGTTTCGGAGCGATTTTTCTTTCTTGAGTAAACACAGTGATCGCTTTGCAGTTGAGAGAGAATTGCGAAAACTTTTTTTCTGAGCTTCCCGCCATGAGATAGCGGCGGCGATTAAGGCTTTTTCATATTGGTTCTTTGAACCATTTATCGCACAGATGATGGCCTTCTTTGCCTCCGCATGGTT
>CBFHWB010000110.1:0-14590 GCA_965659285.1 Planctomycetota bacterium | reverse complement strand
ATGGTAGGCAGCATGGGCGGCTGAGAGCCGGCTCGAAGTGGCGTTAATGTCACGAAAGTACCGCTAATGTTCAAAGATGAGGTAGAAGGCCTGAAAATGTCACCCCGACTGTCGGGAACCGACAAGCTCTGCCGATACAGGTAGTGTTGAGGGAGGTTTCTGACCGGCGCCTGCGGCCCGAGGGTCTGCGGTGGCGGCAGCTTGTTTTGGGTTTGAATTTGAGCTATGTCTGAAAACAGCAATGGGACTGTATTGCCCGGCGCAGGCCGCCTGGTGCTGGTGTCCGATGACGAACCGAATCTTCGCGACCTGCTCACCCTCGTACTCGAGGAGGAGGGTTATAGCGTGGTGTCCGCCGCCAGCGGGGAGGAGGCGTTAGCCACCTTCCGTAAGTACTCAGACCGCATCGTTCTCATCATCCAGGATCTGAAGCTTCCCGACCTCGACGGAGCGAGGCTCCTCGCCCGGTATACGGCCGAGGCTCCCGAGATTCCCGTCGTTGTTATCACGGCTTTTTCAACATCGAACAACGCGGTCGAGGCCATGCGCCTTGGCGCCTATGACTACATCAGGAAGCCCTTCGAGGTGGACGCTATCCGGGATGTGGTCAACCGGGCGGTGGGTGAGAACTCCGGAAGAAAAAATCCCGCGAAGGGGCAGGGAGAGGCCGGGCAGCGCAAATACGAGCTGATCGGCAACCACAGCAGCATCCAGGGAGTGATGGACCTGGTGAACCGGGTGGCGCCGACTGACAGCACCGTGCTGATCCAGGGCGAGAGCGGCACGGGGAAGGAACTCGTTGCCCGGGCTCTTCACGACAGATCCTCCAGGCAGGATGGGGTCTTTATCTCGGTTAACTGCAGCGCCTTTACCGAGACCCTCCTTGAGAGTGAACTTTTCGGGCATAAAAAAGGTTCCTTTACCGGGGCGGTGGCCGACTCCGACGGTTTCTTCAGGGCAGCCGACGGCGGCACCCTCTTTCTTGACGAGGTTGCGGATATGAGCCTGACGACCCAGGTCAAGATCCTCCGGGTTATCGAGGAACGCATCGTAACACCGGTGGGCAGCACCCGGGGCGAGCCGGTTGACGTTCGTATCGTGGCGGCGACCAATAAGAACATCCGTGAGCAGATCGAGCAGGGCAACTTCCGTGAGGATCTCTATTACAGGTTGAATGTGATTCCCGTGGAGCTTCCTCCCCTGCGTGACCGCAAGGAAGACATTCCCCTGCTGGCCGGCTATTTCATTCGCAAACACGCCGAGAAGATGGGCAAGGAACTCACCGGTATTTCGGAGGCTTCGATTGAGAAGCTTCGCGGCTACGAATGGCCCGGCAATGTTCGCGAACTCGACAATATCATCCAGCGCCATGTCGCCCTCTGCGCCGGCAGCGAACTGGATTCCATCCAGTTGCGCGATCACGGCCAGGAGCCTTCGGTTCCGGCCGCCGCCGGAGCGCAGACACGGGACTTTGGCATTCCCGATCGGGGGATGGACCTGGAGGATCGGCTGGAGGAGATCGAGACCGGCTATTTGCGCGAGGCGCTGAACTCGACGGGCGGGAACATGACCGAGGCCGCCAGGCTGCTGGGCATGAGCTATCGCTCGATGAGATACCGGGTGCAGAAGTTGCGTGTTCGGGATGCTGAGCCTGTCGTCTGAGGTTCCTCAGTCTTCGCCCTGGATGCCTTCGATCTGCTTCTTTCCCTCATCGATGTAGTTCTTCAACTGCTTCCTGCTGGATGCGGGGATCAGGTCTATCAGGACCTGGCAGGTCTCTGAAAGGGGAGAGACCAGGGCGCTCGTGCTGATGAGCTCCGCGACCGCCCCGGTTTCTTTCCCTGCTTTCTTTTCGGGCTTGGTCCATTCATCCGCGACCAGGCAGACGCAGCCGAGAATCAGGATGCCGCTGGCTACCGAGATCAGGGCGCCAAGTGCACGGTCGGAGAAGGAGAACTGGTCGGGTCTCCCGAGGTCGAAGATGAGGGCGGCTACGATGGTCAGGAAGATGCTGCAGGACAGGAAGATGATCATGAAGGCCGATCCATCGGCCAGGGCATCGGATTTCTGCCGGATGCCATCGAACATCGCTGCGTCTGCAAGACCCAGGTGAAGCAGGGCTGCGGCGACAAAGGCAATGAGGATGGTGGAGATCTGCAGGATCTGCCGGAACCAGCCTCGCAATGCGCCGATGATCACGAAGAACAGCAGGATGCCGAGGATGATGCCGTCGAGTGGGTTCAAGTGGAACACCTCGCTGTTAGCGAAGGTTGAATCCGGCAGGGTATTCGCAGGCACGATTTCCGGGCGGTCATTTATTTTCTCGATTCCCGTCCTGCTTTTTGCGAGCCAGATAGTAGAGAGCGGTCATAAAAAAAATATATAAGAAAAATCCCGAAATCCACACGCCATAATTGGCCTTATCAGTGATCCAGGTAAGCCAGAAAACCAGGAAGGCCAGAACTGACAGGATCGCCATGCCTGAGAGGATGGGCCCCTGGATTTTCGCGCGCTGGAATTGCTCGCGGATATCACCGTCTTGTTCCGCCCTGTTTTTTTCCAGCAGCCTGCGGCGGGCGCGCTCGAGCGTTCCGCTCAGGAGGGCGTCGTCCTGGATATCCGCCCGCTGGGCCAGCCGATCCAGGTGTTCGAGGCCGCTGCCGGCAGAGGAATTTCCCAATGAGATGATGACGTTACGCAGGAAGCCCCGGAATCCGGCGCGCTTGACCGGGCTCTGTGGAAACCTTTCGGCAAAGCTCTCCGGCGTCAGGGTGGTCAGTTCCGAGAGCCTCGGGAAGATGTTCTCTTCGCGGGCGGCGAGGTCCGGTTCACTGCGCGGGCGGGGTTCGCTGTTCCAGGGACAGACCTCCTGGCAGATGTCGCAGCCGAAGACCAGGTTCTCCATCTTCTCTTCCAGTTCCGAGACAATCTCACCGCGCTCTTCGATCGTCAGGTAGCTGATGCAGCGGCGGGCGTCGAGGACGTAGGGTTCGGGGAAGGCGGCTGTGGGACAGGCCTCGAGGCAGAGCGTGCAACTCCCGCAGTGATCAACAGCCGGCGAGTCGGGCTGGAGCTCATGGGAGGTGAGGATCACTCCGAGAAAGAAATAGGAGCCGTTGTCGGAATCGATCGAGCAGGTGTTCTTGCCGATCCACCCGATGCCGGCCTTTTGAGCCCAGGCCTTCTCGAGTACCGGCCCGGTGTCGACATAGTAGCGGTAGTCGCCCCCGAAGCGCTCCTTCAGCAGGCGACAACAGCTCTTCAGACGCTTTTCAATGACCCGGTGATAGTCGGTGCCGCGCGCGTAGGATGCGATTTCCGCATGATCGCTCGAGGGGTTGGCGATTCCCGCTGCGCCGTCTTCTCCGTAGTGGATCGCGGTTACGATGACGCTCCGGACGCTTTCGAGAACCTTACGCGCGTTCCTGCGCCGCTGGGCGTTTCGGGCGAGATAGTCCATGTTTCCAGCGTAGCCCCTGTCAATCCACTCGCTGAACTCTTTCGCGCCAGGGGTTTCCTCGGCATCGGCAAAGCCTACCCTGTCGAAGCCATTGTCAAATAAGAGTTTACGGAGTTCTTCCGTTAATCGTTCCGGCTCTATGGCCTCTTTGTTGTGGGGGCTTGTGTTCCTTGGGGGCTTCACTTACACTCTCGGACTTGCCATTTCTAACTATTGAGCATCGCTCAAGGTTTGGTGAGCGCCCTCTTCTTAAGAGTACTGAAGAGAGCTGGTTTTCAGGAGGCTTGACGTATACGCCCTGAGGCGTTTGCGAAAATCTTCTGAATATCGCGAAGATGACATAAACCTGAATAATTTATAGAGGAACGACAAACAGATGCCTATCGCAACTCCCCAGCAGTACCGGGAAATGTTAGATGCCGCCCAGGCCGGCGACTACGCCTATCCAGCCATCAACGTCAGCAGCATGGTGACGGCCAACGCCGCCCTGAGAGGTTTCGCCGAGAAGAAATCAGACGGAATGATCCAGGTCTCCACCGGCGGCGGCGCTTTCGCCTCCGGCCTCGGAGTGAACGACCTGGTCCTCGGGGCCATCTCCATTGCTGAGCACATTCACCGCATGGCTGAAAGATACGATGTTCTTGTCGCCCTGCACACCGACCATTGCCCACCCGACAAGATCGACAGCTTCATGGTTCCCCTCATCGAGGAATCGGAGAGCCGGGTAGCCGATGGCAAGCTGCCTCTCTATTCGAGCCACATGCTCGACGCTTCTAATCTTCCGCTCGAGGAGAACCTCGATCTTTCGGTGCCGCTCTATGACCGCATGGCGAAGATCGGCCAGATGATCGAGATCGAGGCCGGGATCGTCGGTGGAGAAGAGGATGGAGCCGCCGGTACGGCTGACACTCCCGCCGATAAGCTCTACACCACCCCCGAGGACATGGTTGAGGTTTACCGGAGAATGAAGGAGGTCGATGGAACCTATATGTTCGCCGCTACCTTCGGCAACGTGCACGGAGCCTACAAGCCCGGCGCCGTCAAGCTGCGCCCGGAAATCCTCAAGGAGGGCCAGGATGCCATCAAGGCCGAGTTCGGAGACGACGCGCTCTTCCACCTCGTCTTCCACGGAGGCTCCGGCAGCGAGAAGGCCCAGATCAAGGAGACCCTCGAGTACGGTGTCATCAAGATGAACGTCGACACCGACACCCAGTACGCCTTCACCCGCCCGATCGCGGCCCATATGATGACGAACTACGACGAGGTGCTCAAGGTTGACGGAGAGGTCGGCAATAAGAAGAAGTACGACCCTCGCAGCTACCTCAAGGCAGCCGAGGAGGCCATGTCGCAGCGCGTCATGGAGGCGGTGGACGATCTCGATTCCGGCGGCAAGAGCCTGCTGGGTTGAGCCGTCGGTCCTGCAGGTCCCGGTTTCTTATCCGAACTCAGGCCCGATGTTCGCGAAGATCTTTTCGCTATCGAAGCGGCCGTTCTCGATGAAGACGTTGCCGGTCTCGTAGCCGGCGCTGACGCTGCCGGCGAGGTAGATTCCCGGCACGTCTCTTGATTCGAGGGTCTCGGGGTCGATGATCGGCTTCAGGGTCTCGGGGTCGGGTTTCAGTCCGCAACTCTCGAGGAGCCCGCCGTCGGGGTGGTAGCCGGTGAGCAGGAAGACCTGGTCGTATTCTTCCACATCGCCTGTGGAGAGGGTTACGCTGTTGCCTTCGATGGCCGTGACCCGGGTGTTGAACAAGGCCCGAACCTCGCCGGCCTCGATCCGGTTCTCCATGTCGGGCCGCACCCAGTACTTGACGCCATCGCCGAGCTCTTCGCCGCGGTGGACCAGGGTGACCTCGGCTCCCTGGCGGAAGAGGTCGAGCGCGGCCTCGCAGGCCGAGTTCTTGCCTCCGACCACCAGCACCCGCTGTCCCATGAAGGGATGCGCCTCGGCGTAGTAGTGGCTGACATGGGGCAGGTCCTCGCCGGGAATGTCCATACGGTTGGGGTTGTCGTAATAGCCGGTGGCGAGGATGATCCTGCGGCAGGGATAGCTGGCCGCACCGTCGCGTCCCTCGGTCAGGATCTCGAAGGAGTCCTTTTCGCCCTCGACGCCGGTGACTTTCTCAAAGAGGTTGATCCTCAGTTCCTCGACCCGGCTGATCGCCCGGTAGTAGGCGAGCGCCTCCGCCCGGGTCGGCTTGTCGTGGGTGCAGATCAGGGGGTGGTCGCCGATCTCCATCAGCTCCGGCGTGGTGAAGAAGGTCATGTCGGCCGGGAAATTGAAGATCGAGTTGACCAGGCAGCCCTTCTCTATGACGAGATACGGAATCGACGCCCTGCGCGCGGCGATGGCGCAGGCGAGGCCGACGGGACCACCACCGATGATGACGATGTCCTGGGTGGCAGCGGTTGTGTTTTCAGGCCCTGGATTCATGGATAGGCTCTTCAATACCTGATTTCAAATTCGTTGTTGTCGATGTTTGAGGAGTCCTCGCTGACCTCAATGCCTGAGACACTGGAGCGGGGGGAGCCTTCTTCTTTGCACCAAAGAATCATCTGTTTAACGGTTTCCGACGGACCTTTGAAGATGGCCTCGACCTTCCCGTCTTCGACATTGCGCACCCACCCATCGAGTTCGAGCTTTCGGGCTTCCGTGCAGGTGCAATCCCTGAAAAAGACGCCCTGTACCTTTCCTGAGATGAGCGCCCTGACTTGCTTTGTTCCGTTTTCATTCATTTTGTCATCTCTTCTGATCGCGATTTTTCTTCGAAACAGCAGGGGCGAAGCCCAGAGCGCCAGGCACACGATGCCCAGCACGGCCGCCGCCGGTCTGCTGAAGAAGGCGGCGATACTACCATCGGAACTCGTCAGGCTCTGGATGAATTTTTCTTCCAGCGGGCCGCCGAGGATGATGCCGAGAACGACAGGGCCCAGCGGCACCTTTTTGCGCTCGAGGAAGAAACCGAGTAGTCCCATTACGAGCATCACCACGATATCGAGGGTGCTGTTACGGATGGCGTAGGAGCCGACGATGCAGAAGAGCAGGATGCAGGGCAGCAGCACCCGGCGCGGGATCCTGATGAGCAGCCCGCCGGCGCGGATGGCCAGGAACCCGAGCGGCAGCAGGAAGAGGTTGGCGACGAGGAACATGGCGTAGATCGAGTAGACGAGCTCGCCCTGGTTCTCGAAGATCGCCGGGCCGGGGGTGACGTGGTGCATGGTGAGCACCCCGATGACGAGCGCGGTGACGGAGTCGCCCGGGATTCCGAAGACGAGGGCCGGCACCCACGCTCCGGCCAGCGCCGAATTATTCGCCGCGGTCGAGTCGGCGATCGCCTCGAGAGACCCCTTGCCGTATTCTTCGGGCCTCTTTGAGAACCTTTTCGAGATGGCCTTCGAGACCCAGGCCGCGATGTCCGCCCCGGCGCCCGGCAGCATGCCGATGAGAGAGCCGATGGTGCCTGAGCGGAGGAAATGGAAGAAGCGTCCAGAGAACGTCTGGAAGGCGGGGGCCAGGGTTTCCCGGACGGCGCCCCTCTTTTCGGCAACGGGCGCGACCGGCGTGGCGGCTCCGCTCATATTGCGCAGAACCTCCGATACTCCAAAGAGCCCGATCATGGCGGGGATGAACTCGATTCCCTTGAGCAGTTGGGGAACTCCGAAGGTGAAGCGGGGTTCGCTGTGGACGGCGCTCAGACCAATCGTCGAGATCAACAGCCCGATGACGAGGGCCAGCGAGCCCTTGAGCGACGAGCCTCGCGAGACCAGCGCCGCGCAGCTGAGCCCCAGCAGGTAGAGCCAGAAGTATTCGAAGGAGGAGAAGCTGGTCGCCAGCGAGGCCAGCGGCCGGGCCAGGAAGATCAGCACCAGGGTGCCGAAGATTCCTCCCGCGACGCTGAATACCAGCGAAACTCCAAGAGCCGTCTGGTGGCGTCCTTGCCGGGTGAGGGCGTAGGCGTCGTCGGTATAGGCCGCCGAGGAGGGAGTGCCGGGTATGCGGAGCAGGGTGTTGGGGATGTCGCCGGCGAAGATGGCGCTCGCCACCAGGGTAACGACGGCCGCGAGGGCCGAGGTCGTGTCCATGAAGTAGGTGAGCGGGATGAGCAGGGCGACGGCCATCGTCGCCGTCAGGCCCGGCACCGAGCCCATGAAGATTCCGTAGGCGGCCGCGGCGAAGATGACCAGCAGGACCTCAAGGTTGAGGAAGACGTTGGTGAATGCCGTTTCAATGGGGCCGGGGATCATGCGATTTTCTTACCACTCGATGAATTGGCGTGGGAGGTCGACCCGCAGCCAGGTGGCGAAGACCAGGTAGACGAGGCAGGAGACCACCGCGGCAAGTGCCAGGCTCTTTACGGTCCGGTTGCCGAGGAAAAGAAAGAGGAGAAAGAGAAGCAGGCCCGCGGTCAGGATGAAGCCCGCTATCGGGGCGAGCGCCGCGTAGCCAAGCGCGGCAAGGCAGACGGCCGCTGGTCCTTTCCATGTTGGTGAGGCGGGAGGGGCGGCAGATTCCTGCTTCCGGCTGCGAAGCGCCAGGGTTGAGAGCAGAAACAGGAGGGCGCAGCCCAGGATGGCGGGATAGGTATTTTTGCTGTAGCCGGATTTCTCGAGATCCTTGAACTCGGGCATGCCGAGCAGTTTGCCCATCTCGGCATCCATGGAATCGAGGGTTTCCCTGGCCTCGTCTCCTTCCCGGATCGAGACGTTGTAATTGCCGGTTTTCATGAAGGAAGCGAACTCGGCGCTTGCGACGATGTCACGCAGGGCGTTCATGAGGGTGTCGATGATTTCCATCGGTGTGTCGCTGGGAACTCCGAGAGCCCGCCATCCCACCAGGCTCCAGTCGACGCCCTGCTCCTTGAAGGTTTTGACATCGTCGAAGCCCTTGATGCGCTCATCCGCCATCACCCCGAGCCCCTTCAGGTTTCCACCCTGGATGAGGGCCTGGGCCTCGGGGAGACTGCAGCAGACGAGGTCGAGGTTCTTCGCCATCAGTTCCTGCAGGGAGGGGCTCGCTCCGCGGGTCGGGATCCACTTTACGGCCGAGATCGGCAGGCCTGCTTTTGCCATCCAGCCGGCGAAGGCGAGGTGCCAGGTGCCGCCCTTGGCGGTACCGGAGGCCTTCAGCTTGCCGGGATTCTTTCCGATGGCCTCCTCCAGGTCGCCTACGGTTTTCCACGGTGAGTCCGCCGGTACGATAATAGCCGCGGGTTCGCAGTTGAGTACCATCAGGGTTCTGAAATGAGAGCAGTCGATACGGGTCATCTTTCGCCAGTGGAGCATGTTCAACTCCGCGGTCATCATGGTGAGGGTGTAGCCATCGGGAGCGGCCAGGGCTCCGGTAGAGTGACCGGTGACACCCTCGCCGCCGGTCTCGTTGATCACGTTGAAGGGCGTTCCGAGCTTCTGCTCCAGGAAGATCGCCATCTGGCGTGACAGCCCGTCGGTTCCTCCCCCGGCTGACCAGGGACAGATGATCGTTACGGGCCGGTTGGGATAGGCCCCGCCGCGGTCGCAACCCCAGGAGAGCAGCGCGGCGGCGAGGAGGGTGAGCGTGCTGGCGAATTTGCGCATAGGCACATGATAGTTTGGGGGTATCGCGAGCGGTAGGGGGAAACCTCCCACGGGCCTCTCAGAGAAGCTCTTCGAACTCGAGGAGGCCGCTTGCGAGGAAGATCATTCCCAACTGGAGTTTCATCGATGTTCGCTCGGGTACGGGCTCCAGCGAGAAGAGATCCTCCAGTTCCAGGAGCCCTTCCTCCCGGCCGGACTCGAATTCTGCCCAGGCTTCCGGCAGGCGCTGCAGGAGGTCGATGAAATTGGCCCCGGGGGTCGAACTGCCTGGAGGAGTCGGGGTGATGAGAAAGAGCGGAATCTCACTGACCATGCACAGCGGGTCTCCACCGAGGGATGCGGTGTATTCCATCGAGGAGGGAAGGAATTTTTCAGCCTCCAGCGGCTGGGAGAGCTCTTCGAAGTGCCGTTTCATAGCGCTGGAGGTCGGTGTTGTGCAGAAGCCCGGGGCGATCCGGAAGAACCCCTTTTCTCCCTGCCGGTCCCAGTCGTGAAATCCCATGCCGAGGGAAGCGGTGAAGGCGCCGAGTTTCTCGCGCAGGTCGGCTGTGTCCGCCGGTTCCCTGCGGTTGACCAGGTACCAGGCGCCCTCGGCGAAGGCCATGCCGTGGAGAGACGCGTGGAAGTTGAAGGGGCCGCGCTCCCGCAGGAAATCGGCTGTTACGAGGTTTTCTTTTCGGGCGGGTCTTCCGCCTGCTTCTGGAAAACCGAATTCGACATCATCTCCCGGGCTCTCCCGCTCTCTGTGGCGGAGGTAGTCGCGAAGATCAGAGGGAGAGGATCCAGTCCAGGTTGAGTTGCGCTCCCGGCCATCCGGATTGATGTCGGGGCAGATGGAGAAGGTCGCCTTTTCGAGCAGGGGCTTCGCCGCCGGTTCGGTTTTCAGCCATCCGGCCAGCCTTTCCAGGGTTCGAGGGCCGACTGGTTCGTCGGCATGGGCTCCGGCGATGAGGGAGATTTTCAGGGGTCCTTCGCCGTAGCTGTCACCGCCGAGCGGACGTCCCTCCGTGGATCGCCCGATCTGTCGTAAGCTGACGGGGGAGGCGGAGCAGACCTCGTCGAGCTCAACTCTCAATTCAGGACGCTCGGCTGCCAGAGGGTCTCCGAACTGTCTTCCGAGGGCTCCAGGCAGTCCTTGTGGTACCAGTGCTCGCCCATCTTTGAGAGCTGCCCGCCGGCGAGGACCGTTGAGACCATGAGCTTATCGCAGACGCCGCATCTGGCCTGCAGGAGGGAGCCGCTCTCTCCCGGGCTGAGAAGGCCCTCGCTGAGCGCCAGGGATTTCCAGTCGGTTACCTGCTCGACGTGAGGTTCGACGCTGAGGCTGGTGAGGTGCTTGAGAACGCCGGGTTGCTGGAGCATCGATTGCAGGCAGGCCATCAGGAACTCGGGGTGTGTGTCGCTGATGAGCTCATCCTGGGCTTCATCCGCGAAGGCTCCGCAGATCTTCACCTCGATGTGGCAATTGAAGAACTCGTTCATCTTTTTGAGAAGATGAAGATTGGATTCTTCGATGCGCTTGATGATCTCGCCGACGTCACCAGGCTCTTCGAGCCTTTTACGAAGGGCCTCCAACTCGACGAGTTGTCGGCTCAGCTCTCGAATGAAGTCATCATGACTCCAGACCATTTTCAGTCTCCGGCCCGTCCATCCGGGTTCTTCAGATTTCCGCTTACGCCCGAGGCATACCCATCCCCGGGGTCCGGCCCGGGGGCCGGTTTCAATTCGGTTCGTTGCCGGGCAGGCATTCTTCCCGCCCTCTCCTTCACCATCGGTATTCGGTATTTCAGACCCGGCCGTAAACGACACGTTAACAGCCACCGATGGGAAACGAGGATTCTATCGAAAAGCCCGGAGGCGACAAAAGGAAAAGAGCCAAATCGGGGAGGGCCGAATAACTCTGATCTAGTCAGAAGCCTCGAAGCCCGGCTCGCCAATGTGGAAGGCTTCCCACTCCACCCCGCCCCAGGCTCCGGAACTCTTCTCAGCCAGGATGATCGAGGCGCGGGGAGCTTCGCCCCGGGGCGTCCAGGCCCGGACCAGCTTCTCAGCGCAGCCGTTCTCGGCGAGCGCCTCGCGTCCCAGGATGAAGAGAGCCGTGGAGAGGACGTCTCCAAGCGCGGCCTGCCGGGTCCAGATGGTCACTCCCTCGATGGCGCTGGTGGGCAGGCCATCGCGCGGGTCGATGATGTGTCCGTAGGCCATTCCTTCGGATTTCACGAAGCGTTCAGCTGCGCTCGATGTGCTCAGGGCTCCAGGGCACATCTCGAGCCGGCAGAGAGTCTCGTCTTCGTTGCCCGGATGGCAGATCTCGACCTGCCAGCTTTCTTCTTCCGCCGGCAGTCCCCAGGCCAGCACGGTAGAGCGTCCCGAGAGTATGGCGCCCGCCTCGACGCCCCTGTCCCGCAACAGCTTGGCGATCCGGTCGGCGGCGTAGCCCTTGCCGATCCCCCCGAGGTCAAGGCTCACTCCCGGCCGGGCGAAGCTGACGTCCTGGGTTCCAGGGTCCATCTCGACCAGGTCCATGCCGCGGCATTCGAGCAGCCTGGCGAGCTCATCCTCTTCCGGTTTCCGGGCTTCCATGTCGACCAGACCCCAGGCCTGCATCAGAGGGCCGATCGTCGGGTCGAAGGCGCCCCCGGTGAGCTCCCAGGCTTCCCGTGACCTGTGGATCAGCTCGAGCAACTCTTCCCCGACGGTTACCGGCCTGCTCGAGCCCAGCGTGTTCAGCAGGGAAACATCGCTTTCGGGTAGAAATTTTGAGAGCCGCTGCTCGATGGCGTTGAGGCAGTCAAAGGCGGCCTGGGCGTCCTCTTGATTCCCGTTGAGCAGCAGGATATTGAGGGTCCCAAGAGCCTGGATTTCGTGACGTTCGAATCCCGAGCCGGGCTGGGAATACGATTCGATGAGAGGCCCCGCGGCGGGTTGATCGTCGGTCGACTTCCAGTCACCGCTGCCTGGGGAGTTCTTGGTCATCTCGTGAACCGCTACGCCGGACGTCTCAGCCGGTTGGTTCCGCGGCGCATCACTCGCTGTCCGCGGCGTCTTCCTGGCTCAGGAAATGAAGTCCAACGCAGACCAGGAAGGCGAGGAGAAAATTCATCGCGGTGGGAACGATATCGTTGCCCGAGGTGATGTATTTCCCAAGGCCCAGCATGATGAGCAGGATGGCGGCCAATCGCAGAGCTGGACGGAGGAGGAGACCGGTAAGGATCGGAACCGACAGGGCTGCGAAGATGTAGGGGATGCAGCCGAGAAACAGTTTCATCGGCTCGGTGCCTTTCTCGAAGCCAACGGTCTTGAAGGCTCCCGCCAGCCAGGTCCCTGAGTAGGAGCTTGAGAGCTTGTCCGCGAACCACTGGGGGCCGGAGTCGGTCGGTCCGCCGGCATCGAATTGTCCGAGGGCAACGAAGAGGAAGAGGAACCCGAAGGACATCCTCAGCATGAAAGTAATCCAGAATCGTTCTTTGGGCGAGACCATGAACCCTCCGTCGGGGAAGCTCGGTTGCAATATTTTGACAGGCCCGGTTGCCTCAGCGCATCCCGGCCGAATTGACTTGCGACATTGTAGCAATGAGCCGAGCGTCTGCAAGTCTGCACCGCCGAGGCTTTCGGTTGTTTGTCGAGCCGGGGGCGGGGCTGTCCGGCGATTTCCCGATGGCAGAGCAGCTTGCGGATTCGTATTATGTACCCCATTGACAGTCAATAACGCGGGAGAGACTACATGTCTGAAGAGAATAAAAAAGAATCCTGGCGCTCGGAGTATTCAACGGGAGACGAACCCGTGGAAAAAAAAGCCGACGCCGGCAAGTCTGAGGCCGCCAGGACTGATGATGCGGGAGGCGGAGTGCCTCGGCGCGATTTCATTGGCGCGGCCGCGCTTGGAGCCGGCGGGATCGCCACAGGTCTCTCCTTCTATTTTCGCAAGGGTGTGAAGAACCCGAGCGCCGAGGAGGTCAAGGGCTGGCGCGCGGAGCACTTCGGGGGAGGTGAGAGGGTAAGGACAGGGCATATCGGCGTTGGCAATCGTGGGGGCTCGCTCCTTCGCACTGCGCTGCAGGTGCCCGGAAGCATGCCGATCGCTGTCTGCGACAAGCAGGCCTCGAAGATCAAGGATTTCAAGAAGAGCATCCAGGACGTCATCGGCAGGAGGGATGGGAAAGAGCCTGCCGAGGTGGCTGTCCAGACCAGCGATGATTACCGCCGCATACTCGACAATAAGGATGTCGAGGCTGTCTTCATCGCTACCCCGCATTATCTTCATGGACCTATGGCGATCGATGCCGTGGAGGCCGGTAAGCACGTCTATTGCGAGAAGGCGATGGCTTTTACGATCGGTGAGAACCAGGACATTGTCGATCTTGTCGAGGGTGGGGCCAAGACGCCCGAAGGAAAAGATATTGTCTTCCAGGTAGGTCATCAGCGTCACTATTCACCCTTGTACCAGAAGGCGGCTGACATGATCCACGGTGACCGGATTGGCGAGGTCGCGACCATCCGGGCCCAGTGGAATCAGAATGACAAGATCAGCAGGCCGGCTCCCTCGCTCGAGCTCGAACGGATCATTAACTGGAGGCTCTACTCCGAATATTCAGGAGGGCTGACGACCGAGTTCGCTACTCACCAGATCGATGTTGCGAACTGGTTCTTCGGGGAGGGAGACCACGTGGGAGTCGCTCCTCATTCGGTGCGTGGTTACGGCGGCGTTGACTGGTATTACCAGGACGCCCGCGATACCCACGACAATATCCATCTCATTTTCACCTACAAAGTTCCGGCCGTTCAGCGCGATGCGTTTGGCCGGGTCAAGAAAGATTCAGCTGGCAAGCTCGTCTATGAAAAGGATCCCTCCGGCGGTATCCGTAAACGGGAGGTCACCTTTGATTACATGTGTACGATGGCGAACGCTCATGTCGGGCCTTCTGAGCTCATGCTTGGCCGCTACGGAACCATCCAGGTCTCCCTGGCCGGCGGCGAGTTCTGGAAGGAGAAAAAAGCTCGTCAGGATGAGAGCCGGATCGCAGAGGGAACCAACCCGAGGCGTTCGCACCAGAAGAAGATTCTCAAGAGCGGGGCCACCATGGCGACGCTCGGCGGTAAGCCCGCTGACCAGGTTCTCGAGGAGAACCCGCTTCCCCATCACGAAAAGCACTGGTCGCATTTTATCGAGCCGATCGAGGGAGCCTACGACAAGATTGAGACGTTGCTGGCGGTCGAGAGCTTCCATAAATGCGTCCGGCTGGCCCGCGCGGGAAACCCGTTTAACGAGGAGCTTCGGGCCGACGCGCGCGTCGGCATGAACAGCGCCATAGCCGCTCTCATGGCCAACATCGCCATGCGGGAGGACCGCACGGTCTACTGGGATGAGTTCTCTAAGAAGTCATCCTGAGCTGGTTGATTAGCTGACGATCGCAGAATCATCGGTTCTTTGCGGAGTGCCCTGGCTCCGTTGCGGACGGTTGCGTCAAGAATCAGGCTATGGGAGACCTGCAGCCCGGCGCTCCCGGCCCGGCGCTCCGAATGTTTCGAGGTGTTTATTTCTCGGTTTCGGGGGCG
>CBFHWB010000109.1:0-14641 GCA_965659285.1 Planctomycetota bacterium | reverse complement strand
TCGCTGTTACCCTGGAGTATTCCAGAGTCGAACACCACGTCGCGATTCTCGTCAAGCACCTCAACGGTGAAATCCGCCAGGCGCTCCATGCAACAGTCCGTACGGTTCCACAGCAGCATCTCCTGGATGTAGTAGATGTCCCGGAGATCGACCTCCCACCAGGAGGGCGCTCCATTTGTGTGAAAGGCCGTTGCGGCTTGATAATTACCATCGTTGTTACCGTCGATCCCACGCTGAGGGTCGCCTCCCCAGCCCATGGATGACTGGGTGGCAATACCCCGCGGCCCGACATTGACCAGCTCATCATCGACCAGCTGCGCGAAAGCAACGGGGCCCCAACAGACCACCAATACGAACATCAACCCACTCAATATCTTTCCCATGGATCTTCCCTGCTCATTGAATTGTGTTTTACTTCACGCTTATTTGACCACTAAACCTGGATCTATTGTCCCGCACGGCCTCCTGAAAGACAAATTAGTTTCTTCATGCGGCTCTGAACTGCATCTGCGCAGCGAGCTGACCTCAAAAAAAGAGCCCGCCGGAGGCACTTCCTCCAGGCGGGCTCTTTTATCGATCTCAGGCTTTCGCCTTCGAGGCTATTCACAAACGGGCGAGGTACGAAGACACCCCGCGTCATCAGCGCTCATATCCTCGCCGCAATCGCCGGCTACGTAGCCGGCGCCTGACGGGCTTGGAGAAACCGGAGCGTCTCCGCCGCTGAAGAGCCAGCTGAAGATGATAATCGCATCGGTGATCTCGATGGCGCCGGTGTCGTTGGTATCGGCCGCATCGAGACAGGCCGGGGCATCGCCTCCGCTGAAGAGATAGAGCAGCGGAATGACGCCATCTGTCAGGTTGATCGAACCATCTGAGTTACCGTCGCCGCGTACGAACATCGGCCCGGCCGGCTCCTCGCAGGCGGCATCCTCGGAACAGTCGGTGTCGTCGCAGTCGGCGTCGCCATCTTCGTCATCGTCGAGGCCGTTGTCGCAAATCTCAGCCGGAGGAGGAGGAGGAGGCGCGTCGGTCGGCTGAAGGATTTCCAGCTCCGCGATGCTCAGGTACTGACCGGGCATCGAAACGCGGACAAACTGGCCCTCCGATTCGACATCTTCAATGGGCAGGAAAGACCCGGTGATCCGTTCATTGTTCGGCAGGAAGGTCTCCTCCCAGACAACCTCTCGCTCAAAGTCGAGGACGGTGATCGTGAAATTGGTCAGGCGTTCGCTACAGCAGTCGAGACGGTTCCAGATCCTCATATAGGAAATGTAGTAGGTGTCCTGGAGATCGACCTCCCACCAGGAAGGCGCTCCATTGGTATGCGTGATGGATCCGCCGCCCCACTGGCCATTGGTGTCGCCGTCGATGCCCCGCTGCGGATTGCCTCCCCAACCCTCTGAGGACTGGGTGGCGAAACCGTTGGGACCGACGTTTTCAAACCCCTCATCATCCGGAGGAGGAGGAGGGCCCGCCTCGAAGCAATCCTCCGGCGGCTCCTCGATGAACTGTCCCTCTAACCCGTCGTCGTCACCCGTACCGTGGAAGATGAGCCCATCGCTGGCGTCATTCAGCATCACGCCGTTCTGATCACGAAGGCTGATCCGCATGTTCCAGCCGCCGCCGCCCTCCCAGACATAGGCGGTGATCTTGTTCATACCGGGCTCCAGCTCGGCGCACCGCGTCTCCTGGCAGTTTGCGGCGCTGCCGCGAGACGCGCTGACCAGGGTCACGTTGACATTGTTGACATCGACACGAATCGAGTCATCGCTCGCGGTGCAGACCTCGACCCGCATCGGCGCGTCCGTGGTGTTCTCCACGTAGGTCGTCGCGATCGACATGATATTGTCGTTGCTCCCGAAGCCCACCTGCGAGGCGATCGCGTTGAAGTCCACCAGGTCGCCGACCGTCAGCGGGATGCCCTCATCGTCCATCGAGGCCACGCTGAACCAGGTCGGAAGCGGATTGAATACGAACCCTCCCCAGCCAGTAGACTCGGCATCGAAGAACTCGATGTCCCACTCCTCGCCCGGGCGGGGGTTTTCTTCCGCCATCTCATAGGGGGCGACCCAATTGCCAATCATCCGGTCAAGCGGAACGGCCGCGCCGCCATCCTGGTCGAGGAACAGCATATTCCAGGCCTCGGTCCTGAGCCAACCGAAGGGATTGATTCCCTCCAGGGTACAATCAGGAGCCTCATCGGACTGCTGGCTCTCGAGATCGCCATCCTCGTCGGCGCCATGAAAGACGATTCCCTCGGTGTTATCTGTGATCGGCTGCATGGCATCATCCATCAGCCCGATCGCCATCCGCCAGCCGCCGCCGCCCTCCCAGACATAGGCGGTGATCTTGTTGATCCCGGGCAGCAGTTCGGAGCAGTTGACCTCCTGGCACTGGACGGCACTGCCGCGGCAGGCGCTCACCAGGGTAGATGTGTGATTGTTGATATCAACGCGAACCGAGTCGTCGCTTGCGGAACAGACGAAAACTCTCATCGGCTCATCTGTTGTGTTCTCGACATAGGTCGTCGAGATCGCCATAACGTTGTCATTCGGAACCGGGCCGCCGACATTGGCGTTCGTCAGCTCGACGCACATCTGCTGGAAATCTACGATATCCCCACCGGTAAGATTTACCTGGAGAGCTTCCGAGACAAAGTTCGTCGTAATCCAGATCGGACCATCGCTGAGGCCGCCGTTGTCGAAACCGGAGCCCGGGGAGGCGCCATTGAAGTCGATGTCGAGCCACTCGTCGCCGGCCTCGGGAAAGAGCATGTTCCAGCCCTTGGCCTGGATGAAGCCATTAGGACTGATCGCCACCACACCGGGCTCGAGCTGGGAACTGGTCAGGGTAAAGTCGCCCGTCGAGTTAGCCCAGCCATGGACGAGGATATAGTAGATCTCGTCTACCCCAGACAGCCAGCTGACCGTCGAATCCGTTCTGAAAGAAGCGCAGTTGTCATCATTGCTGCCGATACAGACAAGGTCGTCACACTCGCCTGTAAAAACGCTCAACGCGGTATCATAGGAAGAGCGATTGCCGCTACAGGTCGTGACGGTTGTCTCGCCGCCATTACCGAGGAGCATATACCAGACGCCAGGCGCGTCCCATGGGCCGCAGTTGAAATCATTGTCTTCGGTAGCAACCGCCGCGCCAAAAGTGCTCCCAGCAACCACATCGTTGCCATCGATCTCGATAGCATCGTCGCAAATATCGATACTATCCTGAGCAAATAAAACAGAACCCGTCCAGGGCAGGAGCCCAAGGGCAAACAACAGAAAAACCAGTCTCTTAAACATAGCTACACAACCTCCTAAAGGTTTGATCATCCATGAAACTCTCACAGACTCTGCATTTGAATACGAGCCTCCCATAATCGATTAGCAGCGTCATGGAAGCCATCGCAACAGAAAGCGAAAAGGTCCAGACCCTTTTAAATGGACCTCCGCCGCGAAATAAACCGCGACTATATGCCTCCAGACCGCTTAACAAGCCTACATTGTCTGCTCGGAGCGGTCTGAAATCAAACAGGATTTATGTCGATCGAGAGAGAGTTTAAAAGACGGATATAAAAGCCCCTCAGCCGCCATGGTGGGCAGGATGAAAATACCGGGCGGCAGTTCAGACTATGGCGTAGAAAACAGGACCCCTCAGGGACAGCTGTCAAAGGTCTCGCAGCCGATACCGTCCGCCGGCTCCTCCGGATCCAATCCACATTCTCCGCCGGGAGCGGGAGGCGGCGCGCCTCCGCTGAACAGGAAGTTCAGAATAAAGATACCATCGGTCAGCTGAAGAGAGCCGTTATTGTCGGCATCGCTTGAGTCCATACAGGTCGGCGCCGCGCCGCCAATGAACAGGTAGTTCAGGTTGAAGATCGCATCGGTAAGATTCACGATGCCGTTGTCATCGGCATCTCCCCGCACGAACCGCGGACCCGCAGGAGGAGGAGGATCAACGGGGCCTCCCGGATCGCCATCGATATCGGCTCCGAGAAACTCCACCAGCCCATTAAGACCGTTGAGATTCAGGTTGCTTCCGGACTCCCTGATTCCAAGACGGAAGTTCCAGCCGCCTCCGCCCTCCCAGACCTGGACCGTGATCTTGTTGAGGCCGGGCTCGAGAACCGCCGGACGAGTCTCCTGGCAATCCCCGGCGGTCCCCCGGCAGGCGCTGACGTTGGTGACCAGCTCCTCGTTGACGATGACCTTGATCGAATCATCGCTCGCGGTGCAGATATCAACCGGCAACACATCATCGGTCTGGTTGATGACGTAGGTCGTCGCGATGGCTGTAACGTTGTCGTTCGGAATAGGTGACTGCGTAACGCCGGCCGCGCTCAGGTAGTCCACAATGCCCTGGAAATCAACCAGGTCCCCCGCGGGAAGCTCTAGACCGAATTCATCATCCAGGTAGCGCTTGGTCACCCAGGTAGGCTCCTCCGTCAAGCCGCCGTTGTCGAAGCCCGATGCGAAGCCAAGCGTAAAATCGATATCAGGCCAGGTATCGCCAGCCTGTGGATCCTCATCGATGAGGTCATAGGGATCGACCCAATTGCCCTCCATGAGACCACCGCCGCCGCTGCAACCCACGGGATTGAGCAGGGAGAGGAGCATGTTCCAGCCCTCGGTACGGATCCAGCCGGTGGGATTGACTCCCAGGTCGCAGCCGGCGTTTCCATCCAGGATCTGCCCCTCGAGCTCATCACCATCCTCCTCCCCGGTACCGAGGAAGACAACGTCGCCGTCTCGATCGTTCAGGATCTGACCTGCGATATTGCGAAGCCCTACGCGCATGTTCCAGCCGCCTCCGCCTTCCCAGACATAGGCGGTGATCTTGTTAACGCCTGGCTCGAGGACGCCGCAGCTGGTGTCCTGGCAATCGCCCGCGCTGCCGCGGCAGGCGCTCACGAGGGTCGCGTTGTGGTTGTTGATGTCGACCCGGATTGAATCGTCGCTCGCGGTGCAGATAAAGACCGTCATCGGCTCGTCCGTGGTGTTCTCGACGTAGGTCGTCGCCACGGCCATGATGTTGTCGGTGCTGATGCCGAACTGACCGGCCATCGAGTCGAAGTTCACCAGGTCATCCGGGCCGACATTGATACCGACCTCTCCTAAGGAACTGCGACTGAACCAGGTGGGAAGATCCCCCAGGATCCTCGCGGTCCAGCCTCTCGATTCGGCCTCGGCAAAATCAATATCCCAATCATCGCCCGGACGCGGATTCTCCTCCGTCATATCGTATGGAGCCACCCAGTTTCCTTCCATGCGACCGAGACCGCCTCCACCGCAGCCGCCGTCCTGGTCCAGGAACAGCATGGTCCAGCCATTGTTCCGGATCCAGCCATTTGGATTGATAGGAGCGGCGGGCACATCGATAGGATCAACCGGATCAACTGGATCAACCGGATCAACCGGATCAACCGGACCGGCGGCCTGCCCGAGCGAGCACTCCGGATCGGCATCGAGTACCTGGCCCTCGAGCTCGTCCTCCGCGCCGTTACCATGATAGATGAGTCCGATCGCCTCGGCCGCGATGTCAGTCAGCCGGACGCCGGTATCCCGGTCGCGAAGGCCGAAGCGCATGTTCCAGCCGCCGCCGCCCTCCCAAACGTAGGTGGTGATCTTATTCATGCCGGGGGCCAGCTCGGCGCAATTGAGCTCCTGGCAGTCGCCGCCGCTGCCTCGACAGGCGCTCACGGAGACGACAATGTAGTTGTTCACGTCAACCCGGATAGAGTCATCGCTCGCAGTACAAACCTCCACCAGAAGAGGCTGCTCGCTGGTGTTCTCGACGTAGGTCGTCGAGATCGCCATGATGTTGTCGGTGCTGGCGCCGAGCGCGGCCGCGTAGGCGTCAAAGTTCACCAGGTCGTCCGCGCCGTTGGCAGGCCGGCCATTGTCATTCAGAAAATCCGTGCTGATCCAGGTGGGAAGATCCCCGACCTGGTTCAGTGTCCAGCTGCGCGACTGCGCCGCGGGAAAATCGATGTCCCACTCTTCGCCCGGCCGAGGATCTTCCTCGTGAATATCCAGTGGAAGCGCCCAGTCGCCCGAGTTCATTCGCCCTTGACCACCCCCACCACAGCCTCCATCCTGGTCCAGCAACAGCATATTCCAGGCGGAAGCTATGAACCAGCCGTTGGGGGCTACCATCGGAGGCAGGTCGCAGACACCATCGTGGTCGACAAGCTGGCCCGCGAAGTCTCCCTCGCCGGTGCCGTGGAAGATAATCCCAAGATCGTTGTTATCGTTGAGCTTGTTTCCAACAAGGTCCTCGAGGGCGATGCGCATGTTCCAGCCGCCGCCGCCTTCCCAGACATAGGCGGTGATCTTGTTCACTCCCGGATCGAGAACGCCGCAGTGACGCTCCTGGCAGTCGCCGGCGCTGCCTCGGCAGGCGCTCACGGCGTGGACCATGTTGTTGTTGATATCGATGCGAATCGAGTCATCGCTCGAGGTACAGACCTGGACGTTGATCGCCTCATCGGTGGTGTTCTCTACGTAGGTCGTCGAAATCGCCATGATGTTGTCGGTGCTGGCGCCCTGCGCGCCAACGTAGCTCTCGAAGTTCACCAGGTCATCGAAACCGTTGGCGCCGAGAGAGTCTGTGGTCACCCAGGTGGGAACCGGCGCGAGATTGACCAGGGTCCAGCTTCTCGACTGGGCGAGATCGAAATCGATGTCCCACTCATCTCCGGCCTGGGGGTCTTCTTCATGGATGTCAAAGGGAGCGGCCCAGTCGGCGGAAGAGATGCGGTCAAACCCGCCGCCTCCACAGCCCCCATCCTGGTCGAGAAACAGCATGTTCCAGGCCGAGGCCTGGATCCAACCACCGGGGTTGTGTTGGGCCTCCAGGCCCGATGCCGAAAAAACCAGAACCATGACGATAAAAAGACCGAAGCTCTTCTTCAGACCCATTCTTTCCCATCCTTTGTTTTTATTATCCGTATGCTGCCGGGTGCTTAGCAAAACCCATCCCCATGTTATATGTCTTCTCCCCGGCAACCAACTTCCATTTCAACACTCTTCGCTGATAGCGGACTTCCAGTCACCGGGGCTCATCCGAAAAACAGACCAGCCCCTGAACGTACCTGGCAGGTGCTTTAAAAAAGGCCGTCGGACGCCGGCTTTTTGCCTGCGCCCGACGGCCTGTAAAACTACCTGGAAAGCTGACGGATCTTTATCCGCAGCTGTCGAAGGTTTCGCAGCCGAGACCATCATCCGGTTCGGCCGGATCCTCACCACAATCGAGGCCTGGAGCCGGCGGAGCCTCACCTCCAAGGAAGAGGAAGTTCAGGATGAAGATCCCATCGGTCAGCTGAACCGAACCGTTGTTGTCCGCGTCGGCGGCGTCAAAACAGATCGGGTCCGCTCCGCCGAGGAAGAGGAAATTCAGGATGAAGATTCCGTCGGTCAGCTGGATCGCTCCGTTGTTGTCCGGATCGCCGCGACGGAACCGCGGCCCGGCCGGATCGATGACATCATCGGGGCAGGTGAACTCGCAGAAGGCGCTCTGGCCGATCCGCCCGAGACGATTGCGGCAGGCGACCTCCATGGCGTGGACGCTGCCCGGATCGCAGTTCTCGGGCAGAGGCACATCGACCGTTCCGCTGTCGGAGACCTCGAGGATGCCGGCCGGCTGGTCATCGATGAAGATCGCGACGCTGTCGCAATCGCAGTCCTCTGGCGTGGTCGTCATGGCGACCCTCACCAGGGACTCGTCAGCCACCACGTCACAGGTGATCTCGATATCCTGGCAGGCGACAACGGGCGGAGGAACCTCCCCGTCTGTCTGGGCGATCTTCAGCCAGTTGGCGGAACCATCCGAAGAGTCGGCGGTGTTGCCATTGGCGCCAATCGGGGTCAGGGCGAGGTCGATCACATCTCCCTCGGCGAGAGCGAAGGGAACGCTGCGCGTTACACCAACTGCATCTCGGCCCGCGATGGCGGCCATATCGACCTCCTCCCCGTTGACAAAGAGGATGCCCGTGACGCCCGCTCCGTTGAGGTTCGTCTTTCGCATATGCCAGATGAGGTTGACGTTGGCATCACGATCGCTCACCCAGCGCCGAATCGGCCAGTGCTCCTCGAAGGGATCGCTGTTGGCGCCGTTGGGATGGATCGAATCACGACCGATCATGGTCCAGGGGCCCGCTCCAAGGGTGGTGAGATCCCAGTTGGTCCCGGTCCAGTGGTTCCCGTCAGGAGAGACCGCGCCTCCGTCAGGCCCTACATCATTGAGGAACTCGATGAAATCATCCGGATCGTAGATGAAATCCAGATCCGTGGTGATGTTGTAGTAGCCGTAGAACCAGCCTCCGGCTCCCTGCTCACCGACATCCGACCAGTCGGCCGAAGAATCGGCGACCATCACCGGACTCGCGGCATCGTTGGGGTCCGTCCCGGCGAGAATCTCGAGCGCGTCACCCAGGCCGTCTCCATCGGAGTCGGGGTTGGCCGGATCGGTCGCCGGGTCGCCGTTGAGCTCGTCGAAATCGGTCAGGCCATCGCCATCGGTATCGGGATTGAGAGGATCGGTAGCTGTCTCCTCGCCGTCGGAGAGCCCGTCGCCATCGCTGTCGGCGGCGAAGGGGTCAGTACCGGCCTCGTACTCGCCGGTATCGGTGAGACCGTCCTCGTCGGCATCGGAATCACCACCGGAGAGAGCGCCGAGATCATCAGGAGAGTAGAGTCCCTCCCAGCCATCGGCAAGCCCATCCTCGTCCGAATCGGTTGTCGCCGGCTGGTAGTTGATGTTCACGTAGAACTTCAGTCCCTCCTCGACATTGATGATCCCGGAGGTGAAAGGAGAAACCGGGATGGTGCCGTTGGCGCCGTTGGCGGCGGCGTTGGTAGAGCCTGAGCCGAAGCCGGCGGCATTGGAGCCGCTCCAGTCGCCGCCGAGATCCATCGACAAGGTGTCCACCGCGAATCCGTTCACCACCAGGGAGATGGACTGCACGCCGGCGTCATCGAGGTCATCGTAGACCCAGGCGAGATCCAGCTCACCGGCCTCGATCAGGGTCGGGGGGAGCCTGAAGCTGACGGTCCCCAGAACCAGCCCCGATCTTCCCACCGACCTGTAGACCAGGGTGCTGGGCGCCTCGTAGCAGACCGACGAGCCGATGGTGCCGCCGCCGGTTTCCCAGATCAGCTCGCGCTGCCCCTCGAGCTTCTCATCGAAATCAATGGAAACGGTGAAGGTCATATCGATGAGATCCACACCGACGAACCCGGCGATTGTCCTGCCATGATAGGTCGGCAGGGCGCCAAGGACATTGATGACCTCGGTCGGTTCGAGCAGGTCTAGATCGACGACGAAATCCCCGGGAATGCTGTTGGGATTGTTCGGATCGGATCCCGCGGCAAGCTCGACGTTGTCGTCAACTCCGTCTTCATCGCTGTCGGCGTTGACGGGGTTGGTGCCAATATCGAGCTCTTCGGCATCGGAGAGGCTGTCTCCATCAGTATCGGGATTGCCCGGGTCGGTTCCGCCCTCGGCCTCTTCGCTATCAGTGAGCCCATCCCCATCGGTGTCGGCCACGGTGGGATTCGATCCGATGAGACGCTCAGCATCATCGCTCAGCCCATCGTTGTCGAGATCGCCCTCTCCGAGAGCGGCGAGATCACCCGGGAAATAAAAGCCTTCCCATTCATCCGGCAGGCCATCCTTGTCCGCGTCGGTGACGGGCGGCATCCAGATCACACCGGAATAGAACTTGAGTCCCTCCTCGACGTTGATGGTCCCGGAGGCGAAATTGATACCCGTGAGATCACTGCGCTGACCGGTCGAGGCCAGGCCGCTGGCCGCCACGCCGTAGCCGGCGCCGTTGCCGCCGCTCCAGTCATTCGAATTCGCCGGCAGGCTGTCTACGCCAACCGTATAGCCATTGACCACCAGGCTGATCGACTGGCCGAAGTTTTCATCTTGAACATCGAAGGTGATAGCGACCTCGACCTCTTCTCCGTCGAGTACACCATCTTCTTCAACGGCCAGGAGAGGCTCGGGAAGCTGGAAACGTACCGTAGCAACAGCCCAGCCCCACTCGTTGACTCCAGCCGGATTCACGTCACGCCCCGCGGCGCGGTAGACCAGGGTGCTGGGAGCTTCGTAGACCAGGGCGATGCCCGTCCAGCCGCCGCCGGTCTCGAAGAGTACCTCTCGATTACCATCCAGCTTGGGGGCAAAGAGCGCCTTGACGGTGAAGGTCGCGTCCATCTGGTCGACCGCTCCGAGGCCCAGGTTGCGTCCGTTGTAGGTCGGCATGGCGCCGAGGACGTTGATCACCTCGTCGGGATCATCGAGCTCCTCGACCCCCGGAGGCGGAAAGCTGTCGGGGTCGAGCGGATCAAAACCGAAAAAGAGCTCTTCGCCATCGAGAAACCCGTCCCCATCGGTATCGGCCAGGGTGGGATTGGTCCCGGTATCATTGACCTCTTCTCCATCGTTCAAGCCATCGTTGTCGCTGTCGGCCTGCAGCGGGCTGGTATTGAGCTCGATCTCCGCTCCATCATCGAGGCCATCCTCGTCGGTATCTGCCACGAGAGGATTCGTGCCGCGCTCAAACTCGGCGGTATCGTTCAGACCGTCCGCGTCCGCGTCGGCCTCGCCATCATCGAGCGCGTCGAGATCTCCCGCATTGAGCAGTTCCCACGCATCGGGAAGTCCATCGCCGTCATCATCGACGAGCCCGGGAACGTAGTTCGTGTTGGCGTAAAAGGCGAGGCCTTCCTCGAGGTTGAAGGTGCCTGAAAGAAAAGCCTGCGCCCTCAGCGAGGTATTACCGCCGCCGGCCGCCAGCGCGGTCGAGGCGCCGCCAAAAGCGGACGCGTTACCGCCGCTCCAGTCAGGCTGAAGATCCTCGGTAACCGAGGCGAAAACCTGGTCGTTGATGATGATGGAAATCACCTGCAGGCCCGCGCCGTTGTCGATATCGAAGGTCCAGGCGACATCCAGCTCGCCGGCATCGAGTTGCTCCTGGCTCAGCTCGACTCTCGCGGTGGCGACTGAGATGCCGCCGTTTCCCGCGGCGCGCAGCACCAGGGTGTTGGGATGCTCGTAGACGAAAGAAAAACCTATGGTTCCGCCGCCGCTCTCCCAGATGAGCTCGCGCAAATTGCCAACACTCGTTTCCGGGGTGGGATCGAAATCAACCGTCAAGGTAAAGGTCGCATCGAGCCTGTCAACCGTGGCGATACGATTCACCGTCCGGTTGTTGTAGGTCGGCAGGCCATTGTTGCCGGCGCTGATGACGTTGAGAATCTCATCAGGCGGGAAATCAAGACTCTCAAAATCATCCGCCCTGGTTCCCTGCAGATTCAGAAACGCCGCGGAAAAAGTCAGACAGATAAAAAATGCGCGATACATAAAACAGCTACCCTTCGGAAAAGTGATTTATCTCTGAACCCGGAGTGCGGCATGCACTGCCGGCCGGGTTGTTCGTTTCAACCTGTTACAACCTTGTTGGTTCGCCGGGAGCCGGCGCTGGAAGCGAGACCGTAACCCATCGGGTCCAACTTCATCTCCAACTATCTATTATGAGTCTACAAAAGTAAGAAGAAAACCTGTCTTTCGACGAAAATCCTCAACAATGGCTGGGAGTCAGGTCTTCGCCCTCCCCTTGTTGAGGATGTTCTCTGAGCTTACGGCCGCTTCACACCATCGAGCTCTTACTCGCAGCTGTTGAAGGTTTCGCAACCCAGCGCATCATCAGGCTGCGCGGTATCCTCGCCGCATTCGAGACCGGGCTGCACCGGCGTCTGCCCGCCGAGGAAAAGGAAATTCAGGATGAAAATCCCATCAGTCAACTGGATCGCTCCATTGTTGTCCGCGTCGGCGGCATCACCGCAAACCGGGTCCGATCCTCCGAGGAAGAGGAAGTTCAGAATGAAAATTCCGTCCGTCAACTGGAGAGAACCGTTGTCATCCGCGTCACCGCGGCGAAACTGCGGGGCGGCAGGCCCGACAGGGTCTCCGCAGGTGAACTCGCAGAAGGCGCTGACACCGAGACCGCCCAGGCGGGTTCTGCAGGCCGCCTCCAGCGCGTGAACACTGCCGGCGGCGCAGCCCTCCGGCAACGGCACATCCACGATACCGCCTTCGCCGACCTCGAAAACACCTGTTGGCTGGTCATCGATGAAAACAGCGATGCCCTGGCAACCGCAGCCATCGGGAGAGCCCGTCAGCTGGATTCGAATCACGGACTCATCAACCAGCGCCTCGCAGGTAAGCTCCAGCTCGCTGCAGTCCACGGCGATCGGTCCCACGTCGCCGGACACTTCGGTCACCTTGAGCCAGTTGACCGAACCATCGGAGCTGTCAGTGGCGCCCCCATCGGGACCGACAGGCGTCAAGGCCAGGTCGACGACATCTCCCTCCTGCAGGCTGACCACCAGGCTGCGCGTGATCCCCTCGACATCCGATCCCGCTACAGATGCCGTATCAACCTCCTGGCCGTTAACGAAGAGATGACCCGTAACGCCATCTCCTCCGGCAGCCGTCTTGCGCATATGCCAGATCAGGGCCACCACCGAGTCCCGGTCGCTGATCCAGCGCCGGATCGTCCAGTGCTCATCGAAAGGTTCGGAGTTGCCCCCGTTGGGATGGGTCGCCTCCGGCCCCAGCATGGTCCAGGGTCCCAGTCCTTCCCCCAGCAGATCCCACTCGACACCCGTCCAGTGGTTGCCCTCGGGAGAGACGGCGCCTCCGGCCGGACCGAAGTCGTTGACGAACTCGATGAGGTCATCTTCAGAATAGATAAAGTCAAAATCGAGGGTGAGATTGTAATAGCCGTAGAACCAGTTGTTGGCTCCCTGCTCTCCATCCACCGACCAGTCAGCGACGGAATCCGCCAGCACCACCGGGCTCCCGGGGTCTGTCGGATCCGAACCCGCCGCCAGCTCGACGGCATCGCTGAGGCCATCATCGTCGGTGTCGGGGTTGTTGGGGTCCGTCGCGGGGTCGCCATTGACCTCATCGGAGTCCGCCAGGCCATCATCATCGGAATCCGGATCCAGCGGGTCGGTCTTGTTCTCGATCTCGTCGCCATCGCTGAGACCGTCTCCGTCTGTATCCAGCAGGGTCGGGTTGGTTCCTCCATCGAGCTCGGCGGCATCGCTGAGGCCATCATCATCGGCATCACCTTCGCCGAGAACGCCAAGATCCCCGGGAGCGTAGAGAGATTCCCATTCATCCGGCAGGGCATCTCCATCGGAGTCGGTGGTCTCCGGCTGGTAGTTGATGTCGGAGTAGAGCTTCAGCCCCTCCTCCAGGTTGATAATACCCGAAGAAAAATCAACCCCGGTGAGATCGCCTCGCTCCCCGGTGCCGGCAAAGCCCGAGCCGACCACCGCGAAGCCCGCGCCGTTGCCGCCGCTCCAGTCGCCGCCGAGGTCGAGGGAATCGGAATCAACCGGGTAGCCGTTAACGACCAGCCGGATCTCCTGCTCTCCTTCGGCGTTGAGCACGTCGCAGACCCAGGCCACCTCCACATCGTCTGAATCAATGAGCGCGGGGGGAAGCTGGAACCGGGCCGTGGTCAACCCCCAGCCGGCCTGGAGAACACCTTCGGGATTGATCCCGTTTCCGGCGTTTCGCAGGACGAGCAGGTTGGGAGCCTCGTAGCAGATCGAGAGGCCGGTCCAGCCGCCGCCGGATTCCCAGATCAGCTCGCGAGGACCATCGAGCTTGGCGTCAAAATCTATGACCGCCGTAAGGGTTACATCCATCAGATCGATGGGGCCCGCGCCAAGATTGCGACCGTGGTTCGTCGGCAGCACCCCGGGTACGTTGATGACCTCCGTCGGCAGGCCCAGCTGCGCGGCGAATTCGCCTGGAGAATCGTTGGGATTGGTGGGATCGGTTCCGGCGTCCACCTCGCGCCTGTCGGTGAAGCCGTCTTCATCGGTGTCGGGGTTGTTGGGATCGGTGCCCGCCTCGGCCTCCGCGCCATCATCGAGCGAATCGCCATCGGTGTCGGGATTGAGGGGGCTGCTGCCGTTCTCGATCTCAGCCCCATCAGCCAGGCCATCGCCATCGGTATCGGCCGCGACAGGATCGGTCAATTCGTCGAACTCGTCCGCATCGCTGAGCCCGTCTCCATCCGCGTCACCCTCCCCCAGCACGCCCAGGTCTCCGAGCGCATAGAGGAGCTCCCATTCATCGGCCAGGCCGTCCTTGTCGCTGTCGGTGGTCGGGGGGCGGTAGTTGATGTCGGAATAAAAATAGAGACCGCGGTCGACAAAAATCTCTCCCGAGGTGAAATCGACGGCGGTGAGATCGCTGCGCGCGCCGGAGCCGGCGATTCCGCTGGAGAAAATGCCGAGAGCCGCGCCGTTGCCGCCGCTCCAGTCGCCGCCGAGGTCGAGCGCCTCGGAGGCCACCCTGTAGCCGTTGACGATCAGGCTGATCTCCTGGAGCTCTTCGCCATTGGAAACATCGACCACCCAGGCCAGCTCTACCTCATCTCCCATCAGGCTTCTCGGCAACGGGTAACGGATCACCGTCATCGCCCAGCCGGCCTCGAGTATGCCCGCCGGATTGAGCCCGTTGCCTGAATTGCGCAGCACCACCGTATTGGGAGCTTCGTAGCACAGGGACAACCCCGTCCAGCCGCCGCCGGATTCAAAAATCAGCTCCCTCT
>CBFHWB010000108.1:271-14680 GCA_965659285.1 Planctomycetota bacterium | reverse complement strand
AGCGAGCGAGCCCATCCTCCCTGGCGACAGAAAACAGGGAGCGACTGATGATCTGTGAAGTACCGAAGCCTCCCGAGGTCTCGTCGTACCATTTGTCAGGCCCGCTGAATGAGCTGTAGCTCGAATCGGGCGTGACCCTGCTGCCCACCAGCTGATCACCCAGCACCGCGGCATAGCCCCAATGCGCCGTCTTGTCGGCGATCCCGTCGCCGGCGGGGTAGACCATCTCGAGCTGCCCTGTCCGGCCGCCGAGACGCCAGCAGGCGTTCTTGACCGTGAGGAACAGAGCCTCTGCATCGGCGCACATATTGCCGGTGTCCCTGGGTATATTGACACGCCTCATGCCAGGTACATCCAGAGACCAGAGCACCGTTCCGTTGTAGGCATCAAGGGCGTAGACCCTGTCGTTGCCCTGGCTGTAGAGCCGGCCATTCACATAGAGAGGCGACTGCTGCCGGGGCTGGCGGTCAATCATTCCTCTCGGACCGGGACGGCCATACCATTGGATTCTCATGCTGGCGGGCGCAATCAGCTCATCGCGGCTGGTGGCGGAATTGTCCGGCGAGCCGTACATATGGCTCCACTCACCGGCCCCCTCGAGGACGCCCCGTACCACTGCGGCCCAGACACCAGGCGCTTCGAGCTCTTCGGAAGCCACAGGCAGATCCGCCAGCCAGCCTCGGAGAGTCTCCAGGGTCACATCGTTGCGCGCGCCCGGGGGCTGACCAAAGATCGCGGCCCCGCCTGAAGGCTTCAGCAGCCGGAACATCTCCCCCGCCTCAGCGCGCGGAAGGGAGCCCCGCACAAGCCGGTCGGAGACGATCAGGTTAAACGATTTTTCAGCATAGGGAAGATCCTGAAGCAGCCGCCGATGGAGCGTGATCCGTGAGCCGTAGAGTCCCGACTCCCGCAGGAGCTCCCGCCCAGCCGAGACATCCTCCCGGTCCGGGCTCACTCCAATAATTCTCAGCTTTGAACGCTTGGCCAGCTCTACGGCAAGTCTCCCCCGGCCACAGTCGAGGTCGAGACAATAGCCTCTCTCGATGCCGGTGAGAGCAAGGATCCTCTCGGCCGCTTGGACGTAGACGGCTGAATCCGCATCCTGGCCAAACGGCGACTCGATCCGCTCAACGGACGGCACAGAGAAATTAAACTCGGTCGAAAACTCATAGACCTGGGTTCTCGATTCCTGGCCTCCTGCCTGGCGCCTGATCTGGTAGAAATAGGGCGTACCGGGCTCGAGGTCATCCAGGTAGACCGCGTGATCCACAGCCAGGTTCTCATCGCGAGCCGTCCTGCCAAGCGCCCTGCTTGTGCCGAAGTCGATGACCGACCGCGAGGGAGCCGTTGTCTTCCAGGAGACCAGCGCCGTATCAACCGAGGTAAACCTCACCGTTGGCCCCATGAGGACCGGTTCAAGTACAGGAAACCGCTCGCGTCCTGACTCATAGTTTTCCCTGAGCCGAGCCTCGCTCAAGGCCTCATCGTAAAGCCTGAGCTCATGCAGCGCTCCATCCAGAGGGTAGAATTCGTTGTCATCTTCGTACGCCCCCGCGACGAAGGTAGCGTCCGCGTAGGCGATATCTCCGGATTGAGCGGACGAGCTGGCATCAAGCCGACCGTTCACGTAGAGCCGCAAGGTCTCTCCGTCATAGGTTCCCGCGACGTGGTACCAGGTACCCTGCTGGAACTCCGTATCACCGGCAAGATAGGTCAACCGTCCGGATGACAACGCCATGCTGAAATGCGAGTCATCATAGCCCAGGACCCATCCCCTCTCAAAATTCCCGTTGTCCTGCATATAACCGAGGATCCCCCCCCAGGTGGTTCCCTCGTTGATCTGAACCCACGCCTCGGCGGTCAGTTCCCTGCGCGGCAGAGCCGCGGAGCCCCCCGGAAGTCCCATCCGAACGAAAGTGGATGAACCATCAAGCGCGAGAGCAGCCGGACTGGAAAGCAGCTCATACTCACCCTGGATCGTTCCATCGAAGCTCCCGACACGGTCGCTCACAAGACGTCCGTTTACGTGCTCATTGTCAAAGGTCCATTGAGCGACGATCCCCGTCTCCCCCGCAGGGTCCGGCCCTGGGACCAGGTCCCCGCCAAAGAGTCCACGCTTGGCAAGATAGCGCTCGCGCGCGTCCGCCTGGCTCAGGACTGTGTTGTAAATCTGCGCCTCGTGAACCTGTCCTTCAAGAGGCCAGAGCTCGTTATCATCGACATAGGCTCCCACGACCAGGCTGGAATCCGCGTAGTCGATATCCCCCGATCGCGACCGAGAGGAGCCCTCGAGTTGACCGTTCACGTAGATCTTGAGCTCAGACCCATTGTAGGTACCGACAACGTGATACCAGCTTCCCAGCTCAAAGTCGTCGGAGGCTTCCAGGTAGGTGAGGGTATTGGATGTGGCCAGAGCGATGCTGAAGGAAGAGTCGTTGTAGCCCAGCAACCAGCCCCGCTCAAAGCTGCCGTTATCCTGGATATAGCCGCAGATGCCGCCCCACCTCGTGGAAGAATCCAGTCGGACCCAGGACTCGACGGAAAGCTGCCGGACGGGAAGATCTGATGAACCGGCCGCTTCGATGACCACCCGATCGTCATTTCCATCGAACACCAGGGCCGGGGGAGAGGACTCGACGCGCGCCCCCCCGAAGATCCTCCCATCAAGGTCGCCGGAAGACGCCCTCACCGAATCGCCGACAAGACTGTCGGGAGTGAAGATCCAGCCGTTCAGGGGTTCCACAACTCCCGCCCAAAGAACACTGGGGACGAGTAACCCCACGCAGAATAAGAGAATGCATCGGCCTGAAACGACCAGTTGCCTTTTAACCGGCATAGAAAAACCTCGAAGCGCCCCTGTCTGTCATCAGCAAGCTTAAAGCATAAAAAACCCAAAAGATAGGTTTTCAGTCTTCGAGGTAGAGCAGGCGCGAGCAGCTTCTACAGGTGAGAAGCTCCTGCGCGAGAGCGAGCTGGGTGAGTTCCTGCTTAGTGACCCGCATATAGCAGCCCTGGCAGAAGAAAACGCCCTCTTCTTCATCTTTTTTTTGTACAGGAACAACGCTGTCGGCATCGACCTTGCTCCTGACCCTTTCGTAGATATCCAGGTGATCCTGGTCGATATCCACTGACAGTTCCCCGCGCTCTTCTTTGAGTCCGCCGATCCTGGATTCGAGACCCGACACCAGGCCATTGACCTCGGATTCTTTCCGCTGATAGGCCTTCTCGATATCGGTGAGTTCCCGTTCAGCTTCCTCTTTCTTGCCCTGAAGCGTATCGAGATGACTCATCAACTCGAGAACATTCTCCTCGAGAGTCCCCTGGCTCTCCTCGTGCTTCTCGATCTGCCCCTTGCAGATAGCGAACTCCTCATTGGTCTTGGAGGCATTCATCGCGATCTTCGACTTTTCGATCTCGCCATCCAGTTCCTTGACCTGGAGCTCGCCCTTATCGATATCCATCCTGCAGGCCTTGATGACCTCCTCAACCGCGCTAACGGAGGCCTTTCCGGCGTTAACCTTGCGAAGATCATCGCTGAGCTCCATCGGGCGACGGATCTTGGCCTCTTCAAGAAGACTGATCTCTCGATCGAACTTCTGAACACCCAGCAGTTTTTCTATCGAATGATGCATTCGTGTCTCTCAGCCTTTATTGAGCAGAACAACTTCTCTCTATTCGCCTCGATTGGCAATAAAAAAAAGCCGGTCACTTTCGTGACCGGCCCAAATATTATCCCGCGGCGACAGGCAGGAGCGGTTGTTGCCGCGTAAAGGATCGCCCGGCAAGCTCGGCACCCTCCCGGCAGACACCGGCTCGTGCCGGTCCCGCCGCGGCTGGAACCCGCTTAAGCCTCATCTCGATCCTGATCGGTATTGTCATTAATTACTTCTTCGAACGTTATCAGACCTGCGCTGACGCCCCTTCCTCAGACGGAAATCGTCTCAACGAAACCCTCCAGCAACCTGGAACGAATCGGGTGCTGCAGCTTACGGATGGCCTTTGCCTCGATTTGCCGAACCCGCTCACGGGTCACCTTGAAGATCTTGCCCACCTCCTCGAGAGTATAGGTATACCCATCTCCAAGGCCGTAGCGGAGCTTGATAATCTCGCGTTCCCTGTAGGTCAGCGTACCAAGGACGTCTCCAAGCTTTTCCTTCAACATCTCATGGGTCGCGGCGTTGACGGGAGAGACGGTTCCCTTGTCCTCGATGAAATCGCCGAAGAACCCATCATCGGAATCCCCGATCGGCCTGTCCAACGAGATCGGATGCTTCGAGATCTTGATGACCTTGCGGGTATCCTCCTCGGTGATATCAAGCTTCTGCGAGATCTCCTTGATCGTCGGCTCACGTCCATTCTTCTGAATGAGCTCCTTTGTCGCGTTGCGAACCTTGCTCATCGTCTCAATCATATGTACAGGGATCCTGATGGTACGCGCCTGGTCGGCAATCGAACGAGTGATCGCCTGGCGAATCCACCAGGTGGCGTAGGTGGAGAACTTATAACCCCGCCTGTACTCGTATTTCTCAACCGCCTTCATGAGGCCCGTGTTCCCTTCCTGGATCAGGTCGAGGAAGGTGAGTCCCCTGTTTCGATAACGCTTGGCGATACTCACCACGAGCCGCAGGTTGCCGCCTGAGAGCTTTCTTTTGGCAATCTCGTACTCTGTGTGCCACTTATCGATTTTCACCATACGCTTCTCCAACTCAGCCATCGGCTCGAGAGCGTGGAGCTCGTATTCCTGGAGTCGTGCATCCAGTTCGGCCATTCGATTCTTTTCACAGCTCCTGAGCTTCCGCTTGCCCCTCTTGCGGGCCTGCTCAATCTTCGCCTTTTCATTTTCGATGCTGTTCATCTTCCGATGGAGCGTCTTCAATTCATGACGAAGCTGGTTCACCACGGGCTTCTTGAGAATAAGTTCATTCAGCAGAACCGAGCCCTTTCCATTGCGGCTGCGAACCCTGGAACAAATCTTCTCGCTGACCTTTGCCGAGAGCTCTTCTCCAAGCAACCTTGAAAAGTCCCTGGATGTCTCGATGTGGATCAGCCTCAGGGTCGCCTGGTTCGTCCTGACGAGCCGGAAAACATCTTCCTTGCTGATTTCTTCATTGTTGGAAGGCGTCACCTTGACAACCTTATCGAGGGCCATCTCGCCACGCATGACATCATCGATGACCTTCACCGTGACCCCCAGGGCAAGGCCGCTGCCGAAGACATACTTCTGGTAGCGATGCCGTGAGATCTCAATCTTCTTGGCAAGGAGAAGCTCCTCGGCACGCTTCAGAAGAGGAATCTCTCCCATCTGGGTGAGATACATCCGAACCGGGTCATCAATCTTTTCCGGTAACTCACTGGTGCCGGAGTCCGAATTCTCAGAAGGATCAGCGACCTTGTTGTCACGCATCTCGATGTCATGGGCATCGAGAATCGCGAAGATCTCGTCAATCCTCTGAGGAGAATTGCAATCATCCGGAAAGATCTCGTTAAAACGCTGGTAGGTGATACCGCCTTCGCGTTTACCTTCCTCGATTAGCAGCTTGAGCTTGTCTTCCATTTCTATACTCCGAAAATTACCCCCCTGGAAAACCCGGCTGTAAATACGAAAGCCTGGTTCCGGGCGGAAAAACTAATTGTTGTGGTGATCAATATATAAGTGGTTTATCTGCCGGGAGATTGATTACCCGGCCCCTGACTATTCGTCCGTTTCCTTGAGCAGTTGAGTCAACCCCCGCCGCAAAGCAATAATTTCCATACGCAGAGCCATAGCCCGTTCGGTATCACCCGAGTTCCTGGCTACAGCACGATCTGCCTTCAGAGTGGCAATCTTGTCCTGGATGGTCCAGCGACGGAGATCCCGTCTGCATTTCTCCAACTGCTCGGCCTGGTCGCCCCCAGGCAATTCAGAATTCTCGTCTATCTGGTTGAGGATTTTAAATACGAGTCTCTCAACCATCCCGTTCAGGCCCTCGTGTAAAAGTCTCCCGTCGTTCGAAAATCCTCCCCTTGCGAACTGGTCCTTCACATAGGACTCGACAGCCTGTCCGGCCGCATCCGCAACCAAACCCTGGGGAACCTCCTGCCAGAGAGCCTCCGCCTGGCCGGGAGCTGAAATCATGACAAATAAAATCGATTCGAGAAGCTTGATGCGCCCTTCATTTAAAGCGGGCTCCTGGCTCTGGATCTCTTCCCTCTCCCGCTCTGGCGAGAAAAGACCCATCTCTTCCAGCGGGAGATCCTCCATGGCGATACCGAGGATTTCAAACCTCTCGACATATTTATTCAAAACTACCCGGCGAGCTACCTTGTCCGATATCCTCGCGACCAGGGAGAGGAAATCCTTGACCCCCTTGGAAAGCATTTGTGGACTGGCAGCCGCCTCACCGGTCTCGATGGTCCGATTCCATTTGAAGTCGAAAATGTCGACCGAATCCGCCTTCACACTTTCCCAGAAGGCGTCGCCCCCCGACTCGGCAATCGCATCGCAGGGATCTTTTCCGTCTGAGAGCGGGTAAATCAGCACATCCAGATTTTCACCGACCAGCAATTCAATGGATCTCTCGGCGGCCTTGAGCCCGGCGCTATCTCCATCAAAGATCATATAGACCCTGTCGGCATAGCGCTTGAGCGCCTGGGTGTTTTCCTGCGTGAAGGCCGTGCCCAGGCTGGCGACGAAGAAATCCAGGCCGGCCTGGTGGGCCATGATGGCATCGGTATAACCCTCAACAACCACGATGGCCTTCTCCCTGCGAATACCCTGCTTCGACTGTGGTAAGGCGTAGAGAACCTTGGACTTATTGAACAGGTTCGTATCCCGGGTATTGCGGTACTTGGCCGGGTCGTCATCACCAGCCAGTCGCCGGGCACCGAAACCGATCGTCCTCCCCTGGGCATCGCTGATCGGAAAGATCAATTTGCCGCGAAATTCGTCGAAAAACCCGCTGCCCTTGCCTGTCTTGTTCTGTCGGATGAGACCTGCCCTGTCGAGAACTTCGACCGAGTGCCCCGCCGCGGACGCCTTCTTAAGCAACTCATCCCAGCCGGGGGGCGAGCAGCCAAGGCGGAAGGTCCGCTGCATCTCCTCGTTCATCCCGCGCGCAGCGAGATATTCCCGCGCGCCTTGGGCGCCGGCATCTTCCAGGAGATAGGTGTGATAAAAACCTGCGGCGTAGTCAAGCGCATCGTAGACCTCGAGGGTCTTGTGGTACTGATCATCCCGCTTCGCTGTACGCTGCAGGACGACCCCGGCTTTACGTGCAAGCATCTCCGCAGCCTCAGGGAAGCCAACCCGTTCGTATTCCTGGACGAAGGTGAAGATGTTGCCGCCGGCCTGGCAACCAAAACAATAATAGAATTGCTTATCTAAATTTACGGAGAAGGAGGGAGTCTTCTCGTTGTGGAAAGGACATAACGCCTTGAGCCTTCCGCCCCCGGCCTCGACGAGCTGCAGGTCGTAATCCCTGAGAAGCTCATCGATGGAGACCTTGCTCCGAATCAGCGCAAGATCAGCCTCTGGTATCAGTCCTCTGGTAGATTCAGCAGTAACCAAATCTTCCCCCTTTAAACAAGCTGGATGAGTCTCTGTACAAAGGCCCGAAGCCCGACAGAATTTCCAGCCCTCCACGTTCATTACAATCAGCAGATCTACCATTCAGACTCTGCTGCTCAAAAAGCCCTGAATACAAGGCTTTCCAGAGAATCAGCACATAAGGACAGCGGTCGACATGCACCAGGATCTTCAACCTGAAAAGTCAGATCCCTGCAGCTATCTACGCCTCGCCCGAACCACGAAACGCGTGCGAGTACAATTCTCCGGCCTGTAACGGCCTTTGGCGACTCCCGGGTATTTGCGCCACCGGCTAGGGCGCTAGTCCAAATCACACTAGGGCGATTCGGGCTGCCATCCCCTCTTTTTTCCGGGATACCAATGCGATTACTTCTTCAATGACTTGATTTTAGGGGTGCTTTTGCAAAGCTTCAACCATTATTGAAAGGAAAAGCCCTCGCAAAAAACTGAAAATCTTCCAGATGAAGGTTTTCAGGCCTCAGGGCAGCATCCAGGCCTCTTTCTGTAAGTGCTTTGTTAGCTGCATCTTGCCCCAGAATACCCCGCAAAGACCCGCCCAACTGTTTTCGCCGCTGCTGGAAAAGAATCTGGACCCATTTTGAAAAAGATCTGTAATCCTTTTCTATTTGGCTTGTTACGACTTTGTAACGCGGTTCCAACAAAATAACTGCGGAATCCACCTTTGGAGGCGGCCAGAATGATCCCGGACTGATTTTTTTCAGGTACCGGGCCCGAGCCCAATAGCCGACCAGCAGAGAAGCCGGCCCATATCCTATGCTTTTCTGCGCCTTTGCACGAACCCGCTTCCCCTTGCCCTGGACGACGGGAGGCGAACAAATCCGCTCAGCGACCTCATTCTGTACGGTAAGAACAGCCCTCTGCCAACCGACTCCTGCCTCCAGCAAAGCGATGATAACCGTTGTTGCGATCTGGTAGGGAAGGTTAGAAACCCAGGTAAAATCGCCCAGCTTGACGAGCCTGTCGAAAAGGAGCGGGTTAAGCCTCCTCTTGCCGTCTAGAGCATCGAGCGGAAGTATCTCGACATTATCGAATTCAGCCAACTCCGCGGCCGCAAAGGAGCCCATCCTCTCATCTACCTCGACGGTAAGAACCCTGGCGCTTCGACCGGCCAACTCCCTGGTCAAGGTCGCTGGACCGGTTCCAATCTCGAGAACGTTGGACTCACCATTTACTTCGGAAGACTCTGCCAGCGAAGCAAGAATCCTGGGGTCGTGAAGAAAATGCTGCCCGAGAGATTTGCGGGGAACAAATCCTGCCGATTTCAGGCGGCCGAGGACTCCCTTTCGTCCTCCGGAGATTCCTTCATGATCCTTGCTGGAGTTCATCTCACCCCTCGAAGCCTCTGATCGTGGCTTGACTGAAATTACCGCAACCACGGCATCCTATAGAAAAAAAGACGTTCGCTTTCCCGGTTTCCAGGAAAGCGAACGTCCAGGCGCCGAAACCGCTGAAAATCATCAATAGTGATGCGCGCTGAGACGAAACACTACACGACGATTCTTTTTACGTCCTTCCGGCGTATGCCCAGTCTCAGGATTGAGTGGCTTGCTCATCCCGTAGCTGAAAATCGCGACCCGGTCCTGAGGTATCCCGTGTTTCAGATTGAGGTATTTAAAAACGTTCCTCGCCCTGTCAAAACCAAGCTTCAAATTGTACTGACGATCCTCGTTAGTCTCTTTTCCAGGCTCGTTGTCGGTATGTCCTTCAACGATGATTTTCTGCCCGGAATACTTGGTTTTCAACATCCTGGCAACCTCATCAAGAACCGGCACCTCCTCGCTCTTGAGCTTAGAATCGCCTGAATTAAACAGGAACTCGGCGCCGAGACTGAGACCGCCATCTTCAACCTCGGCACCATCGATTCCAGCTATATCACCTTGCGAGATGGCGACCACCGATCTCTGGGCGTTCCTGTTCTGCTGCAACCTGTTGTACTGATCAATCAGCTGCTCATTCGCCCTCTCGGCCTGGTTCAACTGCACCTTGAGCTTCTCGTAGGAGACACAGCCGGCCAGGAGGGGAAGAAACAGGGCAACAGCCATCAAACGCAGCACGGGACTGCTCATGACTCCATTCCCTCTTCGACAAAAACTCAGCCCGGGGAACTTACTGAATCCTCTGAGCGAGACGGAAGACGACACGCCGGTTATCCCGTCGCCCCTCCTTCGTGCTTGCCGTATCAGGATTGAGCGGCTTGCTCATTCCATAGCTGAAGATGGTGACCCGGGCCTCGGGAATACCATGCTTCAGGTTGAGGTATTTGAAGACATTCGTAGCCCTCTCAAAACCAAGCTTGAGATTGTACTCGTAAAGCTTCTTGGTCTGCTTGAGAGGCTCGTTGTCTGTGTGACCCTCGATGATGATGTTGTAATCGGAATACTTGCCCTTGAGGCTCCCAGCGAGTTGATCCAGGGCGGGAAAATGCGCCGCCTTCTTCAGGCTGGCCATTCCTGAGTTGAACAGCAGGCCCGAACCCAGGCTGATGCCGCCCTCCTCGATCTTCGCTCCATCGGGGAGATCCTCTTTGGCAAAGCTGGTGCCTTCCTGGTCTTTAAGCTGCTCACGCAAAGCGGCAAGCTGGGCCAGGGCGGCCTTATGCTCTTCCTCTGAGATGGTCCCATCAGCGGCCTGTCGATTCGTTTTAACCAGCAACCTGTTGTACTGATCGATCAACTGCCGATTCGCCTGCTCAGCAAGCTCTAGTTCCCCTTTGAGCCTGTTGTATTCGCCGTACGAAACGCAACCAACCAACAACGGCAACACACAGACCACAACCAACCCGCGTACCACGAGTCTCCTCATGACATCACTTCCCTTCTGTTCTCTTCACCTTCTTAACGCTTGAACGCCGTCCTGTACGGTGGATTCCACCCCGCAGGAAAGCCGGGTGAGTCCCAAGGTTCACTCTTGTTTGAGAAATATATAACAGGTTGCCGATAACAAGCAAAGAGCTTTTATCGGTACTTATTCGCCTGCTGAAGTGAGCATAAAAGAAGGGCTGCCTCGCATTTATGCTCAGCAGCCCTTCTTAGCAGTCTTTTTGAGGCCCTGGCTGCGTTTTTTGCCGCCACAGGCCGCTCAATATCGTTCGAATACGGAAATTACTTCGATCTGAACATCTCCGCGATGCCGTGAACCATCTCCGTGAAATAGCCGCCATACTCGTCAATCCAGTCCTGGGAATGACGACGCTGGGCTTCCACAAAATCTCCACGTCCGACCGTCAGGCCTTCGTTGTGCACGGTGCCCAGAAGGACAGCCAGGGGAATCAGCAGAGCGAGACCGGCAAAGGACAGCAGAACGGTCCAGGGCGCATGACTCTTGCGCCGCTTCATCTGCATGACGCGAGCTCCGCCGCCGCGAAGAAGGGAACCTTCCTCGGTCGGATCGAGAAGCGTATCCTCCGTCGTATCCAGCTCGAAGGTGTCGGCATCATCGTCACCGAGGTCCAGGATGTCTGTGTCGAGAAGCGTCTCGTCTCCGAGACTTTCATCTCCTGAATCATCCGAACCGGGGATCGGCGTGGTACCTTCGCTGTCATCGTCGCTGAGAAGACTCTCGACATCGAGAACGGTCTCATCTCCGACCGATGCGTCATCATCCAGCGAAAGCTCCAGATCGCCGCCATCCTCGGCCGCGATATCAGGAAGATCGGAAGCATCGCCTTCATCGGCTGACTCATCGTCACCGCCGGAGAGATCTATACCGAAATCGATCTCGTCATCGTCATCATCAAGGAGATTGAGATCATCATCGGAAAGAATGATCTCGGCCTCACCCTGATTCTTGTAATTGTCAATCGCCTCTTTCTTAAAGAGGAGACTGTCTCCATCCTTCGTGCTGGCGATCTCGCCGGAAGCGACCAGTTTCTCGAGCTCCTCTGCGGAGATACCGAGAGCGCTGGCAGCCTCTTCAAAGCTCATTTCACTCACTTTACAGAACCTCGCTCATTTCCTCGTTTATTTCAGACTCAGACACTTCACTTACTTTAAGTACGTTATTTCTTTCCACCACCCTGCTGCTTCATAACCGCATCCTTGACCGCCTTGACGCTCAACTTCCCACTTCTAGGAGTCAGTTCCTCAGGCTTCATGTCCCAGGTGATTTCACGGACACCCATGAACTCTATTCCCCTGGTCTTAACGGTATAAGCCGCAAGTCTCCTCGTAGGAACCTCCAGGACAAAAAGCATGTTGGCATTGCCGCTCTGCGACATGCCGGTCGCCAGGACGTAATTGCCCTGGGTATTTCCTACCGCCTGGCCAAAGGCCGGCATAAAGGCAGGACGATTCATCTGCTGAACGACATTCACAGCCAAAAGAGTTGCGCAAATTGCCAACATTGCCACGGTGATGTTCTGACGCATCGATAAACCCCCAATTTCCTTTCCTATTGGAATTACCAAGCTTATCCCGGCAATTCCTACCAATCATAACCCCCGAGCGAAACCAGCCTCGGGACCCCGCCCTCGACGATTGGCAACTCCTTATAAACTCTATTCGGCAATACCGAAAGCGAGGCACACTCTTTACTTGAGCATGCTGAGTCGTTACCGGAAGAAAGCGGGGGGAAAACCTCTATAAACCCTTCAAAAGGGCTATTCAGTTCTGACATTTCATCTTAGCACACCGATTATTGACCAACCAAGTGAAAGTTAACTATCGGGATACTCATATAGAAGAATAACACCTAACAGCGAACCAACCACCCCATAGAGGGGTCTTTTTTGCTTAATCCAGGCCCATAATCGCTTCCTCGGGCGATTCTTCGAGTCCCATCATTTTTCCCCAGCGCCCCATAAAAGCAGCGCTTTCCGGACGTTCCCAGAAGTCATCAGCCAGTGCTCGGACCTTCATAAATGCATCGATGTCGCGAAGGGGGTTACCCAGGCCTCCCAGCGGAATTCCCGACTGGCGAATTCCCAGGTAATCTCCGGGACCTCGCAGGCGAAGATCCTCCTCGGCCAGTTCAAAACCATCGTCGGTACTGGAGAAGATATCGAGCCGTTTCAGAGCCTCCTCAGCGCAACCTTCAAGACTCACGAGGCAATAGCCGCGGCAGCTTCCGCGGCCGACCCTGCCGCGCAGTTGATGAAGCTGGGCCAACCCGAAACGTCCGGCATTTTCTATATAGAGGATTGTCGCGTTCGGAACATCGATTCCAACCTCGATAACCGAGGTTGCAACCAGGATCTGCGTCCGGCCTTGGCGGAAATTTTCGAGAGCCTCGTCCTTCTCCTCGCTGCTCAGCCTTCCGTGCACAAGGCCGACCCGGTATTCGGGAAAGACCTCCGAGGCCAGGCGCTCGCGTCCCGCAACCGCCGCGGGCAGATCAAGCTTCTCCGACTCCTCAACAAGCGGATAAACAAAAAAAGCCTGCCGGCCTGCCTGCAGTTCCTTGCGAACGAATTCGAGTGAGTCCGCTTTCTTTTCCAGCCTGACGAGATGGGTCTGGACCGGCTGGCGGCCCGGCGGGCGCTCCTTGATGGTTGACAGTTCCAGGTCTCCGTAAACAGTCATGCTGAGAGACCTGGGGATCGGGGTGGCCGTCATGACGAGGATGTGAGGCTCCCGTCCCTTATTGCGCAGCTTCGACCGCTCCGCGACTCCAAAACGGTGCTGCTCATCGATGACGGCCAGCCCGAGATCTTTCATGACAACCGGCTTCTGGACCAGCGCATGGGTCCCCACCACGATGTGTATTTTCCCTTCTGCAAGATCATCGAGAAGCTCACGTCGCTGGGCAGCCTTGACCGCTCCCGTCAACAGTTCGACCCTGACCGCTGGATGGCCTGCCAGGTATTTTCGAATCGTCGAATAGTGCTGCTGAGCCAGCACCTCCGTTGGAGCCATGATCGCTCCCTGGCGGCCATTTCGAACAGCGACCAGCAGAGCGTAAAGCGCCACTGCGGTTTTTCCTGTCCCAACATCTCCCTGCAGCAGCCGGTACATCGGTCGCCCCGACTCCAGGTCTTCACGGAGCTCTGAAACGACCTCGTCCTGGTCCCCGGTAAATCTAAACGGAAAGATGGACCTGATCTTCTCATCGAGAGAGTCGCTGGTTTCAAGAGGCTCGGTCTCGCATTCGCGAAACTGCTGTCCCCTGAGCCAGAGCCTGGTCGCGAAAGCGAATCTCTCCTCGAAGGCAAGGCGGGCGCGGGCGCTGTCCCGACAGATCTCCCAATACTCACGGGCGTCGAGCTCCAGCGACCCATCCTCATCCGCCGCGCCGGCCGGGGAATCCGGCGGAAAATGAATCCACTGGCAGGCCTCCGCCAATCCGGGCTCCAGGTCGCTATCGGACAGGATGCCTTTCTCTCTCAGGCTTCCTTCATCCAGGAAAAAGTCAAAGGGCGTCTCATCGACTCCTGGAAAGCCATCCCCGGTCCGGCCGGCGTGGAGATCTTCAAGAGCGCCGGCCACCAGGCGGCGAAGATGCCGCTGGGAAAGCCCCTTCTTAAGGGGGTAAATCGGCACCACCCTGTTCAGGTCGATACTGTCCTCGATATTTTCGTCATCTACCCCGCTGGCCACCACCTCGAATTCGGGAGAGACGATCTGCAGGCGTTTCGAATGTTCACCCACCTTCCCGAACACACAGAGAAAATCGCCCGGATGGAGACTCTTTTCAAGATAGGGCTGGTTGAACCAGACCAGGTCCAGGTCTCCACTATCATCGCGAAGAGTCGCCGTAAGCATATGCCTCCTCGGCCCCAGCCGGCGGCCGCGGCATCTCTCCAACTGCCCGGTCAGGACCACCTGCTCTCCTACCAGGGAAGACCCGATGGTCTTCGCGTTCCTGCGATCCTGGTACCGCCGGGGATA
>CBFHWB010000108.1:0-261 GCA_965659285.1 Planctomycetota bacterium | reverse complement strand
TGCTGACACCCGGCAAGGCGAGGAGAGACTCCTGCGCCGCCGCATCCAGTTCGTTATTTCGCTCTGCCATGAGTATGGGCCCAATCGTTAGCCGGACGGGCGAAGATACTCAGCTTTCAAGCCGATCGATGATCGTATACACAGGCGTGCAGGCCATCGGATCACCATCTTCGAGCAAACCGGCGATCTTCCCTACAGCACATCTTACTGTCGTATGGTTGCGATTGCCGAAATTCCTGCCGATCTCCGAAAAGGACATCC
>CBFHWB010000107.1:0-14762 GCA_965659285.1 Planctomycetota bacterium | reverse complement strand
GTGATCACTCACCTGAAGAAAGAACAGGCCATCATCGTCGGCCATGACTGGGGAGGGGCGGTCGCCTGGAGCTTCGCAATGTCCCATCCGAAGGCCTGCGACAAGCTGATCATTCTCAACCTGCCCCATCCCTGGGGGCTGGGTCGAGAGCTGGCGAACAACCCCGACCAGCAGAAAAACAGTCAGTACGCCCGCAACTTCCAGAAGCCCGGCGCCCATGAGAAGCTCTCAGCCAGGGGGCTCTCGAGATGGGTCAAAGACAAGACCGCAAAAGAAAAGTATCGGGAGGCCTTCGAACGTTCGGATTTCGAGGCGATGTTGAACTATTACAAGGCGAACTACCCCCGCCCTCCCTACAAGGCTCCGGAAGGCACGCCGCCGAAGGTCCTCGCGCCGGTCCTGATGTTCCACGGCCTCGAGGACTGGGCTCTCCTGCCCGGAGCCCTCAACGACACCTGGAAATGGCTCGACAAAGACCTGACTCTCGTAACCGTCCCCGGCTCAGGTCATTTTGTTCAGCAGGACGCGGCGAAAACCGTCTCGAAAACGATGAAGTCCTGGCTCAAGCTGCAGGAAGAGCCCGGCGATCAGCCCTGAGACTCTCCGGTGATCAGTCTGCGATAGCCGGCAATCTCTTCCTCCGCCCAGGCCGTCTCTTCAGTAACGCCCACCCCGTCGAAGTCGAACTCGAAAGGCCAGGACTCCGCGCCCAGCTCCGCCACGACTGCCGCGCACTCCTCTCGACGGCCCGGCTTCGCGCAGAGCAGGAGAAAACCCCCGCCACCCGCTCCGCAGGTCTTCCCCGCAAGGATCAGCTCCCCGAGCTTCTCGAAAACGACCCTGTGCTCAGCGCTGTCACAACTCTCGTGCAGGTTGTAGAGACCACGGCAGGATCCCCCCAACGCCCGGGCATAACCCTCCAGGTCCCCGGCCTCGAGCGCCCGGACCATCCGCCCAGCTTCGTCGCGAAGCTCAAACATCGCCTCGAGAGTCTTCGAGCCCGGCTCGTGATAAGAGCGCCTGATATCATCGTGAATCGAACCTGATACATGCGCCGCCCCGGTAAAAACCAGCAGAGAGCTCTCCTCAAGCTCGTGAATCATCTCTTCGGCAGCCTCTATCGTGCGGGGAGTCATGCCGCCTCCCTGGTGGTATTCAAGCAGGTTCAGCCCCCCACGGGCGGCGCCGTAAGAATCCTGGCTCCCTCCCGGGTAGCCGAGATCCTGTCTCTCGACCTCGTTGGCGACCGCCGCGGTATCATCTTTCGAACGGGAGACGCCAAAGAGCCGGTCGAGAGCCGCCACCACCGAGACCCCAAGCGCCCCGCTGCCTCCAAGGCCGCTGCCGGGCGGCACCTCGGAGCCGGTCACCAGCAGCACCGATTCTCCCGGCGGCAGCAATTTCCTGACAAACCCCTGCAGCAGCTCCAGGCACCCGGCGGCGGGGAGGCCCGCGACGCCGCGAGCCTGGATGCCGGCGCCGAGGTCATCTGAATAGATCAGGATCTCTTCTCCCGGGCCCAGGCGCTGGGCGCGGGCAAAGACATGCCGCCTGACGCCGAAGTTGACCACCTGGCCGCCATGATCTACGCAAAAAGGCGGAGCATCGGTTCCCCCGCCGGCGGGGTCAACTCTCACAGGGGCGCGCGCGAATGCTCTCATCGGTATACTCGGTTACGAACCGGAGACAAAGACCGGCCGCGGCGAAAGCCCGGCGGGCTTCGCTTTTTATTTTACAGGACCCTTCTTCAGCTTCTGCAGGGACCGACTCCCGGGGTGCTTCCGAAGTCCCTCCGCTATCAATGCACGGCCCTGCTTCGTATCCCCGAGCAGAAAAACCGCCCTCGCCAGGCGCCTGTAGGACTCCGCGCTGGCGGGTTTCAGCGCCGCGACGTAATCAGCCGTGATCGAGAGAACCTCCTCGAGATAGAAGTCCCGCTTGATCGCGTTGTCATCGGACGGAACGACCGCATCCTTGGGATCCTTTTTTTCTTCCTTCGCATCATCCGGATCAAATCTCTTTTTCTCCGCCTCGTAGCGAGACCGCTCCAGCGGGATCTTCTTACGATCGCGAATCTTCCGGTACCGGGCGATGCTCTTCTCGACCTTGGAGAACTCCTCGTTGGAGCCCCTCCTCTTGCGGGATTTTTCCTTCAGTCGGCGCAGGATCTTCTCATCAACCAGCCCGAGGTCCGAATGCTCAGCCTTTTCTACCGTGTCGAACTCGATCGAAAAATCAAGCTCGGCCTCGCCATCCATGTGGCTCGAAACCGCCGGCAGCTCGATGTCCGGCACCACGCCCTTGTTCTGCGTGCTGTTGCCCGATGGCCGGTAGAATTGCGAGAGGGTGATCTTCAGGGCTCCCAGCTTCCCCGGCTCGCCGCCTCCCCTGGCGCGAGAGAGGTCCATGAGCTGCTGGACGGTTCCCTTGCCATGGGTGCTTCGATCGCCCACGACAACCCCGCGCTTATAATCCTGCAGGGCTCCGGCAAAAATCTCACTGGCGCTGGCGCTGAACTTGCTGGTCAACACCACAAGCGGCCCCGACCAGTCGGCTCCTTTTTTGCTGTCGTTACGCGTGTCGACCTTTCCGTTCAGGTGCTTGATGAGCACCACGGGGCCTGTATCTACAAACAGGCCCGTCAACGCGATGGCCTCCGACAACGCTCCGCCTCCATTCGTCCGCAGGTCAATGACCACGGCCTCGATGCCATCGGCCTTGAACTTCTTGATGATCCTCGAGACATCGCGCGTTGTGCTCTTAAAGTCCTTCACGCCGCGCCCGGCAGCGGCCATGTCCATGTAGAAGCTGGGCAGGACAACCACCCCGACCTTGAGGGCGGGCAGGCCTTTTCCCCGCTTGACCTCAAGCACCTCGCCATGGGCCTCGCGGTCGGCGAGAACCACCTTGGCCCGCACGATAGCTACCAGCTCGGTACCCTCGCTGTCGGCATGCCGGACCTTGAGCTGGACCCTCGTGCCTTTCTTGCCGCGAATGAGCTTCACGACATCGGAGAGCTTCATGTTCAGCAGGTCCACGAAGTCCTTGGAGTCCCCCTGGGCCACCGCGAGAATCTTATCCTGCGGCTTCAGCCGTCCATCGCGCGCCGCCGCGCCGCCGGGAATGACCTGGTTGACCACCGTATAGCCATCGATCGACTGCAGCGAAGCCCCGATCCCTTCGAGCTCCAGGCGCATGCTGATCTGGAAATTCTCGAGAGTGTCCGGCGACATGTAGGTTGTATGCGGGTCATAGGTCATGGTCGCCGCGGTCAGAAAGATCTGCAGCAGCTCCATGCCATCGGTCTTGCCCATGCGAACGGCGAAGTTCTCGTAGAGCTTGACGACCTCGTCGCCCGCCTCCTTCATCGTCTTGCCATCGACGAGCTTCTCCAGGAGCAACACCTTCACTCTCTTGCGCCACAGGTCGGCAATCTCCTTCTCGCCTGAGGCATAAGAAGCCTCGGCGCGGTCAACCTGGAAATATTCATCGGCGGTAAAGTCCTGCTCCTGCTCAACAAGCTTCTTCACCCGCTTCGAACACTCATCTACCCGGGCCAGGAAGACTTTTCCTACCTTGAAGGCGAAATCGAGATCGCCGGACTTGATGTAATCATCGATCTTGTGACGGCTGGCCTGGAAGCCTTCAACATCGGCCGCGGTAAAATACATCCGCTGCGGGTCCAGCGCGCTGAGATACGAGTCGAACATGCTCTCCGATCGCTTGTCATCAAGCTTCCACCGCCTGACGTGGGCCCGCTCGAGATAGACCGCGACATGCTGAGCGATGATCTTGTCTCTCAGTGTCGGGGAGCCCAGTTCGGCCCGCGCGGAAAGGGCCGGCAAAAGCGCCAATAGCGCGGCAAGAAGAAGAAGGAGCCGGGTTGATTGCGCGATGCCGGAGGATCCACGGGCTGAGGCGGGAGTCATCTGCGATACCTTTTCTGGATACGGAAGTCACACGGCCCGGGACAACTGCCCCGAAGCACTGGCGGTATTATAGTCCAGCAAGAGAGAGATGCAGATCTACATTACCGTTTCAGGGAAATGAATTTCCCCTCAGGCGAGGAGCTCTCGAATCACGTTGCCGTGGACGTCGGTCAGGCGACGGTCGATGCCATTATGACGCACCGTAAGCTTCTCGTGGTCGATCCCAAGCAGGTGCAGGATGGTGGCATGGATATCGTAGACCTGGGTGGGGTTTTCCCGATCGAGCGGCTTGTAGCCCCATTGGTCGCTGGGGCCGTGGGTCACCCCCCCCCTTGATCCCGCCTCCGCAGAGCCAGTTGCTGAAGACATAGGGGTTGTGGTCGCGACCCTTACTGCCCTGGGTGCTCGGCATGCGGCCAAACTCGGTGGTCCAGAGGATGATCGTGTCATCGAGGAGGCCCCGCCGCCGAAGATCCTTGATCAGGGCCGCGGCGCCGGTCGCCATCCCCAGGGAAAGCGGGCGATGGTCGCGGGGGATGTCCTCGTGGCTGTCCCAATTGCGGCGAGGGAAGCTGTTGTCGTTGCCGGACCAGATCTGCACGAAACGAACGCCCCTCTCCAGCAGGCGACGAGCCACCAGGCATTTGCGGCCGAAATATTCTATCTCCTCATCGACATTGATCTCGGCCGGGTATTTCTTGCGCGCCTTGTTCAGGCCATAGAGCTCGAGTATCTCTTTCGGCTCCTTCGAAATATCGAGCGCCTCGGGGGCGCTCAGTTGCATCCTGGCCGCCAGCTCGTAGGAGCGAATGCGAGAATCCAGGCGAGAATCGCCCGGCCGGCGACCCTGGTAGCCGCGGTTCAGCTTGTTGATCAGATCGAGGCCCGCCCGGTTCCCGGCTCCGGAAATAAAATCCGCCCGCGCCGCGATGTCGTTGATCGGGTTCTCGCGCTGGGGAAAGATCTCTGTACCCTGGGCGTCAGCGGGCAGGAAGGCAGAGCCCCAGTTCTTGGGGCCGTTGGAGCCGTAGCCTCGGTGGTCGGGGAGCACGACAAACGAAGGCAGATCCTCGTTGATCGCCCCCAGCGCGTAGCTGACCCAGGAGCCCATTCCCGGAAAGCCCGGGCGCTGGAAGCCGGTCGCCTGGAGATAGGTCGCCTGGCTATGCACCCCTGTCTTGCCGACCAGGTTGTGGATGAAGGCCATCTCGTCCACCACGTCCCCAAGCGGAGCGACAATGTCGCTGAGATGCTTGCCGCAGCGGCCGTAACGTTTGAAATCGAAGGGCGACTTCATCCAGGGCCCCAGGCCATTCTGGAAGGCCTCAACGTGTTCGCCGAAATCGGACTTCTTTCCATGATGCTTGATCAGCTCAGGCTTGAAGTCGAACATGTCGAGATGGCTGGCCGCCCCGGACATGAACAACTGAACAACCCGCTTCGCTTTCGGGGCGTGATGCAATCCCCCGTGGAGCTTCGGCTCTTCCCCGGCCGCCGCCTCGCCGCCCAGCAGGGCCGCCAGGGCGATCCCGCCGAGTCCGCCTCCTGATTCCCAGAGAAAGTTCCGGCGATCGAGCAGGGGCCTCGCGGATGCGTCCTTGTGTGGGAAGGCGGATTCTGTGGTCATCTGGCTGTTGTCAATCCAGGTAGGTAAATTCGCTGAGGTTGAAAAGAACCCGGCACAGATTGGCAAGCCCGTGCTCCGAGGCGTAGGCGGAGAGATCGGCAACCTCCTCCGCGGTAGCCTTCCGGCCGCTCACCAGACTGACGCCGAGACGCACCCTCTCCTCAACGGTCTCCGCTTCACTCGCGAGGCGTTTGGCGAAATGCCCGGCCATGACCAGGGTAAACTTGCTGTTGAGCAAAGAGAGCGCCTGCAGAGCGGTCAGGGCCTCGTCCCGCTTGGGGGTGCTTTGCGATGAGTCCGCACAATTGAAGGTCGTCATGAAGGGATCCGGCTGGGAGCGTACGATGAAGCGATAGATGGAACGCCGATGAGAAGCGGAATCTTCGGGGTTGAACTTGTGGTACTCGTAATGCGGAGAGTGCGCTGTTTTCTCCAGCTTGAAGAGATAAAAGCCGGGACCGTACATGTCAGGCCTGAGCTTGCCGCTGGCCTGTAGCATGGCATCCCGGATCTCTTCGGCCTCGAGGCGCCGGCGATTCATCCGCCAGAGCAGGCGATTACCCGAATCGGCCCGCTGGCCCTGTTCATTCCAGGTCGAAGACTGCCGATAGGCGGCGCTGTTGACGATGATGCGATGGAGCTTCTTGAAGGACTGGCCGCCATCACGGAACTCACAGGCCAGCCAGTCGAGCAGCAGCGGGTGGGTCGGCAGCTGGCCCATGCGGCCGAAGTCATTGGGAGAATCGACTATGCCGGCGCCAAAGTGCCAGAGCCAGGCGCGGTTGACGATGGAACGCCAGGTGAGAGGGTTGGCCTTGCTGGTGATCCATTTCGCGAGGGCTGAGCGGCGCTCGCCCTCTGAATGTTCGGCGGGAAGATCCATCTCGATAGTCGCCCCGGCGGAAAACGGCAGCAGGCCCGGCTTTACCTTTTCACGGGGCTCAAGAATATCTCCCCGATGCAGCACGTGGATCGCTCGCGGCTTACCCATGGTCGGCTTGAAATTACCCTCTGTCTTGAAGTGCGTAGCCGCGGCGTAGACCATGCCCGACTTCTTCAACTGGGCCAGCTTCCCGGCGAGCTCTCTCTCCCTTGTCGCGAGGCGCTTCTGCATGGCAAGCCACTCGGGCGACTGGAGCCGCGCCATGAGCTGCTCGCGTTTTTTCCTGGCCTGCGCCAGGGCGGAAGCCGCCGCCTCATTTTTGGCCCGGGGCCAGCTGCCATCGGTGAGGTTCTTCCGCGCCCAGCGAACGGGCGCCTGGATGGAGTCCTTGGAGAGAACCTTCATGCCACGCGCGATGTTCATTCCCTTCTTGTCGAAGACCTCCAATTCTCCAAGAGCGAGAATGTAGTCGTTGCTTCGCGGCGCCAGCTTGACCGCCCTGACCCTGACGAAGCGGGCCTTCGATCCCTTGCCCTCGACAGAGTACTCGCCTAGCCCGGGGTTCGGATAGTCGGCGGCACTTTCATCCGCCAGCACGGTGGGCGCCGGGAAGCCCTGGTGCTTCGCGGCCTCGACCAGGAAGCGCACCGGAAATCCAAAACCGGCCCCGATGTTGTTGTGTTCATCGTGGCAGGGGTGCAGAACAACCCGGGAGAGCTCTACATCACGGCCGAGATCGACCACGACCCATTTCTCCTCGCCCTGCTTCTTGCTGATGCCGCTGTGATACCCATAGGCCGGGCTCTTCTTCTCCAGCTTGACCTCTGTGGCGTGCTTCGCGATCGCCTTATCGAGGGCGGCCAGTTCGTCTCCGCCAGCGGCGACGATCCCCTCCCGGTGTTTCCGCAGCTCAGCGCGAACCCCTTCGAGCTCCGAGCTCAGCTCCTTGCGCTGCTTCGCTGTTCCAGGGTTCCGGTCGTAGGGCCGCTCCGCCCGGTCGACGGCGGCGAAAACATCCTGCAGGCTGAAGTAGTGGCGCTGGGTAAAGGGATCGAATTTGTGGTCGTGGCAGCGGGCGCATTGGATCGTCAGGCTGGTAAAGGTGTTGATCGTATTGGTCACCATCTCATCTCGGTCGATGTAGCGAGCCACCTTGCCGTCGATCTTGGCTTCGGACACTTCGACGTGACCGATGAAGTCCCAGGGTCCGGCGGCGACAAAGCCCAGGCCGAGAACGCCATCGGGCTCCCCGGGAAAGAGAACATCTCCCGCGAGCTGCTCCTCTACAAACCGTGAATACTTCTTGTCGTTGTTGAAGGCCCGGATGACGTAATCCCGGTAGGGCCAGGCGTTGGGGCGCAGCTTGTCCTTATCGTAGCCGCAGGTGTCGGCGTACTTGACGACATCGAGCCAGTGCCGGGCCCACCGCTCGCCGTAATGCTTTGACTCCAGCAGTCGGTCGACGAGCTCCTCATAGGCCCCGGGGGATTTGTCGGCGAGAAACCGCTCGATCTCTTCCGGGGACGGGGGGAGCCCGGTCAGATCGAAAGACAGTCTGCGGATAAGAGTTAACCGGTCCGCCTCGGGGGCCGGGGCCAGGCCTTTCGCATCCAGCCGGGACCGGATAAAGGCGTCGATGGGGGTGCGGACCCAGGCGGCGCCGGCCCCTTCGATACGAGGGACCTCCGGACGTTCGAGCTTTTTGAACGACCACCAGTTAAAATCCGCCGGGCTTTTCCCGCCGAGCGCCAGCCCTTGCGGCCAGGGAGCGCCCGCCTTGATCCACTCTCCGACCGCAGCGAGCTCCGCCTCCGAAAGAGGAGCCTTGTTCTTCGGCATGCTCGCCTTGCCATCTTTCGGCGTGATGAGCCGCAGCAGACGGCTGGCCGCCGGATCGCCCGGAACAACGACCTGCCCCTTACGGCCGCCCTTGAGGAGCGCGGCGCGAGAAGCCATCGAGAGCTTCCCTTTTCGCTTGCTGTCGCTGTGGCAACCCAGGCACCGCCGCTCGAAGACCGGGGCGACCTTCTTACGGAAGAGCTCCTCGGATGCGTCCGCGGCAGGGAAAACGACAAGGCAAAGAACCGTGGCCGTAAATAGTACCCTGCTTAATTCGCGCATAGTCAGCCCTGAAAACGATATGACCTGGTGTTGTCGACGCCGGAAGACACGAGGCGACAGAACCATTATCACGAAGCTTCAGGCTCATTCAAGGAATAGAGCGGCGGCGGCGGCGCGTCGGGCTTGCCCGGGAAGGTTTTGGTTTGCATGAGCGTACCCGGGTGTGGACGATCAATAGCCGTAAACTCAAAGAAACCCCCCGGCGGAGGAAGCCATGGCCCGTAGACTTTCAAGACGATCGTTACTCAAGGGCGGCGCACTGGCCGCCGGCTCGGCCCTCTGTGGAAGCTTCAACATCCTTCCGGGTGGAGAGTCTCCCAACGAGAAGCTCAACATCGGCATCATCGGAGCCGGGGGCAAGGGAGCCTCGGACCTCGCCGGAGTCAGCAGCGAAAATATCGCCGCCCTCTGTGATGTCGACAGCGGCCGGGCCGCGGGATCATTCAAGCGCCACCCCAAGGCCGCCCGCTACACCGACTATCGCAAGATGCTCGAGAAGGAAAAAGGGCTCGACGCCGTAACCGTCTCTACCCCGGACCATCACCACGCTCCGGCCGCGCTGATGGCGATGGCGCTGGGCAAACACGTCTATTGCCAGAAGCCCCTGACCCACTCGGTCTCCGAAGCCCGCCTCATGCGAGAAGCGGCGAAGAAATACAAGGTCGCGACCCAGATGGGCAACCAGGGGCATGGCGAGCATGGCTCGCGGCGCATGGTCGAGCTGATCCGCGCCGGCACCTTGGGCACCGTGAAAGAGGTCCATGTCTGGTCGGACCGCCCCATCTGGCCCCAGGGAATCAAGCGACCGGCTAAACCGCAGCCGGTTCCCGCCGGGCTTGACTGGGACCTGTGGCTTGGACCCGCCCCCGAAAGACCCTATCACCCGGCCTACGTCCCCTTCAAATGGCGTGGCTGGTGGGACTTCGGAACGGGAGCTTTAGGAGATATGGCCTGTCACAATTGGGATATCGCCTACTGGGCTCTCGAGCTGGGGTTGCCTGAGACCATCGAGGCGACCTCATCTCCCCTCTTCAAGGAATCCGCCCCGGCCTGGAGTGTCATCCGCTACCGCTTCCCCGCCATCGCCGGCCGGCCCGCCGTCCACCTGACCTGGTACGATGGCCCCAAGCGCCCGCCCGCGGAGCTCTTCGAGGGAGAGAAGGTCTCGGGTAACGGCTCTATCATCGTCGGCGACAAGGGCAAGCTCTACGTTCCACACTATTGGGGCGATGGCACGCTCTTGCCGAAAAAAGATTTCGTCGGCTTCAAAGCTCCGAAGCCCTCCTTGCCGCGCTCGCCCGGCCACTACAAGGAATGGCTCGCCGCCTGCAAAGGCGGCCCGGCGGCCCTGTCGAACTTCGACTACTCCGCCCAGCTCACCGAGGCGGTGCTCCTGGGGAACCTCGCGGTCCGTCTCGGCGGAAAGGTAAACTGGGATGCGGAGAACATGAAGGTGGCCGGGCGCCCGGAAGCGGAGCCTCTCATCAAGCGCGCCTACAGGCCGGGCTATATGGCCTAGGCGGCTTCATCTTTTAACCGCCCGGAAATTCCTGCTAAGATAGTTTCTTCGGCCGGGACGCTCCCGGCCAGGAACTGTCCCTGCGAGGCACCTATGCGCTTTCTGCCGTTCATCCCGGCCTTGATCCTGTTCTGCGCCAGCGCGCAGGCGGAAGAGGTGAGTTCATCGAGAGCTCGGAAATACGCCAAGACCATGCAGGCTCTCATTCGAGCGGAGAGCGAAGAAGAGCTGACGAAGTTCATCGTGCGCATGGGTGTGCTGGACCACCCTCGCAGCGTGATACTCATCCCTCCGGCTGCGACCCTGCTCCCATCGAAGACCAATTATGACAAGGCCATGGAGACCATCGAGGCCCTGGAAAACCCCGAGGCCATCGCGGCGCTCATCAAGAACTACAAAAAAGCGCGGAGCCTCGAAGACAAGGTCCTGCTCCTCGACTCCTTCGGCTATCGGGACGACCAGCCGACCGGCGAAGAAATTCTCGGCTCGTTTGAAAACAAGCTTCTTCGCATCCAGCGCACCGGCCTCAGGGCCGCGGGGCGGCGAAAGCTCAAGGGCGCGGTCGACCCCCTGATCGCACTTGTCGAGGCGCACACGAAGGAGCGCGACCTGCTCTGGCTCGATGGCCGGAGGGCCTTGCTGGAAATCACCGGCCAGGATTTTGAAACCGGGGCCGACTGGAAAAAGTGGTGGGACGCCGAGCGGGAGTCTTTCGACCCTGACGAAATGCTCGCGGAAGATGAGCAAACGGTCGTCGTCAAGAAGGCCGCTGATTCCGTAGAGTTCTTCGGCACCGAGATCTTCAGCCGCAACCTGGTCTTCGTGATCGATGTCTCCGGAAGCATGGCCATGTTCGACCAGGGCCGCTCGACCATCAAAGAGGCCCAGAAGGCGCGAGTCCGCCTGGACCGCGCCCGCAAGCAGCTGCTGGTCGCCATCGAGAGCCTGCCGAAGGCCGCGCGCTTCAACATCATCGCCTACTCCAATAAGGTAACCGCCTGGCAGAAAGGTCTCAGGCCGGCCAGCAGGAGCGCGGTCAAGAGCGCGGGGAAATTCGTTAAAGAATTCCTCGCCCGGGGCGCCACCTATACCGATGACGCCCTCAAGCGCGCCTTTGAAGACAACGAGGCCGACACGATCGTCCTGCTGTCCGATGGCGCCCCCACCAAGCCCGAGTTCCCCTCCAGCTTTCTCATCGAGCAGATCCTCAAAGACATCGCCAACCTCAACGCGGCTCGAAAGATGCGCATCAACACCTTCGGCTTCGAGGGGGTCGGTGGCTGGCCGGACAAAATCCCCGGGCAGACCAGTGGCCCGCTCCCCCTGCCCACCCTCAAAGATGTCGAGGTCTTCGTTGATTTCATGAAACAGCTGGCGGAAGACAACCACGGCTCTTTTCAGTCCATCAAGTAAGGCTTCCCATGCGGCCGCTGACCCGTGATTCGGTGAAAAAAAGCGCCGCGGCCCTCGCCCGGAAGGATCCGGCTCTCGGCCGCTGGATCCGGCTCATAGGGCCGCTGGATTTCCGGCCCCGGCCCGAACGCTTCCATTCTCTCTGCCGAGCCATCATCAGCCAGCAGCTGTCGGCCGCGGCCGCCCGATCGATCCATGGCCGTTTTGCCGAGCTCTTCGCCCCGACAAAGCGGCCCACCCCCGGGAAGCTGCTTGAAGTTCGGCCCCAGCGCCTGAAACGCTGCGGCCTCTCCGAAAAAAAAGTCCTCTACCTCCGCGAGTTGGCGAGAGCGTTTGAGAGCGGCCCCTTGCGGCGGCGGCGGTTCGCCGGCATGGAAAATGAAGAGGTCATCGAGCTGCTCATCCCGCTGCCGGGCATCGGCCGCTGGACCGCGGAAATGTTCCTGATGTTCTGCCTTGGCCGCCCCGACATCTTCAGCATGGGAGATCTCGCGCTCAGGACCGGCATCGAGCGCGTCGCTGGCCGAAAGCTCAACGATGAAAAAGTCCTCGAGAGAAGCCGCGGGTGGTCGCCCTGGAGAACCGTAGCCTGCCTCTACCTCTGGAAAATCTCTCATTGGAAAGGCGAGCCCGGCGATTGAGACCCTCACAGGGACGCGAAATACCCGGGTGTGCCGCTCTGCGATGATGTTAGTGTCTGGGCGGGAAACCAAGCATGAAGCAGCTCCTGCATCTCGTTCCGATCCTTGTCCTCCTGCAGATTACCTGCCTGGTGGTCGTCTGTATTACAAACCGCCTGCGGGGGCTGCCGCAGCCGCGGGCCTTTCTCCTCTTTACCGCCCTGCTCTTCGCGGCGACCTGGCCACCCCTGAGCTGGGTCGCCACCGGCTCGCTCGAGTGGTGGTACTCAACGAGCCCCCTGCCGGCCTCGGACGCCGATGCCATCGTGATCCTCTCCGGCGCCGCGAACCCGCCGCGGCCTCATCGGCCGGTTGTTCATCTCGGCCGGGACAGCTACGCGCGCTGCCGACATGGCGCCTGGCTTTTCAAGACGTGGAAGGAGCTGCCGGTGGCCGTCTGCGGCGGGCGCCCGGAGGCGGGTGAAGGCGTCAGATCCCTGGCCGCCTATATGGAAGACTTCCTGGTCGCGGAAGGGGTTCCCGCGGAAAAGATCTTCAAGGAGGAGGGCTCCTCGACAACCCATGAGAACGCCCTCTTCACGGCGCCCATGCTGCGTGAACAAAAACTCCACACCATCGCCCTGGTGACAGATGGCTGGCATATGCCGCGCGCCGCCGCATCCTTCCGGGCGCAGGGGCTCAAGGTCATCCCGGCGCCTGCGACGCTCCGGAGCGCGCGCTTCGAAGGACCGCTGAGCGGCTGGCTGCCCAGCCACCACGCGCTGATACAAAACGAACGCGTGCTGCACGAATGGATGGGGCTTGCCTGGTACCTCCTGAGCGGCCGCCTCTGAGGGTTCCTGGCCCTTGACCCGACCGGCCGATCTAAACTATCGTGGTCGGACTATGAAAAACACAACTCAACGTTCTATCCGTCTCGGGTTCGCCCTCTCTGCCCTCCTGTTCTCCGCCTTCGGCTGTGAAAGCGTCAACTTCAACCTCGGCACCCCCGCGAACGTGCGCGGCGGGAAGGACGCCGCGGGAACCCCCGGCATGGGAAAAATCATACGTCTCGATCCCCGCTTCGATAAGATCGTTCCCAAGGGTGCGGCCATCGAGAAGCTGGCCGGGGGCTTCGCCTGGAGTGAGGGGCCGGTGTGGCTGCCGAAGGAGGGCGCGGTGCTCTTCTCCGACATTCCCAACAACCGGGTGATGCGCTGGAAAGACGGTGAGGGGCTCAGCATCTACCTGCGCCCCGCCGGTTATACCGGAACCGCGGCTCGCGGAGGCGAGACCGGCTCCAACGGCCTGCTCCTGGACCCCGACGGCAACCTGATCCTCTGCCAGCACGGCGACCGCAGGGTCTCCCGGCTGAGAAAAAACTGGAGCTTCGAGCCGCTGGCGACCCACTACGATGGCAAGCGCCTCAACAGTCCCAACGACGCGATCTATCACTCAAACGGCGACCTCTATTTCACCGACCCCCCCTACGGCCTCGAGAAGCGCATGGATGATCCGGCCAAGGAACTGCCCTTCCAGGGAGTCTATCGTCTGCCGAAGGGCGCCAAGGCGCCGGTGCTTCTGACAAAAGATGTAACCCGCCCTAACGGCATCGGCTTCTCTCCCGATGAGAAGAAGCTCTACGTGGCCAGCTCCGATCCGGACAAGGCCATCTGGATGGTCTACGACGTACAGGACGATGGCTCGATCGCCAACGGCAAGGTCTTCTTCGATTCGACCGCCTGGTTCAAGGAGGGCCGTCCCGGTCTGCCCGATGGCCTGAAGGTCGACAAGCAGGGCAACATCTTCGCCACAGGGCCCGGCGGAGTCCTGGTTTTCGCCCCCGATGGAACCCATCTTGGAACCATCGAGACCGGCCAGAAGACCGCCAACTGCGGCTTCGGAGATGATGGCTCGGTCCTCTACATGACCGCTGACATGTTCTTCTGCAGGATCAAACTGTCGACTACCGGCCTCGGCTTCTAGCCCCGAGCCTATTCGAAGAGCTTCTCCCGGTTCCAGGGGCCCCGCTCGATGGAGGGCAGGTCCTCCTCGAGGAGGTATCTCTCCTTCACCAGCTTCCGGGCCCAGGCGAGATATTGCTCAAGATACAATTCGAAGCCCTGGTAACGTTCCAGCAGAGAGAGCCGCGGATCCCCGGCCTTCTGCCGCGCATCCTTGTCGCGCAAAAACGGAATGTGCCCTCCCTGGAGGCTCAGCAGCTCTCCGGGCGCTCCAATTGATTTGTCTCTCAGGTTCCAACTGGTGAAGGTCGCCACCGGGACAGCAACCGTTGGCATCATCAGGCAGCCTTTCTCATTGTTGTCGGGCCCGAAGGCCGGCACCAGGACCCTGTAGGACGGCCCAACGCGCGGCGGCTCGATCGTTACCCGCCGCCGGGCAATGAAATCCGGCCCCCTGTCCAGCAAGGCCGGGCGCTGGATGACCGCAGGGTAGGACACGCCCCGCAGGGGCCTCCAGCCGCTCGCCTTCAGCTCCCAGGAGACCAGGGACCCTGAGGCAATCGTCGGATAAACACTCGGAGGCGGCTCGACACCGTCTCGGACCCAGGTGTCCATCGCCTTGACCAGGGCCCTCAACAGCGGCCTGAAATTGGTCGGGTTCGACGGCAGCTGGCCACGCGACCGGG
>CBFHWB010000106.1:0-14860 GCA_965659285.1 Planctomycetota bacterium | reverse complement strand
CGGGCGAAGGTCACCGAGGCGGTGGTCGGCAAGACTGCCGAGCAGGGCAAGGTCGCCTTGCAGCGGAGCGCTGTCGGTGCTGCCGCGGGGCTCGAAAAGACGGTTCGCTCGGCCGCTGTCTCGCGGGCGGGAAGGGCGGAGGCGCCCCGGACCGTTCAAAAGGAAGTTATTGCGAAAGAGACCCCTCAACGCAGTGAGAGCGCCGGAGCAGAACCGACGATTGCAAAACGAGCGAGCGTTCAAGCCGAGGCCGTTGAAGAGTCCGTGAGCAAGAAGGTTCTCACACTGAAACAGGTCGGCCCGGTGAGTCGTTCACGAAAAACCGCGGAGCCTGTCAAGGCCGCCTCGGCAGTGGTGGAGGTCAGCAGGGGGGAAGCCGCGGGTCCGGCGGCTCCGGCCGGTGAGACACCCCGTCGCCTGCAGGTAGCAAGCGCAGGCAAGGCCGTTGCCGCCTCCAGCGCCGCTCCATCGATTCAGCAGCCTCCGGTATCAAAGGCCGAGACAGCTACGGGCGTCGCTCCGGCGATCGCCAGGCGTACGACCGGTGCGCCGCAACCCGAGGCTTCCGAAGAGTCCCAGTCGCGAGCGCTCAAGGTCGCTTCGGCGCGCCTGGCCCGGACAAAGGTGACCGAGGCGGTTGTTGATAAGACTGCTGAGCAGGGCAAAGTTGCCCTGCAGCGGAGCGCTGCCGGAGCGGCGGCGGGGCTTGAAAAGACGGTTCGCTCTGCCGCTGTCTCGCGGGCGACGCAGGCGGTGGTGGCTGCCGCCTCGAAGGGAGAGGTTGCTCCGAAGGTCGCAGCCGGCGCGAAAACGGATGAGGCCTCCGCCCCGGTGGTAGAAGAACGGGCTGTTGCGAAGGCTGGTGGGCCCGCTCCAGTGAAAGCGCCGCCGAAACCGGCGAAACTGGATGGAGGCTCCCGGCTTACGGCCAGAAAAGCCAGGACCACGAAGCCGAAATTGTCATCGGTGGGACGTCTTTCGGGAATCTCTCGCTTGCGCCGTCCGCGCTCGACTTTCCAGGGTGGCCCGGGGAAATCTTCCGCCAAGCAGACCGTTTCCCGGCCTCAGCGCGTAGGGGCGATTTCCTCGGAGGGAACAGAGCTTGAAAGTATCGCCAGCATTTCGAAATCGACCGGTGACAGCGCCTACCTGCCGAAGATCTACCAACTGAGGGGGGCGGAGCGCCGCGAAGGAGCGCTGATGAAGGGTGGGGGCAGCTCTCGTACTGAGGCGGCTGTGGTTGCCGGCTTGCGCTGGCTGGCCCAGCACCAGAGTCCTGATGGAAAGTGGACTCTTGATCACTACACCGACCACATTATTTCACCGAACCCGCGGGATTTGCAGGGTCTTGAGTGGAACGGAAGGCGTGGCAAGAAATACTCAAAAGGAGGCGGCTACAGCTACAAGGGCAGCAGTTCGGGTACCGTTGGAACGGCCATGGCACTTTTGGCATTTTTCGGGCACGGGGACTCCCATCTCAAAGCGGGACCCTATCGCAAGGCGATTGACAAGGGTCTGAAATGGCTGGTAAAGGCCCAGAAGAAAGATGGCGATCTGCGCGGCGGTGGCAACCTCTATATGCACGGGATAGCGGCTTTCGCACTGACCGAAGCCTATGCTTTCACTCGGGATCCCGCCCTCAAAGGGCCGGCTCAGCTCGCAATTGATTTCACGGTCAAGGCCCAGGTGCCTTCCAAGGGTGGCTGGCGCTACGTCCCCTACCCTCAATCCCAGGATGTCGACACCAGCGTCTTTGGGTGGATGATGATGGCGCTGAAGAGCGGTAAGCTCGGTGGCCTTAAGGTCGATAAGGCTTGCCTGTCGAGGGCGGCGATGTATCTCGAAAACGCACGGATGAAGGGGAAGAAGTTTGGTGAATATGCTTACCAGCCAGGCAGCAGCAGAACGACCCACGCCATGACCGCCCAGGGTTTCTTCTGTCAGAAGATGCTCTCCGATACACTCGATCTCAAGAAGGGCAGGAAGGCCGGTGAAATCAGGAAATTCGACGATGCCAGTATGAAGTACTTCATGGCGAACCTGCCCGTAGCCAAGGATATGAACGGGGTTAATTTCTACTACTGGTACTACGCCACCCACGCCCTTTTCCAGCAGGGTGGCCAACCCTGGCGGATCTGGAATGAGCGCCTGACAGATGTACTGCTTGAGCACCAGGTTGGCAGGGAGCATGGAACCGCCTACGGAAGCTGGGATCCACGGGGCAAGCGCGCAATGCAGGCCGGGAGGCTCTATTCCACAGTGCTGAGTATTCTTTGCCTCGAGGTTTATTACCGTTACGCCCCCCTGTCGGATGGTTAAGAGCTACCGCAGCCCGCCAAGGAGATTTTGGCTCATGAATGGAATTATTCGCACCTGTGGTTTTATCTTCTGCCTGTTGGCAGTCAGGCTCGTGGTGGCCGATGACTGGCCCCAGTGGAGGGGAGTTGAGCGCGATGGTGTCTGGAGAGAGACGGGTATCGTAAAAGAGCTGCCGAAGAAGCTTTCCTTCCTCTGGAGAGCTCCCGTGGGGATGGGTTACGCCGGACCGGCCGTTGCCGCGGGAAGGGTCTACCTGATGGACCGGGTTCTCGGGAGTGGAGAGGAGAATCCCGACAATCCCTTCGACAAGAAGCGTGTCAACGGCAGCGAGAGAATACTCTGTTTTGATGCGGTGAGTGGAAAGGTTCTCTGGAAACACAGCTATCCCTCCAATTACACGATCAGTTATCCCTATGGTCCCAGGACGACACCCACGGTCTCCGGAGGTAAGGTCTATTGCCTGGGTGCTATGGGCGACCTGCTCTGCCTGGATGCGGGCAGTGGGAAGGTCCTCTGGTCGCGACAGTGCGTCAAGGATTTCGGAGCCAAGCTCAATACCTGGGGCTATAGCTCTCCACCCCTGGTGGATGGGGAGAAGCTCATTGTGCTGGTCGGGGGGAAACCGGGCGCCTGCTACGTGGCCTTTAATAAGGATACCGGCAAGGAGCTCTGGCGCGCGCTCGAGGATACTGACCCTGGCTATGCCCCACCGGTGATCTACAAGGCGGGAGGGGTACGCCAGCTGATTACCTGGACGCCAACGAAGCTGGCCGCCCTCGATCCGGAGACCGGCAAGGAATACTGGCGGCAGGAATTCAAGGTTAACTTCGGGTTGACGATCCCCACTCCCATTTACGATCCGGAGTCAAAGAGGCTGCTGGTGTCGTCCTTCTATAACGGCTCCCTGGTGATGGCGCTCGACCCGGCAAAGCCGTCAGCCAAGCTGTTGTGGAAGGGGAAGAGCGATAGTGAGTTGCCGAAACGGACCGATGGTCTTCATTCGATCATGTGTACACCTGTTTTCCAGGGCGGACACATCTTCGGGGTGTGCAGCTACGGAGAGTTCAGGTGCCTGGAGGCGGCTACCGGCCAGCGGGTCTGGAAGACCATGAAGGCCACCGGGCAGGGACGCTGGTGGAACGCCTTTATCACCAGGCATGAAGACCGGTACTTTATCTTCAATGAGCAGGGCGAATTAATTATCGCCAAGCTGTCGAGCAAGGGATACGAGGAGCTGAGCCGCTCCCAGTTGATCGAGGGGACGCGCCGTGTACAGCGCCGCAAGGTCGTCTGGTCCCATCCGGCCTTCGCGCAGAAATGTGTTTTTGTGCGCAACGACCAGGAAATCGTCTGTGTGAGCCTGGCCGGGCCTGCCGGAAAATAAGGGCTATTCCGCCTTTGCGGATTCGCGGGCGCCGACTTCGGCCGCAGGCGGCTTCGCGGCTTTCTTCTTTCCGAAGAGGGCTCGGAAGATTCTCATCACCGGGTCGTAGAAACGGTCGGCGACCCGCTCCTTGAGCGGGATGATCGCGTTGTCTGTTATCGTGATGTGCTCGGGGCAGACATGGGTGCAGCATTTGGTAATGTTGCAGAAGCCGATGCCGTGCTGGTCCTTGAGATCCTCGAGCCTGTCCTCGGTATCGAGGGGGTGCATGTCGAGGGCCGCCGTGTAGACCAGGAACCGCGGGCCGATGAACTCTTCTGTTTTCTGATGATCCCGCAGTACGTGGCAGACATCCTGGCAGAGGAAGCACTCGATACATTTGCGGAATTCCTGGACCCTGTCGACGTCTTCCTGCGCCACTCTCCAGGTGCCGTCCTCGGCGTCCGGGGGGCGCGGGTTGAATTTCTTGATCTTCTTTTTGACCTCAAAGTTCCAGCTGACGTCAGTGACCAGATCCCTCATGACTGGAAAGGCTTTGATAGGCTCGACGGTCACTGGCTTCTCGATATCGATGGTGTCCATCCGGGTCATGCACATCAGCCGCGGCATACCGTTGACCTCGGCCGAGCAGGAGCCGCATTTACCGGCCTTGCAGTTCCAGCGTACGGCCAGGTCGTTGGCGGATTCGGCCTGGATCTGGTGAATCGCATCGAGTACGACCATTCCGTCGGTGATCTCGGTTTCGTAGTCTGTGAACTCGCCGCCCTCTGCGTCTCCTCGCCAGATCTTGAAGGTCGCGGTGCTCATTACCTGTTCTCCTCGATAATCTCCTGGAGCTCCGCGGGGACATCCATAACAGGTTCCCTGCTGATCTCCATCTTTCCGTCGCTTCCCTTGCGGACAACGAGGGAGTTGCCTCCCCAATCTTCACTCTTTTCCGGGTAGTCTTCACGGAAGTGAGCCCCGCGGCTCTCCTTGCGCTGGGCGGCGGTTCTGGCCACGGCCTCGCTGATGGTGAGGAGGTTGTGCAGGTCTAGAGCCGTATGCCAGCCCGGGTTGTATTCACGATTTCCGGGGGCGACGGCCTGGTCCGCTCTCTTTTTGAGCGCGGCTATTTTTTCGACAGCTTCGTCCATCTCCGCCTGGTTGCGGACAATTCCCACAAGCTCCTGCATCGTGTCCTGCAGGTCGTATTGGATCTGGTAGGGACTCTCGCCGGCGCTGCCGGCGGTTTCCTGGCGTTCGATGGGTTCAAGAGCCCACTTGATCGTGTCGGCGACAGCGGTCTCATTCACAGTCGCGCCGCCGTTTTCTTTCGCGAACGAGGCTGCGTATTCGCCCGCCCTTTTGCCGAATACCAGCAGGTCTGAAAGTGAGTTTCCGCCAAGCCGGTTGGCTCCATGCATCCCCCCGGCGCATTCACCGGCCGCGAAGAGTCCTGGAACGGACGACATCTGAGTATCTCCGTCGACCCGGATGCCGCCCATCGCGTAGTGGGTGGTCGGGCCGACCTCCATGGGCTCCTCGGTGATGTCCAGGTTGGCGAGTTCTTTAAACTGGTGGTACATGCTCGGAAGCTTGCGACGAATGTGGTCAGGGGCGTTTTCGATTTTTTCTTTGATCCAGGCGATGTCGAGGAAGACTCCTCCGTGGGGGCTGCCGCGTCCTTCCTTTACCTCGCGAACAATGCACCGGGCGACATGGTCACGCGTGAGCAACTCGGGCGGCCTGCGGGCCTCCTTGTCTCCCTGGGTGTAGATCCAGCCTTCCTCCGGGTTGTCGGCTGTCTGGCTCTTGTAGAGGTCAGGAATATCCTGGAACATGAAGCGTTCACCTTCGCTGTTTTTGAGGATTCCACCCTCACCGCGAACGCCTTCAGTCACCAGGATTCCACGAACGCTCGGCGGCCAGACCATGCCGGTCGGATGAAACTGCAGGTACTCCATGTCGATCAGGTCTGCGCCGGCATCGTAGGCAAGGGAATGGCCATCACCGGTATATTCCCAGCTGTTGCTGGTGATCTTGTAGGCGCGTCCGTAGCCGCCGGTGGCCAGCACGACGGCCCTGGCGTTGAACAGGCGGAACTTGCCGCGCTCGCGATCGTAGCCGAAGGCTCCCGAGACCCGGTCACCATCCTTGATGAGCCGGATGATGGTGCATTCCATGTGTACATCGATGCCCTGGTGGATTCCATGGTCCTGGAGCGTGCGAATCATTTCGAGGCCGGTTCGGTCTCCAACGTGAGCCAGGCGGGGATATTTGTGCCCGCCGAAGTTTCTTTGCAGGATTTTCTGGTCCTTGGTTCGATCAAAGACCGCTCCCCATGCCTCGAGCTCACGGACCCTGTCAGGAGCCTCCTTGGCGTGGAGCTCGGCCATGCGGTAGTTGTTGACGTATTGTCCGCCCCGCATGGTGTCGGCGAAGTGGGTACGCCAGTCGTCTCGTCCATCTACATTGGAGAGAGCCGCGGCGATGCCGCCCTCGGCCATGACGGTATGGGCCTTGCCGAGAAGAGACTTGCAGACCAGGCCAACGCTGGCTCCGCACCCGGAGGCTTCGATGGAGGCTCTGAGGCCAGCGCCGCCGGCTCCAATGACGAGAACGTCGTAATCAAATGTTTTGTAGGAATCCATCAGAGTATTCTGAAATCGATGTGTTCAGCGAGGAAGCGTACGTAGACGTCGGTAAAGCCGACCCAGAAGAGGCTGCACCAGGCCCAGACCATATGCCGTTTGTTGAGACCGGAAACGCAGCTGTAGCACTTGCTCCGGATCGGAGCTTTCGAGAAGTGATTCATGAAGCCGCCGATGAGGTGGCGCAGGGAGTGGCAGCCAAGCGTGTAGCCGCTGAGAAAGAAGACGTTGAGAGAGAGAACGATGGTACCCACCCCGATCCCAAAGGTTGTCTTGCCGGCTTCGTTGATGAACCACATGGCACGGTAGGCATCGTAGGTCAGGAAGAAGAGGAAGCAGATCGCCACATAGAGGAAGTAACGGTGGATGTTCTGGATGATCAGCGGCAGGGAGTTCTCCCCGAGATAGCTTTTCCGCGGTTCGCCTACCGCGCACGATGGCGGGTCCGCCCAGAAGGCTTTGTAGTACGCGCCCCGGTAGTAGTAGCAGGTCATCCTGAACCCGGCGGGAGCCCAGAGAATCAGGAAGGCTGGAGAGAAGGGCAGGAAGCCTGGCCACCAGGACGGCTGAGGGCCAAAGAGAGCGTGTCCTGACTCAAGGCTTTTACCTGTGAGGCTGTCATTGGCATCCCAGAGGACGGGAGAATAAAAAGGCGAGAGATAGTCAGCGCCGTTGATGTTGCTGAAATAATCCGCTGCCTGGAAGGCCGCCCAGGTTGAATAGACAATGAAGCTGGACAATCCGAGGAAGGTCAGCAACGGGGTGACCCACCAATTGTCTTTCCTCGATGTGGACCCGAATCCGCTTTTCGTCGCAGGGGCCGTGGTGGTGGTGGACATCAAATCCTCGCAGGGTCAAATCACAGGGCTGCCTGGTCGGCAGCCCGATCAGGTTGGGAGTTTCGCTCAATGGAGGGGATAGTTCAAGCAAGTAGAAACGAAAAACTGGGGAGACCCGGCAGAGGAGGGTCCGTCTTAAAGAGTCTCCTTTAGCGAGAGCCGGGTTTCGTGTCGGCGCAGGCTTCTTCTGCGGGGTTTTTAAGCTTCAGTGCTGCAAGCAACAGCAGGCCCGCGGCTGCCGCGCAACCGATAAAGGCGGCATCGTAGGAGCCGGTATTCTTTTCGCTCTGGGCGAAGAGCCAGGGGCCGAGCGCGCTTGCGCTCGTCATGGTCATCATGTTGATGCTGGAGATTTTCCCGAGGTGCTTGCGCCCGAAGAAACGGGGCCAGATGACCACCAGGAGGATGGAGAAGAGACCGCCGGATGTGCCGATGCAGACGATCGTCAGCAAGCGTCCTGCCCCGGATTCCAGGTGCATCATTGCCGCGCTGGCGATGACCAGCGCCAGCATCAGTGAGAAGAATAGAAACCTGATCCTGATCCTGCCGATTGCCAATCCGCCGAGAATGTTGGCGAAGATGCTGATCGGGGCCATGTAGAGAAACAACTGGAGGGTTTCGCTTTCGGGAAGATTCGCCTTGTTGCCGATCGAGACGATATGGAAGGTGAGCCCGGTGAGGGCGAGACCCCACAGGGCCAGGCTGATGTTCGGGATCCAGAATGCGAGGGAGGAGAGAGCCTCGCCCAGGGTGGAATTTATTTCATCGTGGACATCTTTTCCTGTCACGGGGTTCTTGTCGTGTTTCCGGGAGCCATCCATTCGCAGGCCGCACTCTTCAGGATTGTCTCTGTAGAAGATCCAGCCGATGACAAGAAGGCCACCGTTGGCCAGGGCGAGACATTTCCAGGCTCCGCTCCAGCCGATGTCAACGATCAGCCAGTGGAGGAACAGGGGAGCGCTTGCGAAGGAGGCCGATACGAAGATTCCGCTGATGCCTGAGACCAGTCCTCGACGTTTGTCGAACCATTTACCCAGCATGGCCCTGGAGACCATAGTGAGGACTCCCTGGCCCCAGAATCTCACCAGAAGGAAGCCGCTGGTGAGGACCACGAAGGCTACCTGGTCCCGGGCGGGCTGGGCCGGCGGCATGGAGAGCATTTCAGCCGCGCCGACGATGATTTCCCGGGTGGATGCGAGGTACCAGAGGGTGAGTGCCATGCAGGAACTCGCGACAACGATCATCTTGCGGGCTCCATGGCGGTCGTAGAAGATCCCAGCCAAGGGCAGCAGGAGGGCGCTTGCGATGGTGCCAATCATGTAGGTGAGGGAGAGATCGTTACGATTGAGTCCAGTCGCGTGGATCAAGTGGTCGGTGAAAACACTCACCCCCATCGTCTGGCCGGGGATGCTCATGATCGTGCCAATGGTGGCGACGGCCAGGATGACCCAGCCGTAGAAGAAGGGATAGCTCTCAGGAGGGGGGATTAGGCGGCGGAATAACTTCATCCGGATCGTGAGGCGACAGCCTGATTTCTTTGAAGTCTTTTTAGTTTAATAGTTTATGGACGTGTCGCGGCAGGGGGCAGGATAGTTAGAGCCATAGTAAATCGTAATCCAGTTGGCAAGGGTTCGAAAAAGTCATATCGGCTTAAAACACTTCGAGGTAAATAGCTAAGCGTTTTTTGTTCAAGGGGCTTTTCTTGTTGAAAAGTTAATGTAGACTAGTAAAAGTTTGGTATATAGAACTTTCGTTCTGCATAGCCTTAACTGAGTCTTGAAACGAACTGGAAAGTAACCGAAATGTTCTGGGATTACTCCCTGGGTGATTTGCTGGAAAAAGGCGGCTTTGTCATGTGGCCGCTGCTGTGCTGTTCTATCGCCGCCCTGGCGCTGGCGATCGATCGTGGGCTGGCGCATTTCCGGCTACGGTTGCGATTCAGGGTGTTCGTGAATAAGCTGGAGCAGTTGATCCGGAGCGGTAAACTCTCCGAGGCTCTGAACCTCTGTCGATCCAGCGCCAACCCCATCGCGCGCACCGCTGAAGCATATCTTTCCAACTTACGCTCGGGTGATGAGCTTCGGTCGACAGTCGTTGAGCGTGAGGGTGGACTGGCGTTGGAGGCGGCGGAGAAGCGTCTCCGGGGATTGGCGACCATAGCCCAGGTCTCAACCCTCATCGGCCTTCTTGGAACTGTCATAGGCCTGGTTTCCGCCTTTCACCAGATCGAAGTCAGCGGCGGGCAAGTTCAGCCGGGTGATCTTGCCGAAGGAATCTGGGCGGCCCTGCTCACCACGGTTTTCGGGCTTTGTGTCGCGATTCCCTCTTTCCTTCTCCTGCAGTTTTTTGAGAGTCGCGTTGACCGGATGGCACGGAGGATGAGCTATATCGTCGCCTATCTCGACCAATGGCTTGGAAAGAAAACGGCGGCGGCAATCCGCAGGCGCAGGGAGAAAGAAGAGCCCGTTGGCAGCGGGGTGGAGTAGTTGTCATGATTTTCCGGCGCAACAAACGCAAAGCTTCCATTCTCGACATGAGCCCTCTTATTGATTGCGTTCTGCAACTGCTGATTTTTTTCATGTTGAGTTCTACTTTCGCCAGTCCCAAGGTTCGAATTGATCTCCCGGAATCCTCTATCTCCGAGGGAACGACCCAGAACGATTCCATCGTGGTGACGGCTGGTGACGATGGCCTCCTGTTTGTCAACCAGGCCGCAGCGACCCTCGATACTCTTGAGATTCTTCTCAAGGCCGAACTCGCCAAGTCGCGGTCCGGGCGGGTTGTTTTCCGTGGAGACAAGGGCTCGACCTACGGTGTCTTCTCAAAAGTCATGGAGGCCGCGAGGAATGCGGGAGCGAAAAAGTTCGACCTGGCCCAGTCGCCCGGGGAGAGCAGGAGGGCTGCTGATGGAAAATAAGGGCTTCTCTCTTATCGTAGGCTTTTCGGTCGTTCTTCATGCCGTGGTTCTTTACGCCTGGACCGGGCCGTTGTTCAAGCCCCCGGTAGTAGACCTTGTTGTTGGCGAGATGAGCGTAGCGCTTACGCTGATTCCAGAGGAGCCCGTCGAAGAGCCCATTGAGGAGCCTGTCGAGGTTGTCGAAGAGCCCGTCGAGGAGCCTGTTGAGGTTGTCGAAGAGCCCGTTGAGGAGCCTGTCGAGGTTGTCGAAGAACCTGTTCAAGCTCCGGTGGAGGTGGTTGAGAAGCCTGTTAAAGAGCCAGTTGCGCCCACCAGGGAACCCGTGAAGGAACCGGTCAAAGAGCCTGTTAAGGAAGTTGTTGAGCAGCCCATTGAGAAGGTTCCGGCTGTGGCCCGGATCAAGGAGCCCACTGATGTTCAGCCTGTTCCGGCCTCTCTTCCCAGGGTTGGGGTTCGCACAGAGCCTCGGGAGCTGGATAACCATGTAAACAAGCCGCCGACGTATCCGCAGAGAGGTCGAAAACCTCGCAGGGAGTTTGATGGAAGATCTGTTCTTCTGGAGATCGAGGTCCTGGTCGACGGGGCCATCGGGGAGGTTCGTATTCTCGAGGGGTGTGGTGGAGATGGGGTGGATGCGAAGGTCGCTGATGCGGTTGAGCAATCAGTCATCCATGCCATAAGGAAATGGAAATGGCATCCTGCTGAGCTGGATGGCGTTGCGGTGGTGGCGACAGTGAAGCACCGCGTCAGGTTTGAATTACCCAGGAAGCGTAAGGGACTCCTGGGGAGATTCTGACCAGGCCGGGAAGCGCGCAGGTGATGGTCCCGGGGTGTAGTCTTACTTAAGCTCGCTGTCGCAGGTGAGCCGTGTCTATACGGCTGTCAGTTCAGGCGCAGGGGCAGTTTGCTGGAAGCTCTCTTGCTCTCGACTTGATGAGGCATTTTGCCGAGTTTGTTGTTAACTTGTCAGATCGATAGTTTCACTGAACCACATCAATGGAGATGAATGTCATGGCCAAGAAAGCCCGCTTCCTGTCTTTTGTCGTTTTCTGCCTGGTGGCCGTTTTGGTTGTCAGCTGGTCGGTCTATCCCTGGGCTGAGGCACAGGAAGGCCCCAATTGGCATAAGGGACTGCCGAAACAGTATAAATCGAAGTGGCTGGTTCACGACCTGAAGCGGCCGAAGCCTGAGGTCGTTACCCAGGCGGGTCCGGTCGGTTCCGCGCCTTCGGACGCGATCGTGCTCTTTGACGGCAAGGATCTGTCCCAGTGGACCAAGGGCAATGGTAAGCCCGCCGCCTGGGCGGTAAAAGACGGCTATGCTGAGCTCAACCACACCGGCAACATCCGGACGAAGAAAGAATTCGGAGACTGCCAGTTTCATATCGAGTGGAGGGCGCCTGCCGAACCTCGCGGAGTTTCGCAGGCACGGGGCAACAGCGGAATCTTCTTCATGGGCCTCTACGAGGTGCAGATCATGGATTCCCATAAGAACGCGACCTACGCCGATGGATCCGCAGCCTCGATCTATGGGCAGCATCCCCCTCTTGTGAACGCTTGCCGCAAGCCCGGTGAATGGCAGGTCTACGATATCGTATTCCGCCGCCCCCGGTTCAAGGACGGCAAGGTGTCGGAGCCGGGACGTTTTACCGTTCTTCACAACGGTGTCCTGGTGCAGCACAACACCGAGAGCTTTGGCGAGACAGCCTGGAGGAGGCTGGCTAAATACAGGAAAGCTCTCGAGAAGGGGCCGATCTCGATCCAGGACCACGGCGACAGGCAGAAGGTCGCCTACAGGAATATCTGGATCCGGGAATTGGATCTTTCGGGTTCGGACTGAACCCCGCTTCAGGGCCAGCTAAAAAATATCCGGCCGCGCATAACGTGTGCAAAATGCGTGGCCGGGTTGACGGAAGGAGGTGCCGGCCCCGCATTGCAGGCGCAAGAGGCGGGACCGGACCAGGCATCATTCAGGAAAGGCTCTTATTCAGAGCCAAGGTCGATCTCCATGCCAATGTAGGCGAAGAGGGGCTGGCCGGAGCGGGCACCGTGGGGGTGTCGCGTGACCAGGTAGTCGTCGTCGAGGGCGTTCTGTACACCGGCAAAGAGAGTCACCCCATCGGTCGCACGGTAGCGCGCCGAGAGGTCGAGAAGGAAGTAGCTGTCGGTTTTTCCGAACCTTGAATCAGGGACAGGCGGATCCGTAGGATCTCCGGGTGTCATAAGACTCGTGGTGTTGCTGGCCGAGGTGAACATCTCGTCCATATAGGAGCCATTGATATAGAAGCCGAACTTGCCCTTCTCGAATCCCGTGCCGATATTAAAGGCCAGGTCAGGAATATAGGGAACCTTGTTGCCTTTCAGCCCGCCGGCAAAGATCGACTCTTCATCCGTGGAATTGGAATCATTGCTGAGGGTTGCATCTGTGAGGGTGAGGGCCGCGTACCAGGGGTTGTTGAAGGATGTGTTGAAAAACTTCTTTCCATCGGCTTCGACAGAAAGCTCAATGCCCGTGGCCTGCACCTCACCGACATTCTCAGTTATTCTGGCTCCAGCTCCACCGAAGTTGTCGATGACGAGCAGGTCATTGAAGTTGGTCAGGAAGAGGGTGGCGTTGGCGGCCCAGAGACCTGTCTTCTCGCGGTAGCGAGGTCCGATCTCAAAGCCAAGGCTCGTTTCTTCTTTCAGGTCGCCGCGAATGGCGGAGCGGGGGCCGGGTACCGAGTACCCCTGGTGGATGCCACCGAAGAAGCTGACCTCTTCAGTGTAATCGTAGGTCGCTCCGATGCCTCCAGCGATCAGGTTGAGGCTCCCATCGCCTTCGGTGGGGCCCGCCTGCCAGTAGTGCTGGTCGACGGTTTCCCAGCGGATGCCGGGAGTGACCGAGAGCTTGTCGTTGATCGCGATCTCGTTTTCAGCGTAGATCGCGAGCGCTTTGCTCGTCTGGTCGCGGTTTCCGGCGTCTCCGGGAGTTCCGGGGTCCCTGGCGATGATCGCTCCATTGGCATCCTGGGTGAAGAACTCGTTGGTCTGGAACCGCCTGACGTTATCGACATGGTAACGGATACCGATATTCGCCTGGTTGTCCCTGCCCATGAAGTCGTGGTCGTGGGATACCACGCTCTCGATTCCATAGGACCGGTAGTTTCGGTTGTTGTGGCGAACTCGAAGGGTTCCAGCTCCTTCGCCGCGCAGGACATCGAGGTGCGCTCCTCCTCCCGCGAGGGTCTGGCTGAGACTCCTCGAGGCGCCAGTGTCATCTCTCACGTCGTTGAGCTTGAACCAGTCGCGATGAAATTTGTTGTAGTAGACGGTGGTCGTGAGCATGGTCTCCTTCGAGAGTTCGTAGATATGCCGCAGGTAGCTTCTCGAGTGTTCTGAGTTCATCTGGTCGAAGCGGCTTCCGGCGTAGCGTCTGTAAGGGTCGGCGGCGTAGTCGTCCTCGGTGAGACCGGTGTAGCCTTCGTTGGCCTGGAAGTCGGTATAGCCAAGCTTGAACTCGAAACGACTGTAGCGGTCGGTATTCGGTTCCCAGGACAGCTTCAGCATGGGCTCAGTCTTCGAAAAACCGGTGTCCTTTCCGTCCTGGAAGTCGGCAGTGGAGTCAATGGTTTTGAAGCCATCGCTGCTTCGGAGGTAGCCTTCGAGAAGGATTCCGACTCGGCCGGATTCGGTTTCGAAGGTGTCCCCGGCATACGCATGGGTTCGTTGCTCGTTGTTCGAGCCGTAGAGGGTCTTGATGTAGGCCCTGCCGGATTCAGGGATCTCGGTGGAACGATAGTTGATCACGCCGCCGGTAGTGTGGGGGCCGTAGCGGGTCTGGCTCGATCCCATCAGCACCTCGATCGCGCTCATGCGTCCGAGGGTCGGGGTGTAGTAGGCGGAGGGAGCGGAATAGGCGGCCGGGGCCGTAAGAACCCCATCTTCCATCAGCGTCACCTTCGCGCTTCGGGTTGTGTCGACGCCTCGGAGGCTGATGTTCGGAAAGAAGCCGTAGCCATCTTCGGGTCGCACATAGACCCCGGGAACCTTTCGCAGGGCCTGGTTGGCATCGTCATAGGCCTGGCGGGCCAGATCCTCGGAGGTGAGGACTGCTCCGGAACCGGGGACATCAAGAATGTCATCGGCTTCGCCAATTACGACTGTCGTGTCGACTCGTTTCTCAGTTTCCTTTTCTCCAGGGACTTCATCCTGTGCGAGAGCACCTGGGAGTCCGACCAAGAAGATGGTTGCCACCGCAAAGGCATTCATCCTTGGCTTCATGGCTCTGATAAAATTCGAATACATCAACAGTCCTTTCAATATCCTGCTTTTTGAATCTGGCCTGGATGGATCCAGGTAAATAAGCTGAAACAAATATATGGGCAGTGGCATTCCAGATTTTTACTGACAGCCAAACTTTTTTACTGATAGCCAAACAAGATAACCCTTACCCAAACTTAAGTTTGGCATACCATACACGAGCCTTGTTTTCTGTCAACGGCATATATTTGTTTTTTCCGGTTGGCAGCGGGTTGACTTTTAAGGCCAAGCTCGATATCGCTAGTGGGCTATGGCTATAGAAATCCTGCTTCTCATTATTGGCCTCGCGCTCCTTTATTTTGGCGGTGAATGGCTCATCACCGGGTCCGTGACCCTGGCAAGAAAACTCGGCGTCGCTCCGCTGATTGTAGGCCTCACGGTGGTCGCTTTCGGCACCAGCGCCCCGGAGCTCTTCGTTAACACCCGTGCCGCCCTGTCCGGCCATGGAGAGATCTCCTTTGGTAATA
>CBFHWB010000105.1:0-14943 GCA_965659285.1 Planctomycetota bacterium | reverse complement strand
GCGCATAGCGATATCGGGGCGCTCATGGTGCTCGAGCACCAGAGTCAGATGCAGAACCTTGTCACCCGGGCCCGCTACGAGGAGGTCCGGGGCCGGTATTACGATAAGGCTCTTGAATCGAATAAGGATTTTCGCAGCGACCTCTCGAAGCGGTTGATTGTGCGGGCCGGGAATGATCTCCTGAAATACATGCTTTTTACAGGTGAATTCAGGCTTCGAGCCCCCGTCAAGGGGACCTCCGGTTTTGCCGGGGAGTTTTCGGCCAGGGGGCCTCGTGACAGGAAGGGACGCAGCTTGTACCAGCTCGATCTCGTTACCCGGCTGTTTAAATATCCCCTGAGTTACATGGTCTACACCGAGTCGTTCAAGAGACTTCCTTCCCGGGTGATGGCTCACATCAGGCGGGAGCTGCGCAAGGTGCTGACGGCCAGTTCGCCTGGCGATGACTACGCTCATCTCGCCTTGAAAGACCGCAGGGCGATCTTCGAGATACTGAAAGACACCTGCCCCGAGCTGGCCGAAGGCTGGTGATGCCGGGGGGGAGGAGCTGAACATGCCGTGGGCTGTTTCTGAGCCGGATGTCGAGAGCGCGAGAGAACGCTTCAGCCGCCCTCTCGAAGCGCTCGCTCTTGGAGATGTCGCCGCTATTGTCCTCCGCGGAGTTTTTGAGCCTTCGAGCTGCAGCTCTCTGGTCGACAGGCTCATCGAGCGAGGACATCTCTACGATCCGAGTCAACCGGTTCCCGATAAGTTCCGGGATGCCGCCGTCCCCGAGGGATTCTTTTCCCGGACGACCGCTGAGGAGTCCACAGGGATTGAACACTACCGCCAGCAGACCAGGCGGGAACACATTCGCATAGACATCGGCACCAGCCTGGGTTACCGGGGGGAGGACCGCGAGGCCTTTTTTGATCACAGCCGCCAGACCCGCGAGCTTTTTTCGCGGCTATTCGACAAGGACTGCGACCCGGTCAGCCTGATCTACGGCAGGCTCCAGGAGCTCTCCATCGACAAGAAGGTCCAGACCGCGCGGGAGAGCGATGGCAGTCTCTACGGGCCGGCGATCCTGCGGGCGCATTACGGCGGCTACGCCTACGCGCCGCATTTCGATTCGGTCCGCTTGCGGGAGAAACGGTCCGACTACGCGGTTCATTCCTTTGAGCACCAGTTCGCCGGGGTGCTGGTGGTGCAGAATACATCAGTCGGCGACCGCACGGCCCAGGGCATCATCCATCGTTGCCCCTGGGAGCCGGAGGTGGATCCCTGTCTCGAGGCAGGAACCTTCCATGACTACGCCGCTGAAAAAGGTATTGAACAGGTCGAGGTAGTGCTCGATCCGGGCGACCTGTACTTTTTCAATACCCGGATGATCCACGAGGTGCCGGGGCTCGCGGGGGTCGATCCGCGCATCGTGCTGGCGACCTTCATCGGTTACAGCGCCGATCGTGAAGAGATCTTTGTCTGGTCCTGAACCTTACTTTTCGATGGTTTGGGCCGAGATCTTCTATAGGACGATAATGTTTTTTGTAACTCCAAGTTTTGGAAGGACTTATTTACATTGGAAGTAGGTCGGGTGCTCAGTTAGTCTTTGGGTTTCTATAATACCGGAGAGATAGGATGGCAAGAGCCCTCCCGCCCCGTGGATTCGAGGCCGGTGACAGTGAGAAGCGGCTTCAATGGCTTGAGGACAAGACCGGCGTGCGCCTTGATGGCGCGGGCACGGACGAGCCTGCGGATCTGCAGGGAATCATAGAGAATCACATCGGCAGCGTGAATATTCCGATGGCTGTGGCTGGTCCGCTGGTGCTGGATGGAGCCTACGCCACCGGGGAGTACTACATCCCTCTCTGCACGCTGGAGGCGACCCTCTCGATGTCGATGTCCCGGGGGCTCTACCTGACATCCCTCTCCGGCGGGATCAAGGCGCGCCATCTGAAGCAGGAGGTCTCCCGCAGCCCTGTCTTTATTTTCGATGACATCGAGGACGCGCCTCATTTCAAGGACTGGCTCGCGGATAACTTTGACCTGATCCGGCAGGCCGCCGAGTCGACGACACGTCACGGCAAGCTGCTGCGGATCGACCCCTACCTGATCCAGAACAGCGTGATCCTGGACTTCGTCTACTATACGGCGGAGGCGGCGGGCCAGAACATGGTGACGATCGCTACCCAGGAGGCCTGCCTCTTCATCGATGAAGTCTATGGCCAGCTGAGGAAGTTCCAGTACTACATTGAGTGTAACTTCAACTGCGACAAGAACCCCGCGACCAAGACCATCCTGCTCGGCCGCGGACACCAGGTGACCGCCAGCACCTTGATCAAGGGACGCTACCTCAGGCGTGTTCTCCGAGCCGAGGCTGAGCACTATGTGCGCGGCTGGCGGCAATGCGGCCGCGGCTCGCAGCTGGCCGGGGTGGTCGGTATGAATATGCACGTATCCAACGCCCTGGCGGCCATCTACCTGGCGACCGGCCAGGACGTGGCCTGCGTATCGGAGAACTCCCTCGGGAGCATGGACATGGAGGTCAGGAACGGCGAGGATCTCTATGCCAGCCTCACCATGCCTTCGCTGACGGTGGGGACCGTCGGCGGCGGAACACGGCTCAAGCAGCAGCGAAAAAATCTCGAGCTGCTGGGCTGTACCGGAGAGGATTCATCCAAGAGACTCGCGGAGATTGTCTGCGCCGCCGCGCTCGGCCTGGAGCTCTCCCTCGGCGCCTCCGTGCTGACCAATGAGTTCGCCCAGGCGCATGACAGGTATCGGAATAAGCCAGTTCTCGAGAGCCCGGTTTAGCGGCTGTTTCTCGGCTTGAGTCAGTCGAGCCGGTTTGGAGTAAAGAGCATTGAAGAGCTTCCGAGACGCCCTCGATAACTACCAGCTGGATTCGAAGTACGATTACCTGTACCGGCGACGCTCCATCTCGGGCCGCCTGGTCAAGAGCGCCTTCGAGCTCTACTGCAGGCTCTTCTTCAGGGTCTATTGTCCGCTGAAGATTGAGGGCCGGGATCGTCTTCCAGCCTCGCCGTATATCCTCTGTGGCAACCACAACAGCCACATGGACAGCGCCCTGCTGATGCTTGCGGCGGGAACGGGCTTCCACGGCTTCGCCATGACGGCGGCTAAAGACTATTTCTTCAACAACGCCTCTCGGCGCTTCTTTCTCAACCTCTTCATGAATCTCATTCCCATCGAGAGGAAGTTCAGCCATGAGAGCTTTGTCGAATATCTCGCGGCCACCAGGGCGTTTCTCGATGTGGGCGGTCGCAACCTGATCATCTATCCCGAGGGTACCCGGTCGCTCGATGGGAAGATGGGACGCTTCAAGAGGGGGCCGGCCGTGGTTGCCGTCGAACTGGGCATTCCCATAGTCCCGGCCTGTATCGAGGGGAGTCACAGGTGCTGGCCCAAGGGGAAGGGGTTCATTCGTCCGGGCGGCGTCAAGGTGACGATTGGCGAGCCGGTCTATCCGGATGCCGAGGCCGTGGCGGCGAGCGCTGACAGCTCCTCGGCTCCCTTTGATGAGTACCGCCGCCTGATCGCTGAGGTTGAGTCCCGGGTAGGTGAACTTTGCGGTAATCAGGTTCCCGAACCTGTAGACTGTGTCGCTGGGTGAGACGCCCGACGCTGGTAACCCGGATCAGAGGCTGCGAGAGATGCGTGACGATGTTTCCCAGATGAAATGGTGGGGATGGGGCGATGAGAACATCGAGTTTGACGCCTCCGACAAGCCCTTCCTGATGCCCTTCATAGCCCGGGAACTCGGGCTGAGCGAGGAAGACGAGGAGGTGGTGATGCCCGTCTCCATCGAGGAAGTCAAGCTCCCGGGACAGGTCCGCAACCAGGGGTTTCTCGATTACGCCCGCGGCGCGCTACGAGATGACCAGGTGAAGACCTCCGACAAGGAGCGCCTTGTTCATTCCTACGGCAAGAGCTTCCGGGATCTCTGGAGGGTCCGCAGGGGGATCATCAGTTCCTGTCCCGACTGCGTGATCTACCCGGAGTCCGAGGAAGATGTCTGCGCTCTCATGAAGGGAGCGCAGGAGCATGAAGCCGTCCTTGTTCCTTTCGGGGGAGGGTCGAACATCGCCGGCTGCCTGGAGAACCGCGAGGCTCGAAGCCGGATGGTTGTCTCGCTGGACATGAAGAGGATGGACCGGGTGCTCGAGGTCGACAAGGAGTCCTGCGTCGCGCGGATCCAGGCCGGCTCCCGCGGACCGGTCATGGAGGAGCAGCTCGAGGCGCAGGGTTTTACCCTTGGGCACTTCCCTGACTCCTTCGAGTTCTCGACCGTCGGCGGCTGGGTGGCTACCCGGTCGGCCGGCATGCAGAGCGACAAGTACGGCAAGATCGAGGACATGGTGCTGTCGGTTCGAATGGTGACTCCGAGCGGCCTCCTTGTGACCCGGACGGTTCCGAAATCCTCTAACGGCATCGACGTGAACCATATCTGCATCGGCAGCGAGGGAATCCTCGGCGTGATCACCGAGGTCAGCCTGCAGGTTCACCGTCTGCCGGAGAAGAAGGAGTTCTACGGCTACCTCTTTCCCGATTTTGAGAGTGGCGTCAAGGCCATGCGCCAATGCGTCGATGAGGACTGTATGCCGACAGTGGCCCGGCTCAACGACCCGGGGAAGACAGCGCTGAGCTTCGCCTTCAAGAGCGTCCAGCCGTTTTTCAAGAACCTGATGGGCAAGGTCGTAAAAAAATACCTCTCGCTGGTCAAGGGCTTTGACATGGGTAAGGTCTGCCTGATGATCATAGCCGTGGAGGGTGACCGCAGGACGTTCAGCCGGGTGCGCTCGCGGGTCAACTCGATCTATCGCAAGCACGGCGCCTTCAAGCTGGGAATCTCTCCCGGCCGCGCCTTTCAGAAATCGAAGTATGATTTTCCCTACCTGAGAGATTTCGCCATGGATCGCGGGGTGGTCTGCGACGTGAGCGAGACATCTACCGTCTGGTCCAACCTGCTGCCCCTGTATTATTCGACCATCGAATCGATAGAGAAGGCGATTGTCGCGACCGGGGTGGCGCCCTTCGCAGGCTGTCACATCAGCCATTGCTACCATACCGGCACGAGCCTCTATTTCACCTTCGCCTGCATGGAGAACGGCACCGGCGACATCGGCCAGTACCTTGCGATCAAGAAGGCCGCCCAGGATTCCTTTATCCGCGGCGGCGCTACGCTCTCTCATCATCATGCCGTCGGCTTTGAGCACGCTCCCTGGCTGGAGCAGGACATCTCCTCCACCGGGGTCAGGGCTGTCCGGGCCATCAAGGATGGGCTCGATCCGGGCGGCGTCATGAACCCGGGGAAGATCCTTCCCGACGACAGGCTGGCGGCCGATTGGGGACTCGACGGCGAGGAGGTCGAGAGCCTGGAAGGGACGGAGAGCTGAATGTTCGCCGGTAAGACCGTGGTGATCACTGGAGCTTCCTCCGGGCTGGGCGCGGCCCTTGCCGAGGGGGTGGCGAAGGCCGGGGGCAGCCTGGCCCTGCTGGCGCGCAATGCTGAACGGCTTGGCGCGGTGGCGGAGAGCTGCCGGGCCGCCGGGGCGCGCGTCGTCGAGGTCCAGGGGGACGTGGTGGATCCCGGGGCTTGCGAGAACCTTATCTCCTCCGCGCTCGAGGAGTTCTCCTCGATTGACTACCTGGTACTCAACGCCGGGGTCAGCATGTGGGCTTCGTTCGAGGACATCGAGGAGCTGTCGGTGTTCTCGAAGATCATGGATACCAACTACCAGGGCTCGGTGAACTGCGTCTATCACGGCCTCGCTGCGCTCAAGGAGAGCGGCGGCCTGCTGGTGGCGATCTCATCGATCCAGGGGCTCACCGGGGTACCCAGCCATACGGGCTATTGCGCCTCGAAGCACGCCTTGCAGGGTTTCTGCGATTCTCTTCGAATCGAGCTCAAGGGGACCGGGGTGGATGTACTCACCGTCTTGCCTTCCTGGGTGAGCGGTACCGGCTTGCGGGGGAGGGCTTTCGGGGCGGCGGGGGAGCCGATTGGCGGCGAGGCGAAGGGACATAACAGAAGCGCCGTTCCTCTTGCCCGGCTGGTGACAAAGGTGCTGCGCGCCATGCGCAAGCGCCGGCGTCTGCTCTACGTGCCCGGGTATATGCGGATCATTCCACTGCTCAAGGCTCTCTGCCCCTGGTTGCTCGACTGGATCATCAGGAAGAAGGTCAGCCGCTGAGTGTCACTGATCTGCCGAGGAAAACAATACTCGCAATGCGGGCGGGTGAACCTCATGATGGAGACAGCCTGGTTCTGCCGGTAAGACCTGAAAGAGATGCGATGAAAACAGTCTTCCAAGGAGTCCTCCTGTTCGCTGCGCTGCTGATCCCCCTGGGTATTGATGCCCAGATGGAGCCTCCGATGCACAGCTTCCTGCGGGCCGATGCCAACACCGACGGCACGGTTGACCTCAGCGACGCGGTCTATACCTTCGGCTGGCTCTTTCTCGGAGCTGACATGCCCGAGTGTCTCGATTCGGTTGACTCGAACGATGATGGCGCGATCAACATCACGGATGGGATCTACACATTGAGTTTTCTTTTTACAGGGGGCGAGCCGATTCCCGCTCCCGGGATCAGCCGCTGTGATCACGACCCGACCGACGACCAGCTTCACTGCGTCAGATATTTTCCCTGCCATTGCGGCGGCATCGCCGGAGGCATCTGCGCCGAGGGTCAACTCTGTGACCGGCAGACAGCCCTGTGCCAGGGGGCGGACATTCCCGGCGAGTGCGTCGAGGTGCCGGAGGAGTGTCCGGATATCAACGACCCGGTGTGCGGTTGCGATGGGGTGACCTACGCCAACGACTGCGAGCGCCGCCGGGCGGGCATTATGAAGGCTGCCGATGGTCCCTGTGATGGCGACTGCGGCGGTATCCGCGGGATCCCCTGCCGTCCCGGAGAATTCTGTGACCATCCCGCCGGGCAATGCGATGTGGTTGACGCCATCGGCGAGTGCGCCCAGATCATGCGCGGCTGCCCTGACGTCTGGGACCCGGTTTGCGGCTGCGATGGGGTTACCTATTCCAATGACTGCGAGCGAATCAACGCCCGGGCGCAGAAAGAACACAACGGTCCCTGCGCGGCAAAGCAGGGCTGCGGAGGCTTCGCCGGCTGGGTCTGCGATGAGGGCCAGTATTGCGATATGCCGGAGGATATGTGCAACGCGGCGGACATGATCGGTGAGTGTGTAGTGGTGGCCGAGGCCTGCCCCGAGATCTGGGATCCGGTCTGCGGTTGTGACGGTGTGACCTATTCCAATGACTGCGATCGCATCAGGTCACGGGTACCGAAAGCCCACGATGGGGAATGTAACTGACGCGGCATCTTGTTGAAGCGTTCCGCCTGGGGCAGAATAGACGGCGCGTCTTACCCCTCGCTGGATTCCGAAGGAGCTTCAATATGAAATACGGTTTTGCCGGGTCGCTGGCCGCCGCCTGTCTCGCGTTCTGCTTGTTTTTCTGTCCACGGCTGGAGGCCGGGAAGCCGAACGTCATCTTCATCATGGTCGATGATCTCGGCTGGATGGATCTCGCGGTCCAGGGCAATAAGGTGGTCGATACGCCGAACATCGACCGCTTCGCGGCCGAGGGTATGCGCTTTACGAGCGCTTACGCCGCCGCGCCCGTCTGCACTCCGACCCGGGCGGCCGTGTTGACCGGGAAGTCGCCTGCCCGGCTCCATATGACGACCCACGCTCCAGGCGGTTTTCTCCCGAAGACATCGAAATTCCTTCCCGCGAAGACACTCATCGATCTTCCCCTCGAGCACCTGACCATTGCCGAGAGGCTGAAGGCCGCCGGCTATCGCAACGGTTTTCTGGGGAAGTGGCATCTCGCCGGTGACTCGAGGCGTGGGGCGATGGGCAAGGGCAACATCGAGTTCTATCCCGAGGCCCAGGGCTTTCACCTCAACGTGGGCGGCTGCGCCTACGGCGGCCCGCCGACCTATTTCGACCCCTACCGGATTCACACGCTGGCGCCTCGCAAGAAGGGGGAGTACCTTCCCGATCGGCTTGTCGATGAGACGATCTCCTTCATCAGGAAAAACAGGGACAGGCCCTTCTTCGTCAATCTCTGGCCCTACACGGTTCACTGGCCGGTCGAGGCTCCGGCGAAGCTGGTGGAGAAATATTCGAAGCGCAAGGATCCCTGGATGCGCAACCACGGCTACGCAGCCATGATCGAGGCGATGGACACGGCCTTCGGCCGGCTCTTTGGCGAGTTGAAGAGGCTCGGGCTCGAGAAGGATACCCTGGTTATGTTGACCTCGGACAATGGCCCCTTCCTCGGGGTTGCGGGCTGCGAGCCCCTGCGGGAGGGTAAGGGCTACCTCTACGAGGGCGGCATCCGGGTTCCGCTGATGGTGCGCTGGCCCGGCCGGGTGAGGCCAGGCAGCACCTGCGATACGCCGGTCATCAGTATGGATTACTATCCGACCATCCTGGAGGCGCTCGGGCTGGCGCGCGCGGCGGGGGAGGCTCCCGATGGAGCCAGCCTGTTGCCCCTGCTGGAGGAGAAGGATGGCTTCAAGGAGAAGCCGCTCTACTTCCACTTCCCCAACTTCTCCTGGCATATGAAGAACCGGCTCGGCGGGGCGGTTCGCGATGGGAAGTACAAGCTCATCGAGTGGTACGACGACGGCTCGGTTGAGCTCTACGACCTCGAGGACGATATCGGGGAAAAGAAGAACCTCGCGGCGAAGCTGCCGGAGACGGCATCGGATCTGCTCAGCAAGCTGAGAGCCTGGCGCAAGAGCTCGGATGCCTGGATGCCCCGTCCGCGAAAGAGCTGAGTGGTGGCTCAGGGACAGTCCGGGTAAGACTCGCAGGCCAACTCGTCCTCATCGGTGTCCTCGCCGCACTCCTCGAAGGGGGCGGGCGGGACGCGCCCGCCGATGAAGAGGTAGTTGAGCACGTAGATCGCATCGCTGAGGTCGATGGCTGAGTTGTTGTCGATGTCGGCGGCATCCATGCAGCCGGGTTGTCTTCCTGAGGTGAAGAGATAGTTGAGGACAAAGACCGCGTCGGTGAGCTCGATGGAAAGGTCGCTGTCGGCATCTCCCCGGAGGAAAACGGACGCAGTCTTGGGGCTGTCGTAACAGAAGCCGCCTGCGGCCTCGTCGCTTCCGCGGACGGTGGAGATGACGACGGGGACGCATCCGGTGTTTTCACAGACGGGCGCGGTCACGTCGATGGTCTCGCCATCGGCCCTGAGGCTGAACTCGGCGTCGGCTCCGCAGACGCTCACCGCGAGTCCTTCCCGATCGAGGTGCCTTCCGCTGACCTGGAAGACCTGTCCGGCCTCACCGCTGCCGCCCTCGATGGACGTGATCTCGGGAACCGCGGTGATGACGGCGATCTGTCCCTCTTCGAGGGAGGGGACGATGGATCGTCCATCTCCATCGGTGAGAATGTTACGCACCGGGACGCGAACGTTGGGGGGAAAGATCGTGCTCTCGAAGCGCAGGGCGGTCTCGCCGGGCTCGGTAAGCAGGGTGTTGAAGCTGATCAGCCCGATCCGGTGCCCCGTGCCTGCGGGAAGATGTTTCTCATCGAAGATCCCCTCTACATCGTAGACGCAGCCGTAGCCGAGCCGTCCGCTGTCCTGGTCGATGCGACCGGTGAAGTAATCCGCCTCGGCGGCGGCGGTCTCCTCGTTGGTGACGGCCGTGATCTCGAGCTCGTCAGGGTTGTAGCGGATGGCGTAGGAGAACCCAAGCGTCAGCTCGTCGCTGTCGCAGAGCACCTCGAGCGCGTTTCCGTTCGATTCTGTGAGTACGGTCTCCTCGCTGAAGAAGAAACGGTTCTCCGCGCGGGCGGCTGTCGTTGAGAGCAGGGCGGCCAGCAGCAGGATGTTCCAGATTTTTGTCGTGTTCATCGTCTATTCCAGGGGGCTTTTTCGCGTCTCGGTTGACGAATAAAGATGTTAGCACCCACAAAGAGATGAGGAAAGCTTCGCTTGGGCCGCGGATTTTCAGACGGGGGGGGGTAACAGGCCGCTTCCGGGCGCTTCGGGCCACTCGATGAATCCTCCGGAGTCCGGGTCGTAGCGTCGTGCCGACAGCTCGAGGCCGCCGGGGGTGAGGTCGATGAGGTGGTAGGCCCGCTCATAGCGCGAGTGGGTGGCGGAGCCGGGAGTTGCGATGGTGATGGGGGTGCCGCCGCCGGCCGGCAGCACGAAGCGGTTGTGCAGGTGGCCGTGGAGCAGGAGCTCAACTCCGCCGGCGCTGGCGGCCGCGAGAAGCTCCTCGGCATCGCGCAGGCCGTGAAACCGGCTGTCAGGTTCTCCCGTGCTGCGTCGCGGCCCATAGTGGAGGGCGAGGAGCTTGCGTCGGCCCTCGAGGGCGGGATCGGCCAGGACCGTGCCGAGTTTCTTGAGCTGGTCAGTGCCAACCATTCCGGATGAGTCGTGGAAGGCGTTCGGGCGGCTGTCGCGCAGCGCGATGAGGGCAGCCTCCTCGCCAAGAAGGCGCACGATGGGCGGTGGGTTGGCGAGCTCGCTCCGCTCCCAGGAGCCGAAGTGCCGATCGTAGGTTCCATCTTTCGCGGCGGCCGGTACGTAGAAGTCGTGGTTGCCGGGGATCCCGGTGATGTTTTTGGAGTCGAGGATGGGCGCGAGCAGCAGGCGGGCGCGCTCGAATTCACTGTCAAGGGCGAGTCCCGTCAGGTCGCCTGTAAAGAGAATGTGGTCCGCTCCGACCTGCTGGATGTCTTCCACCAGGGCGGCTGTAATCTCTTCGGCCTCCCGGAAGTCTTCCTCCCGTCCGAGCAGCTGCAGGTTGAGCCAGCCGACGATTCGCTTGGAGAACATCGCCCGCCAGGGGATGTCGGCCGTGCTCGCCGTGACATGGATGTCGCTGAAATGAGCGATCCGCACGGTGTCTCCTCTCTTTAACCTTCGATTCCGGGGCACAGGAGGGTGGAATTGAACACCGGACCCTCCCAGCAGATTCTCCGGTTGATGAAATCGCTGTCGGCGTCCTTGCGGATGGGGGCTACGCAGCCGAAACAGATGCCGAAGCCGCAGCCCATCATCGATTCGAGGCAGATCTCGCAGGCCAGGCTGTTCTCGACTGAGAGGTTGCGCAGGCTTTCGTTCATTCCCTGGGGGCCGCAGCCGTAGATCCTGGTGTTTCCAGCCGACCCTGCATCTTTCCAGAGCTCTACAAAGAGGTCGGTAACAAAGCCGTGGAAGCCCTCGCTTCCATCGTTGGTCGCCACGTGGGTTTCGATGGGTAGTTTTCTGAAGTCTTCGATTCCCTGGAGGAATTCTCCGGTCCTCGCTCCCATGCAGAAGTGGATCTTCGGCGGCGCGGGCAGCGCCAGCAGATGGAGGGCAAGGAAATACAGCGGCGCCACGCCAACGCCTCCTCCGACGAGATAGACCGTCTCATCTTCCCCCGGAGCGGAGAAGGTATTACCCAGGGGGCCGAGCACATCGACCTTTACGGGAGGCTCGCCGCCGGCGGTCGTCTCGGGGTCGGGCAGGGCGGCCATCCAGCGGGTGCCGCGGCCCACCGTGGTGTAGAGGATGTCGTAGGTTCCGTTCTCCTTGTCGGCACAGTAGACGCTGAAGGGGCGGCGAAGGAGGGGGTCGAAGGATTCTCCGTCGCTGCACAGAACCTGCACGAACATGCCCGGTTCCGAGCGCCGGGCAATGGATTCTTCCCGAAGCCGCAAGACGTACCAGCCTGGTCCGATTCGGCGGTTGGAGACCACCTCGGATTCGGCGGGCACGATGTAATCAGATGGCTGGCAGTCGCTTGTCGACATGGATAACTTCTATACGGGGGTCTTCACTCTGCTTCTAAGGTTCGCCTGAAGGCCTCGGGGAGATAGTCTATTAGATCGCCGGCGGTGAGGGAAGGCTGTCCGAGAGATTCCGCCGCGATATCACCGGCGTAGCCGTGCAGGTAGGCTCCGAGCTGAGAGGCATCAAAGCCGTCGACTCCCTGGCCCAGCAGGGAGGTGATGACCCCGGTGAGAACGTCTCCGCTGCCCGCGGTGGCCATGCCCGGGTTGCCGGTCAGGTTGACGTAGAAGCGGTCTCCATCGTGAACCACCGTACGGTTTCCCTTGAGAAGAACGGTCCCGCCGCGCTCGCCGGCGAAACGCCTTGTCTCTTCTAACCTCTCGGCGTCGCCGCTCGGGGTCGTTCCGGTGAGACGTTCAAACTCTCCTGGATGGGGAGTCCAGATTCGTTTTTCGGAAGGAGAGGCCGGCAGTCCCTCGGCGACCAGGTTCAGGGCGTCCGCGTCGAGGACATGGGGGCCATCGTAGACATCGAGGACGCGCGCGAGGACTTTCCGGCCGGCGGTCGAGGTTCCAAGGCCCGGGCCGATTCCGATGGCGTCCAATTTCTTCCGGAAGTCGTTGCCGATGAGGCGGTCGATTTCGGCATCGTGCTCCGGGGCTCCGGCTTCCGGCAGGGGGAGTTGGATCGCCTCGGGGACGGCGGCGGTGAAGGTCGCGGCGAGGGAGCCGGCGAAGGCCACGGTCACGAGGCCCGCTCCGCTTCTGAGCGCCGCCCGGGCGGCAAGCACTGCGGCGCCCGGCATCGCAGGCGAACCTGCCACCAGCAGGATCCTGCCGTAGGTGCCCTTGTGGGAATCGGGCTCCCTCTTCGGCAGCGGCGGCAGTTCGGTGATATGCAAGGTTCCCATGCGGCCCTACTCCCGTTGGCGTTTCCTGCAGATGAGGGCCGCCATGAAGCCTGCTCCAAAACCGTTGTCGATGTTGACGACGGCCACACCCGCAGCGCAGCTCGACAGCATGGTCAGCAGCGGGGTGATCCCGCCGAGGTTCGCTCCGTAGCCGCCGCTGGTGGGCACAGCGATCACCGGGACGTCGCTGAGGCCACCTACCACACTCGGAAGCGCTCCCTCCATTCCGGCTACGGCGATGATGCAGTCGGCCTCCTGGATTTTCTTTGTTTCCGCCATCAGCCTGTGGATACCGGCGACCCCCGCGTCGTAGACCGTCTCGACGGTGTGTCCCATGATCTCGGCGGTTACCCGGGCCTCCTCGGCAACCGGGATGTCGATGGTGCCGGCCGAGATCAGCAGGATCTTACCGTCGAGCGGCGGCGGGGCTTCCTTACGTACGGTGATGCAGCGCGCTCGCTCGTGGTACTCGGCCCGCTCGTCAGCCGCCTTCACGGCCTCAAAAGCCGCCTCGTCAGCGCGTGTCGCCAGCAGCCAGGGGGAGTGTGAAAGGATGCTCGCGGCGATCTCCGTGAGGTCCGCCGGATCCTTCCCCTGGCAGTAGATGACCTCGGGAAAGCCGCAGCGTAAGTTGCGGTGATGGTCTACACGCGCATGTCCCAGGTCCTCGAAGGGCAGGTCACGAAGCGAGCTGACGGCGTCTTCGATAGGGGTCTTTCCTTCACTGACCTCTACAAGGAGTTTCCTGATTTGTTCTTCGTTCATCGGGTGATCTCGTTCAGTCGCTGGCCATCGATGAAGCATCGAGGGACAACTCCCGGACCTCGCCGTCCGCGAGCAGCATCGAGCCGAGTCCTGCGATCATGGCGCCGTTGTCGGTACAGAGGGCGAGGTCGGGGAAGCGGATATCGATCCTTTCTTTCTCCGCCAGCTCGGTCAACCTCGACCGCAGGTAGCGGTTGGCGGCAACACCGCCGCCGAGGATTGCGCGGTTGAGGCCTTCTCGTCCAAGCGCCCTGCGGAGCTTCTCGATGAGGACGTCGACAACCGCGGTCTCGAAGGAGGCGGCTACATCCGGTACCGAGATTCCCTCACGCAGGGGAGCGTCGCGGCGGCAGTCCTGCCCCTTGACGTGGTAGAGGACAGAGGTCTTGATGCCTGAGAAACTGAAATCGAGCGAGCGCGGCTCCAGGAGCGTTCTCGGGAAGCGGATGGCCTTGCGGTTTCCTTTCTCGGCTTCGCGTGAGATGGCGGGGCCGCCTGGGTATTCGAGCTCGAGGATGGCGGCCGCCTTGTCGAAGGCTTCTCCCACTGCATCATCCTGGGTTGTTCCGATGAGCTTGTGGGAGGTCCAGTGATCGCTTCGATAGAGCGAGGTGTGGCCGCCTGAGACGACGAGGCCTATTGCGGGGAAGGCGTTCTCTATCTCGGGCAGGGGAGAGAAGGGCTCCTCGCTCTTCATCCAGGCCGCGTAGATGTGCGCCTGGATGTGATCGACGCCGATGAGCGGGATCCCCCAGGCAAGAGAGAGGCTCTTGGCGGCGCTCAGCCCCACGAGGAGGGCTCCGATGAGCCCCGGCCGATGGGCAACGGCGATGGCGTCGATGTCCGGGGCGGCGTCCGGGTTCTCCCAGCATCCAGCATCGTTGAGAGCTCGCTCGATAAGCCGGGTGATCACCTCCACGTGCGCTCTGCTGGCGATCTCGGGCACCACTCCGCCGAAGCGCTCATGCAGCGGCACCTGGCTGAGGACGCAATTCGATAGCAGCCGGTAGCCATCTTCGACGATGGCCACACCGGTTTCATCGCAGGTTGTTTCGATTCCGAGGACTCTCATAATGGGTTGCCGGGGTGCGAGGTGTGAGTTCCAGTAAGGAGTCAAGATAGGTCCACCACAGGCAAAGAGCAAGCGCTGGCGGGAAAGCCGTAAGGTATCTTTTTTCTTGCCCTTAGAGGAGCTCGGGGCAGTATTGACAAGTCCCGCAGCCTTTGGCTAAATGGCGCTTCACACCTGGCGGGTTTCCCCGCATAGCGAAGATACGATCAGGTGCGCGGATAGCTCAGTTGGTAGAGCACTAGACTGAAAATCTAGGTGTCCCCAGTTCAAATCTGGGTCCGCGCACCATTTCTTCGCCCTCCTGGGCCATCGGCGGCGAAGGCGAACGTATACAAACGTATACACGCACACCCTCTTCTTGCTTCGGCTCATGGCTTCACATAGGTTATTTGTTGGGCTCGACCTGTAGCGGGAGATGTGCGGATGAA
>CBFHWB010000104.1:0-14945 GCA_965659285.1 Planctomycetota bacterium | reverse complement strand
TCTTTCTCACGCTCCTCCCCCCGGGGCAACTGGGCCAGGCCATCGGTGACCCGTTTCTGAAGGCCCTGCAGATCTCGAGCAGCCTCGATCGCCTCGTCGAGAGCCTCCCTGTCTTTCCCCCCCCCCTCGGGATCGATCTTCCCCGTGGAATCGCCCTTTACAAGCCCCTCCTGCATCTTCAAAACTTCGCTGATCAGATCCGTGAGATCCTGCAGCCCTTCGGCTGCCTCCTTTTCACTCAGAAATTTTCTGGTCTCATCAAGGAGGCGCTCCTGCTCCTGCTTGAGCTTCCCGGTGAGCTTACGCTGCTCTTTGAGCTTTTCGAGCTGCTGCCCGGCACGACTCTCGGTGAACTGGCTGGCCTCCAGCACAGCGAGAATATCGTCGATAATCTTGATCGCCTCATTCTGCCGTGAGACAGCGGAGATGAAGTCTTTGTTCGAAAGCATTCCCTCTATCTGCGCGAGGGTGTCAGGCAGCCGCTGGGTACGAATCTGCCTCGCTCCCGCCCGCAGGCGCTCGGCATCCTGCGGCTCACTGGCCTCCAGCTTCTCAGCCACCTTGTCCATGTCATCTGCCAGCTTGAGGACGATGGCGCGAATCTGTTCCTGCTCGCGAGACAGCTCGCGGGAGCGGTCCTTATCCTCTCCCCGGGCAGGCTGCGAGAAACCCGTCCCGGCGAACGAGAAGACACAGCCCAGGGCTGAAAGCAGAACAACGAAACGATAAAGGCGCGAGGTACGCATAACAGGTTTCATCTTACCCGACAGGGCGAGGGAAGACATCTGAGTCATCATTCTTCTTTTCCTCCAGCACCATCTTTTTCGGTCTGGCTCCGGGTATCCTCCCTGAGCCCCTCCTGCCGCCGTTTGATCTCTCTCATCAACTGGATCAGACCCCGCAGATCGCCAAACTCGCTCATCCTTACAACGATCGCATCCAGATCCCGCTCCACCTCGAGTTGGGCCGCGACGCTCCGGGCTAATACGGCCGGATCCTGCTCAGATTCCTGCGCCCGGGAACGCAGCTCATCCAGCTGTTCTGCAATACGGTCGGACTTATGTTCAACGATATCATCGAGTTCTTCCCTGAGCCCCTGGAGCCAGTCTTTCCATTTTTCCTCACCGACCTTGTTCATCTTCATCTTGCCAAGCATTTGCCCGATATTCCCGGCAAGCTCCGTCAAACCTTCAGAGACCCTGACCTGGTCCTGGCGATGCCTCGACAGCCTGGCCGCCGCGTCCTTGTCCAGCTTGCCTCCAAGGAGGAATTTCTCCTGGGATTCCTCCAGGTCTTTCCTGACTGATTCCTGTCGTCCCCGCAGCCTGTCGGTCATGTCTCGAAAAGACATCACCTCCCGCGCGTATTGGTCCTCCAGAACATCGGGGTCGACCACCTGTAGAAGATAGACCGGGGATTCTCCAATATTCCCCATCGGCCGGCCATCGGCTGTCTTGTTCCCGGTTCTGCCGAAGTCCTCGGCCAGGACAAAGTACTCGAAGCGAGCCCCCGGAGAGGGCGCTCCCCCATCGCCTGATCCAAGCTCGACAAGCTTGAGGACATAAGGCTCGAGCTCCGGCTCGCCCTTCGCGCCCGTCGGACCGGCCGCCTCCATATCAAGCAGGGTGGCCCTGCTTCTTTCAGGCTCAGAATCCCCGGCAGCGTAGTAATTCCCGGCCAATTCGACTTTCTTCACCGCGTAATCATCCTTGACCCAGACCTGGATGGGGATCTCCGCATTGGGAGACACATCCTCGGTCAACCTGGCCGGCTCTACAATACGAACCACGGGCTTGCGGTCGGGGATCGCCTGGATCCTGAATCTCTCCGGCTGGGAACTGCGGAAACCTTCGGGGTCGGCAAACTGGAAGAAATAGCCGCCGCTCTCCTGCACCACGAACTTGCCATCAAACTTTCTTCCCTCCCTCACCTCAAGCTCGACAGAATCCGGGGAAGGCCACTGGCCGCCCGACGCATCACCTCCGCCGCCATCTTCCTCGACCCCCTGCTTCAGGACTAAATAGGCCTTATCAACAATCACGTTGGTCGCCAAGGTGAAGCTCACCTCCGTACCGACAGGAACCCTCAGATTTCCATGCCGCTGGACAACCCTCTTCTCTCCCTCCCCCGTATAGGCCGGGTTCTGGTAGCTGACCTGGTTATAGCCTCCCTCTTCCCATTCCTTCATATCGATACGGGGACGCTTTCTCACTTTGACAGCCACCGGATCGGTGCGATCCTCGCCCCGGCCGTCAGCGGCCCAGAATTCAAATGGCTGGTTCACGTTCCTGAACAGATAGACGAACCGGTCGTAGCTTTCGATACGAATTTTCGCGCCCGCATCCTTCAGCAGGCGCTCCAACTCGATGCTCCGCCCTGCCAGTACCTCCCGAGCGAGCTCCCCACGGCCGCGGTCAACGGTCGCCGTAACCAGCGACTTATCCAGGCCGGCCTTCAGCAGAGCGGCGACCAGGTCTTTGGAGTCCTCGGCCGGCTTCTCCAGCCAGATGTCATGCGATTGCTGGGGGCTGGCCTCCATGACCTTCCTGCCCTCGGATCCATCAGCCAGCTTCCAGTTGACCTCCAGGATCCTTGGAGACCCGCGAAGAACACGAACAGCCACAGGCAAGTCATCTCCCATGGCGACAACATTCGGGGTTCCAGACTCCAGCTCCAGTTGGATGGTCTTGGGCCATTTAACGGAACCGTTCAGCAACAGGTTTCTCTGGTACCAGGTGGCGGCGAGGTCGGGCTGCAACCCGGCCCCGGAAGCAACGCTGGCCGCGGCCAGGCAGAACAACAGCAGGTTTCTCTTCAGTCCCTGCAGCTTCAGCACCCCGCTCGCGAGCAGCTTCTGAGCGTCCTCCTCGACCTCCGCGACCACCGAGTCCAGCATCTCGCGGGAGACATGCCGAGCCCCATCGCTGTCACTTCCACAGAGTTCAACAGCAGTGACCAGGGACTGGTTGAGCTCCGGGTTCGCCTCTTCGACAATCATCGCGAGCTCCGAATCTCGAAGCTTGCGGGAAAGCGGAGCGAGGATCCTCCGGGCGAAGAGAATCGCCAGGCCGACCCAGGCAGCGGCCATGAACAACTGGCGTACCGGCAAAGGCAGCCTGAGCGAATAATCAAGGCCGAAAGAGATCAGCAGGCCAATAGAAATAATGAAACCGATCCACACCAGGCCACTGAAAAGCGAGGCTCTGCGAATCCTCCGGCGCAAATAGCCGAGAACAGCAAGGCTCTTCTCTGGGACTCTACCGGATGAAGATTTCAAGCCTTTCACAAGATCAGTTTTCCGTAATGGGCAGGTACTGGTTGGGATACTGCAGAATAATGGCAGCCATAGCCGTGGCGTAGTTGGCCCCCACCAGGTCGGTCCACCGCCCATCATTTTCCTGCAGCAGCAGCAGGTCCTGCCGGATGGAATCATACCAACGCTTCCAATAGGTTCCGCCCTTCTGAAAGGAAGCCTGGACGGCATAGTACTGGAAATAATAATAGTCGAAGGTATACCTTGCCTCTCCCCGCTTCGGCCGCTCTCGCCAGATGTAGCGCAGCCCCTCGTTGATCTGGAAGGCGTCATACTCGCCCGCGCTATAGAGGGTGGTCACCCCGGCGGCCGTCAGCGCGGGAGTCCAGCGGCTGTGCACTCCCCGGAACTCGAGCCCCAGTTGGTAGGTAAAGGCTCCGACCCCGGGGACGAAGCTCTTCTTCACATAGTCCACGGCTTTCTGGATCGTGGCGAAAGGAACCTCGACTCCCGCGTTGCGCGCCGCCCGAAGAGCCATGACCTGGCAAACCGTAATCGACATATCCGAATCCTGGGCACCGGGACGATAGCGCCAGCCGCCCTCGGCGTTCTGGGCATTGACGATCAGGCGGATGGCGTTCTTCAGCGACCGCTTGACCCGCTCCGAGTCACGATAGGAACCCGTACCATAGACCTCTGCGAGGAACAGGGTGGCGAATGCATGGCTGTACATACGGGATCCGTTGGCGCTGATAAATCCATTGGTAGCCGACACGCGGCCCATGACATATTCGAGAGCCTTCTCAAGCACCTCGCAATAGCTGACCTTTTTCCCGTTCTTCATAACGAAACCCGCGGAGCCCTGCCCTGGCAGAACGCCGTGCGCCAGGAAGGCGATACCCACCAGGCCGGTCACCCCGACATGAGGCGCCACGGTGCCGCGGTAGGTCATGTGCACCTTGCGCCCGACCCTGTCGGTCCAGGATCCATCGGGATTCTGCCGGGACGCCAGGAAGCTGAGCCCCTTCTCTACGGCCCGCGCGGTGGAAGCGGAAATCGTCAGGGTGGACCTGGGTCTTGGCTTCGGCTCGGCCGCGGGCTTCTCCTCAGCGGCCAGCCCCTCCGTGCCCCCCGATCCCAGGGCGAGAAGAGCCAGCGCTACCGGCGTAAAAAACGAGTAGATGAGCTTGTATACGTTTTTTTTAAACACTCTTGCGCTATCCATCGAGGACATCAGAAACGAGTCTGAGGACTGCGTGCGACCTCCCGGGAGATTCTACCGCTTAAGATACGTAAAATCAGGCGAATAAAGACCTTTCACCCCTGCAGGGTCCTATTTCGGCTCAAAAAGTGGGTCCGCTGAAAGCTGAAATAGAGGTCTGGGAAGAAAGGATGATCTGTCCCCCGCCGATATAAACCCCTCCGAAGCTGAAAAGCCCCCGGAGAGCGGTACCTTTCGGCAGCAGGGCGTTGCGCTTGCTCAACCCGAAATCGACCGTTTCAAGCTGGCCATTGCCCGCATAAAGCACTCCGCTGGATGTGAGAAGTCCGCGGGCTCTGATCGAATCGACCTGCCAGGCCAGGGGGGAACCGACACGATAGACCTTGGGCAGTCCCGATAACTTGTTGATATTTCCAGCGGCGACCTTCGAAAGCTTCGACCCGGAAAGTGCCCGCTGGCGATTCGCCGCGGCCCGCAACGCCGGCGGCTTCCGGACCAGATCACCTGCGGCATTGAGCTCGGTGATATCGAGAGCGAAAATCCCATCCCGTCCGGAAAAATAGAGCCGTCCATTGTGAGCCCCCAGCAGATCCCTGAGATCTCCTCCGGAGTTGTCGTAGGCCCAGAGGATCTCTCCCTCTCTGCCCGGGCCGGCCGGCCCCTTACCGGTGTCGATAGCGAGAAGGTACTGCGAGTCCCGAGGAGCCGCGATGAGAACATTCCCCAGGAGCAGCGGAGAGTTCAGACCCCAATATAATTCCCGCAGCCGGGGTATCCTTCCCATGGTAGGCGGAGGCTTGATGTCATCGTAGGCCGTCACCCAGAGCACACGGCCGCTGCGGCTCTCGATGGCGGCTACAGCTCCGAGATTCGTGAGATAGTAGAGAACACCATCTTCCTCCAGGAGAAACGAGGCGAAGGGCTCCCGGCCAAGCTCGCCAAACATGGTCTGCTCCATCTGAGAGGAGGAGATCGTAGCCTCCCAGACCGTCTTGCCGGTCTTCAGGTCCAGCGCGCGCAGCAGGCTGTTGATATAGCCCTCCTGCTTCCAGCCGCCCGCGAAAACCAGGCCATCGCGAACCAGGGCAGGAGATGAATAGCTGATCTCCGCCGGAATCTCATTGGGGCCGTAGATGTCTTTCTGCACCGAGGCTCTCAGATCCTCAGTTCGCCAGAGAAGATCGCCGCTGGCGCCATCAAAAGCCGCCAGGGACCGTGTCGGAATGCTGACCGTTATGTCGTAACCCATGTAATGCCGGCGGCGGGAGAAACCGGCGATATAATGCGAGAGCAGGATTTCTCCGGGCAGTTCCCCAAGACCTGAGAATCGATCAGCCTCGCCTTCCAGTCCACGAGCCCACAAGGTCACCGCGTAGATGGAGGAATCACTCTGCTCACGATAGCGGCCGCGCAGCCCGGCAGGGGTCGGCTTCTCAATCGTGCGCAGAAGCTTCCCGACTCCCGGTCGGCCGTCTATTTCGTAGATGCTGTAGACACCGGAGACAAACACGGAGTTTTTTCTCACCAGGGGAACAAAGGGATAATCGATACCCTTGGGCTGGATGAGTTGCCCCCGAAAGAAGCTGTTGTTCAGCAGAGGATCCAGGTCATCCGCCACGGCAACCGTCTTTCGCAGTTCATCGTCGAGGCTGATCCAGGAAATCTCCATCGGTCCGCCAGGCAGGTCCGGAAGTCCTCCTGCTCCAAGCCTGGGCGAGGTGGCGCCGCCCGGAAGTTCTCCACCCCAATAGCTCGCCGGAGCCCTGCCTGCGCTGGCGGGAAGCCCGCCCTGGAAGGCCTCCTTATCGAGCTTCTTCAGCAGCTCGAGATAGAGACCATGCTCCTTCTCGCCGGCACCGCGGACCAGCTTGTCAAGACGATCCTTCTCATGGCTGAACAGTTCACGGAAGCCTGCGTGTTTCAGGCAGGCCAGGGACTTTTCCACCAGCCTCATCAGCGCCCCGGGCTTCACTGCGCCCCGGGCTCGATCCGCCAGCACCGAACGATAATCAACCCAGGCCGCCTTGAATCGACCGGACTCGAAGGTGAGATCCGCATTCAACTCCCGGGCGAAGAGCCCGGACTCGGTAAGACCGTAGAACCTGCAGACCTGTTGAAGAACCCGGGGGTCACCGGTCTCCTCGTATTCGCGCAGGAGTTCGCCTGCGGCCTCACCATAGAGTTCCCTGTAGCGGACGAGCCCCGCCTCGGGCAGCCGGCCCAGCACCAGCGTAGCCGCTCTCGACACACTCAGATAGCGCCCCCATTCCTTCGTCTCCCTGGGAGAGACAACTTGAGAGGGTCGTCTCCCGAACTGCCCGGGGCGAACAGGCACGGCGCGAGCCCTGGGAGCCGGGAGCGGAGCGTTTTTTCCGGAATCTGATGCGAGCATCTCCTTGAGTTCGGTGAGACGGGTCGACAAAACAGGCATCCTGATCATGCCTCCCTCATCGGAGATAACGAGCTCCTGGAGTACCCGGGCAGCCATGGAATAATTCCCGGTCTCAACAGCGCCCAGAGCCTCGACAAGACGAGAGGTCCACTCGCCCCCGCCTCCTGCAACAAAGATCTTTTCACGCGCGAAACTGAGAGAGCCCGCCGCCAGCAGGCAAAACAGCATGACAACGGAAACCGTGAACCGCGCGCCGGAAATTTTGTCCTTCAGATCTTCTGCAGATGCCATGTTATCCAATCCGCTGATTTGAACCTGCCTGTCTCTCAATCCATCTGCCGGCAACGCGCTTCGGCTATCTTAGTTTACCGTCCGAGTCCCCCTCAAACCAGCCGTACCACTTTTCGCAGGATCCACTCGGCGGCGAGAATAGCGGTTATGAGGACGATAACCCACCACTTGTCCCAGAGCTCGTCATCGACGAACGGGGTCTCATTGGTCTGGCTGAGCCCCTGGACCTTGCCTACGGCGTTCATAACCTCGTGCAGATCAAAATACGCGCCTCCTGACAACTTCGCGATCTGGCGGCCCAGGGGCCGGTTTAACCGGGTGTCCCTCGCCTCCAGGGCCGGCACCTCAACGGTATAAGAGGTAAAAGAAAATCGTTCCTCGGGTGTACCCAGCCACAGGTCGTGACGGCCCCTGGCGCCGGCGGAAAGGGTTCCCCTGTAAACTCCCTGCCCCTGCAGATGGAGAGACAGGTCTATCTGCTGCGGCGGCTCATCGACCTCCCCCTGCACCTGGTGGTAGATGGAGACGATCTCGTCCTCCGATGGATTCATGTTGGCATCGTAGACCTGGCACTCCACCCGGACACTCTCTCCGATGCTGTAGACCTCTTTGTCTGAGGTAATGCTGTAGCGCGGTGTCTTACCAAGCAATCGACCTGCCGCGACAAAGCGACAGAGCTGGCCCCAGAATCGGTAGAAGTAGAGATTGTCGACACCCGCCCGCCAGCGCCAGGTGTTGTCGACCGCGCTGAAAAAGGTCCGGCCTTTGCCGTAATTCATGAACGCGAAAATGACCAGCGGCTTGGGCGGATTGCTCAAGGATTGAACGAGCTGGGGATGGCGCGCCAGGACCACGGCGTTTCCCTTGGCCTTGCCGACCCTGGCAAACCAGAAGAACCCGGGAAGGTGTTCATAAAAACGGCCGTCTTCGTTCTCCCAGAGCTGGCGGTTTCGAGCCTGGTCATTATCAAGCCTCATCACCGGATGCTCCATCCCCACCGCGCTCAGCTTAACGTTGAAAGACTCCGTGACCGGGGCATCCCCCCCCTTGAGCGACCCCGTCTCGTTGACCTGCACAGGCAGAATCGTGTAGAGATCTGTCGCGCGAGCGTACCGAAGTGGATTGGAATGAGGTCCGCTGAGGAAAATAACGCCGCCTCCCGAGGCTACAAACTCCTTGAGCAGCTCCTGGCGGCCGGCGCCGAGATGACGCTCGGGATCGACATCCCCGAGAATGATCACGTGGTATTTGAACAGATCCTCCTTGCGGGAAGGAAAAGCTCTCAGCGGAGGAACTCCTGTAGAGGAATCCTGGGTAAACTCGGGATCCGCCGAAAAGAGATAGACCTGCGTCTCCATGGTCTTGTCGCGAATGAGAGCGTTCTTGAGATAGCGATACTCCCACCGCGGAAGATATTCGGCGTAGAGCACCTTGATCTTCTGATCGAGGACCGTCAGGTTGCGCGACATGGAGTTGTTGTCATAGAAGACCTCTCCACCCTGCTGCTCGACCTCAACCGTCGCCGTAAGCTTCCCGGCCTTCCGCGGCTGGTAGCGAAAGCGAACTCCCTGGCGTTTTCCACTCCCATCGAGAACGACATACTTCGTGCTGGCAATAGTCGAATCAATTCGCAGATCGACCCGGACCCGCTCTCCCTCGAAACCATCGGCGACCAGCGAAACATCGAAGGGAACATCATCATCCACCAGCACAACGTCGTTTACATCGACGTTGGTGATCCGAATGTCCTTCGGCTCATCGGGATTCCCGACACCGATGGTAAAGACCGGGATCTTGCGCTCTCCCAGCCTGCGAGCGTACTCGGTGATAGAAATAGTATCCGCGTTCTGCTGGAAGTCGCTCACCATGATCACCCCGGAGACCTTCTCACGCCGCTTGCCGAATCCGAGTCCGAGAACCCCTGAGACCGAGTCCCGGAGTCCCTCCGCCACCCTCGTCTCCTGCACCCGCGGATCATCTCGAACCTTTGAGTACGACGGCAGCAGTTCGTCATCCGCCGCGGAGTTCGCGGTCTCGTCTCCGGTCCCGGAGGCGGGATCCTCATCCCCCTCGATCTTCGGAAATTTATCGAGACTGTTCACTGAGCCGCCAAAGGTATAGACCGCGAGCTTGCCCTTCTTCCTCAACTTCTCGATGAAATCAAGCTCCTCGTCGCGCACCAGCCTGCGCACCAGGTCATATCGCGTCGTTCCCTCGACGATATCCGCCTGGGTCCGGAACAGGCGGGCAAGAGACTTGGGAATCTCGCGTTCGGAATACCTGTCCTTGATATCCTGGCTGAGAGAGTCATCCACCAGCAACACCAGGGTGCTGTCTCTTCGCTCATAGGTCTTCGTCTGCCGCACCGGATTGGCCAGGATCAACAGGGCCAGAGTCAACACAAGCAGCCTCAGGCCGCCGAGAGCCCAACGCCAGCGGGGATTCCCGACCGGCTTCTCCCTCTTGTAGAAAAAAGCGACGAAGGCGAGCACCAGGGGCAGGATCAGCAGGGCGACGATCCAGGCCTCGGGCATATCGAGCCAACGAATCGTCTCCTCAGTCTCGGTGACAAGGTCCGGCGCCTCCACCTGGCAAAGAAAGCTTCCTCTCAGGGTCGTCGGCAACATCAGCCCGCCCTCCTGCCAACGAACTGCGCCAGGGCCGTCTCGAGAAAGAGCAGCGCGATAGCCGCCGCCAGGCAATATTTCCACAGCTCCCGGTCGCGCCGCAGAGCCTTCTGCTGCTGCCTGGTCTCAACCTCTTCGGAATAGTTCAGTAGCTGGCTGGCCTCGACACCGAAGTGCGACTCCATCTCCGAGGCCTCGATCCCGCGCAGGTCGCTCTCCTCAGTGGAAACGTTGACGCTGAAATACTCGGTGGTTTTTTTCGCGGCGGAGGCTTCGCCTTCCTCCCCGGCTCCGGCCTGTCCCTGTCTCAGCTCGAGCCTGTACAGCCCGGGAACATCCGTCTGCCCGTAAGCGAGGGAGAACCTCCCTGAGTCGTCAAGCTCGCGCATGGCCATCGGAACGGTGCGGCTTCCAGTCAGCCCCCGACCCGGCAGGGGCGGAGCGTGAAGCCTGACCTCGTAGGCGAAGCGCGAACTGTCGTAGAAACGCTGGAACTCCTCCCCGATCCCGAGGTTATCGTTCAGACGGCGGAATCCGACCAGGTAGGCGATCGACTCGTAGAGAAAGACCACGTAGTCCTGCCAGGCTGGAAACTCGTTCCAGTCATCATCAGCAGAGGAGGTAAACCACAGGACCCGGCCGCGGCCGTAGGAGTTATCAAATACTGCTGGGCTCCTGTCGAGGTCGTTGTAGCGGCAGAAGACCCTGGCCGTGGACTCCTTGCCTCCGGGCTCGGCTGCCATCTTCATGAATCGGTAGAAGGGAACCAGGGCTCTGTGCAATTCGGTTCGTTCCTTGTGCTGCGCGAAATAATCCGCCACCGGATGGGATTTGTCGGAAAATTGAAGGTAGACCGGGCTGAGGCTGTCGCCGCGCTCCTCAACAACCTCAAACGGCAGCAATCGCTCAGGCCCGGGAGCGTGGAAGATCCTGTTGTAGGTCTGGGGATCAACGTTGGCTCCCATGAAGACCACCAGGAAGCCGCCTTCAGCGACGTAGCGCCGCAGGGTCGCGAGCTCCTTTACGGGAATGTCGGCCACGTTGGCAAGAACAACAAGCGAGAACCTCTTCCACTCCACGTCTCGAAGAAGATCAGCCGTCAGGTTGACCGGCTGGAAGGGAGTGATACGGCCGCCAAGAGTGGTCAAGGCATCATCCCGCGGCTGCAGGGCTGTCTGCAGGTAGAAGGTCTCGCGCTCAAGAGGGTTGACAGCCGGATCTCCATCCACCAGGAGGATCTCGATCTGGTCCCGCACATCGACCGTAAAGAAACGCTTATTGTCCACCACGAGGCCATCACTGCGCACCTCGGCGACAACCGAGTGATATCCGGGTGAATCGAAACGATAGGGAAGGCTGCGGGTCACAACGCCCCCGGCCGGGATTCTCAGGATCTCCCCCGCCTGCGCTTCCCCTGGATTCCCTGTCACAGGCGGATCAACCCGCACGGTAAAGTCGAGTCCATCAGCTTCCCGGCTGCCGTAATTCCTCAGCGTCACCTGGATCTCGACAGCCACCCCCTTGGCGAAGAGATCCGGCTTGACCGTGAGATCGGTGATCGCCACATTGGACCTGTTGCTCTCGGCGGCGGCGAGCTGTGAAAACACGAGCTCGTGCCCTTCGGATCTGAACTCATCGAAGAGCTGCTTGATCTCGGGAGACCGGGGTCCCTCCTTGCCAAGCCAGTCCTTGCGCTGAAGATCACTGAGAAAAACGATCCGGCACGGCTCAGGCGTCCCCGCGGCTGTCACGAATTGATCTGCCAGGTCGGCTATGGAACGCAGCGAGGTCACCAGGCGAACCCCGCGGTTGCTGCTGACCAGGCGATCGAGTTCGGACTCGAGCAGCGCTTTCCTCGGGGCGCTCATCTGGCTCCTCTCGAAGATCACGTCCGGTTGGTAATCCAGCGTCATGACAGCCACATAGTCGTCCTCCTTTGCGTAGGATGTAACGACATCGAGGACAGTCTGCTTGGCCCTGTCCAGCAGGCTCGATGCGCCATCCACGTACTCCATGCTATAGGAGGTATCGATGGCGAAGATCCAGTTCTTGTTCCCCTCGCTGGAGAAGACCTCCGAATCAGAATGCAGGACCGGGCGGGAGACGGCCAGGACAAGCAGAAGGAGGATGAGACAGCGGATCAGAAGGAGCAGGAGGTTCTGTATCTGCAGTCTTCGCCGGCTCTTCTTCAGCGCCTTGAGGAGAAAAACCATCGCAGCCCATTTCCGGCGACGAAAGCGCTGGCGATTGATCAGGTAGATGAGGATCGGCACACCGACGAGAGCGCCAAGCCAAAGCAGACCTGAGTTGAGAAAGATTCCGCTCACCGTCTCAAGCTCCCCGTACGCTTGGCCAGGTAGGTCGAGAGGGCCACGTCAAGATGATCGCTGGTGTCCAGGGCCACATAATCGAAACGATTGTTCCGACAGACCCTTCTCAGTCTGCTGAGAAACTTCTCCAGTTCCCCGAGATAGGCTTCCTTCAGGAGTCTTGGATTAGCCAGCACATCCTCCATGCCTTCCAGCCCCTCAAACATGGTCATGTTCTGGAATGGAAAGGTTCGCTCATCCTTGTCGAGCAGGTGGAAGAGAATCACCTCGTGATTGCAATAGCGCAGGTGCTTCAGACCTCGCTCAATATGCTCAATATCATCGAGCATGTCTGAGATGATGACGATCAGTCCCTTGCGGCTGATCCTGTCGGCAAACTGGTGCAGGATGACCCCGAGGTCAGTCTTCTCCTTCAGCCCCGGCTTTTCCACCACCTCCAGCAGGGTCTTGAGATGGGATCCTGTGGACCGCGCACCTACCAGGTCGCGGACCTTGTCATCAAAGAGAGCCAGCCCAACAGCATCCTGCTGGCGCAGAAGCAGGTAGGCCAGGGAAGCCGCCACCATCACCCCGTAATCAAACTTGCTGACTTCACCGGAGGAATAGTTCATCGACTCCGATGCGTCCAGGAGGATATGGGTGTTGAGGTTGGTCTCCTCCTCGTACTGCTTGATATAGAAGCGGTCGGAGCGCCCGAAAACCTTCCAGTCGATGTGGCGAATGTCATCACCGGGGACATATTCCCGGTGCTCGGCAAACTCAATACTGAAGCCGTGATACGGGCTGCGATGGAGTCCCGAGATGAATCCCTCGACGATAAGCCGGGCCTTGAGCTCCAGCCTGGAGATCCCGTTGAGGACCTTGGGGTCAAGGTACTTGGAAGGCGAATCAGCAGCCAATCATCTCTCCCCTATTCTGCAAGCCGATGAAAATGAAGTGCGCCAACGGACATCTCCTCCAGCCGAAGCGCCCTGCGCTCAGGCAAAAACCATCAACCGCTCGCGGCGGCTCCGGCGGCACCCGTGTCGTGAACAGGAGTATCCTCGATCAGGCGGGCGATGATCGTCTCTGGGCTGACTCCCTCAGCCTCGGCGCTAAAGTTGGTCAGAATTCTGTGACGCAGGACCGGATAGGCCACAGCCTGGACATCCTCAGCCGAGACGTGATTACGACCGTAAAGAACCGCCCGGGCCTTAGCCCCCAGGATCAGGTACTGCGACGCCCTGGGACCAGCGCCCCAGGCAAGCCAGTCCTTGATGTATTCAGGCGCCTCTTCCTTATTGATCCGTGTCGCCCGGGTCAACCTGAGCACGTAGCGAATCACCTCGTCGGCAACCGGTACCTTTCTCACGATCTCCTGCAACTCACGAATCTCGTCGCCGTTGAGAATCTCTTCAACATTCACATCCTGCCCGACGGTGGTTCTCTTCATGATCTCGACCTCTTCATCTTCGGTCGGATAATCCACGAGGATATTGAACATGAAACGGTCAAGCTGCGCCTCTGGAAGCGGATAGGTGCCCTCCTGCTCAATCGGGTTCTGCGTCGCAAGGACGAAAAAGGGCTCCGAAAGCTCATGTTTAGTTCCACCTGCGGTAACCTGGCGCTCCTGCATCGCCTCCAGCAAGGCGGCCTGGGTCTTGGGCGGCGTCCTGTTGATCTCATCCGCGAGAATCACATTGGCAAAGATAGGCCCCTGGAGGAACCTGAAGTTCCTCTCGCCGGTTCCCTTGTCCTCCTGGATCACCTCGGTACCGGTGATGTCCGAAGGCATGAGATCCGGCGTAAACTGGATCCTCGAAAAGGAGAGGGAGAGGCATCGCGCGAGTGTCGAGATGATCAACGTCTTGGCAAGGCCCGGAACACCGACAAGGAGACTATGCCCCCTGGCGAAAATCGAGATCAGGATCTGCTCGAGTACCTCTTCCTGGCCAACGATCACCTTGCCAAGTTCATCTCGAATCCGGTCGTAGGCCTCACGGAGTTTCTCCACTGTATCGAGATCACTGCCATCGACCAGGTTCTCCTCGGCAACCTCCATCTTGTCGGTCTGGTCAGCTTCGTCGTCGTTTAATTCGGGGGGGAGTTCTGATTCGCTCATCTCTACCTTTCGCCGCCCTTTCCTGCAGGGCAAAACAGCAGCATGGGAAAAAAGCCTGTCTGTATTCCGCAGACGGTAAATATTGGCTCTCGACACTCCGAGCTACCCCGGCTCCCGGAAAAACCGGCCAGATCTCATCACGCGATGGACAGCAGGGGCTCCGTAAACCAATAAGGTGGAAGGGTTTCAAGCCGGAGGAATGATAAAATCACCCCCGTTGCCAGTCAAACACTATTAGACGAATGTGGCACCTTTGAGCTGGCTCGAGCGGGGCCGCCCGGGACGCCTCCCGGTCGACGATCCCGCCCCGGGAGGAAACGCCTCCGAGTGAGCCGCCCGGCAACCCCGCCGATGCGTAAACCCGACAGCCCCTGGCAGCGCCGGCAGATGGACGAATACGTCAAACAGTGTGGCGAGTTGTTCTTGATTTCTCTTACTGCGCTCATATACTTACCCGATTGAATTTTCCTTAAGTGACTATCGGCTCTCGTGTTGGTGCTTAAGGCAATCATCCTTGAGAGAAGACTCCAGGGAGTGAAATATGCATCTGGACGGTGAAACTGCCGGCATCCTCTTTGAAAGAGGGGATGGCCTGACCTACAACGATTTCATCATTCTGCCCGGACATATTGACTTCGCCGCGTCGGACGTCGAACTCTCGACGCACATCACCCGCCGGATTGCCCTCAAGAACCCCATCTGCAGCTCGCCGATGGACACCGTCACCGA
>CBFHWB010000103.1:0-14972 GCA_965659285.1 Planctomycetota bacterium | reverse complement strand
TCACTCGTCCATCCTTGATGAGACCCTGGAGGCGGCTGCGCGATTTCCAGGCGAGGTTGCTGACAAGAAAGCTGTCGAGGCGTTGGGGCTCTCCTGTCTTGACCACCAGCGTGAGGTGGTTTCTTTCCTCTGAGAGGTTTCTTCCGCGGCCGATCAAGAGCTCTTCTCCAGGGAAGGTCCATCGGCGCTCTCGTTTGAGGGAGATGTTCGCTCCGGCAGACACGTATTCAATTCAGTGCTGGTCACGTCAGGTCCGAAGGGCAAGAACAAAGGGTTCGTAACTGTAGGGAAGGTCATATCGTTTCGCCAACTCCCTGATCTCAGCGTGGTATTTCTCGTAGATTGCCTGCAACTGCTCTGCGAAGTTTCCATCGCAAAAATAGGTACGGCAGCCGAGCGGCCTCCTCTCCCGCTCTACGCAGCGGCCATCTTCCCAGAAGGGGCAGAGTACGTTGTCGGGGGGAAAGGTCTCGGGGTGTTTTTTCCTGACGTATTCAAGCTCCAGGCTGGAGGCGAAGAGAGTGTGGTCGACTTTCTCAAAATCACAGCAATCTCCGCGCAGCCAGCACTCGACTCCGCTCTCGCTGATCTCTTTGTCGACACGTCGATAGAGTTTTTCGAGAGCTTCGAAGGCTTCGGCAGACGGTCGGTTTTTCGGTTCTTCCCGTTGTTTCGGATGGCTCGAATTTTGAGTCATAAACGCGATTATGTGCTTTTTCGCCAACCTATGAAAGAAGCAGTCATTAAATGAATAGTGCTGGGTGTCAGGATATCTGACAGATAGCGGGTCGATGCCGCTTCTGAGCTTAGAGCACTATCTTCAGTCAATTAAACGGGTTAGGGAGAATAATTGAGAGATGGAACAGCGGTTGCATATTTGTAACCTTCGAGTCCTAGGCATTATTCAGCCAGGATGGGCTCCAGTACCCGACAGATTTCGGTATCTACCTATTTCTATTCAAGTTATCGGCTCATTTATTCCGAAAAAATATAGAGTGTAGCAGTCTTTTTTGCCGCGATGGCTCAATTGGTTGGAGGAGTCCTTGGTAGGGCCACGATCATCGCTGAGGAGAAAGCTTTATTGTTTCTTACAGTGCATCACCTGCGCTGTTTGCTGTTGGTGCGTCATCGCGCATGCCTCCCCCTGGCAGGGGTTAGAGCGCGAGGGTGTTTCCATAATGCGGGGGGCAACTGAGGCTTATGGCAAAGCTTACGACTGCTGGTCAGAGATAGAGAGTCTGGCTGTAAAACTCGCAGAGCCGAGCTTGAAGCAGACCTCGAGGGCTCGTCGTCTTAATCTGGCGGTCAGTATGCTTGATTCGAATGAATTCAGCGTACTGGCTAAGGGTGGCGACGACCCTCTGAGGGTTCCTGTCCTGGTTACCAGGGCAGGGCGGAAGATCGATGGGAAGGAGTTGGGAGAGATCATCAGGATCCTCTCGCTCGTTCGCCAGCGTTATCCTCTCCAGCACAATGCCGAGGCCCGGGATCTCCCACTGGTCTACGAGGCTTTGGCGGTACTGCACGGTATTCACGGTGACAGCATCCAGCAGAGGGCGGATGCGTGTTTTCGAAAAGCCCTCGCGGCCATCGAGGTGAACTCGCGGCCTTCCCCTGAAGGAGCCGCCGCCGCGATCAGGCTCCAATTCATGCTGCGTGATTTCAAGGGGGCGTGGAATTATTCGACTCTCCATCAAGACCTTCTTGAAAAGGCAGACCGGGACACCCGCCTTCGTACCCTCGCTCTGCTCGCCCGGGCCGCGAAGTTTCTCGGCTACGGCGACAGGCTCCTCTCCATCAGGGCGCAGATTACCGCCCTGGGGGGCAAGGCGGAGCAGGCTCCAAGGCCGCGTTCCCGTTTTGCCGGGCTCGCGGTCGGCTCGCGCGCTGAGCTGACCCTGGTCGCCAGCGGGATGGTCCGCCTGCTCGCTTCCTGCGAATTGCGAAAGAGGGACAGGGCTCTCCTGGCCTTTATCGCCTCCCTGTCCGCTCTCGAGTTGGGAGAGTATGCGTTGGCCAGGGAGTTGCTTGAAGTTGATCTCGCCGGGCTGGGTTATCCCTGGCTGGAAGCTGCGGTCACTTCCCGGGCGGGTATGGCCTGCGAACTGCTGGGCGATTTCGAGGGGGCGCTCCATTCGCTGAAACGTGCCCGCGCGCTGGCTGTCGCCGCCGGGGCAGCGGCCTTTGTCGCGCGTCTTGACCTGAACGAGGCTGTGGTGCTCATGGCACTGGGAAAACCGGTCGCTGCGGGTGAGCGGGTCCGGGGGCTGGTGAGAAGCCCCGCTGCTTCCCTCGAGGTCAGGATCAGGGCGCGCATACTGATGGGGGCGGCCCTGTATGAACGGGGAAGAAGTGAACCGGAACGCCTGTCCCAGGCCCTGAGGGTCTTCCAGGCCGTGGATCGTGAACTGGACGCCGATGCGGCGAGGAAGCTGCCGGGGAAGCTGGAACTGGAGCTGACCAACTCGATCTACCAGGCCAATATCCTGCGCAAGCAGGCCCGTGCTCTTGGCGGCAAAGAAAAGACCGACAGGTATCGCAAGGCGATCAGCCTGCAGGACGATGCCATGCGGCGCGCTGGAGAGGCTGGAAATACCAGGCTTTCGGCTATCGCCGGATCCAATCTCGGGGAGCTTTACCTCGAGTCAGGATCTTATGAAAGCGCGGAGAAGTTTACCCGGTGGGCGCTCGACAGGGCGGTTGATTCCGGGCAGTTTGAGACCCAGTGGAGATGCCACTGGTACCTCGCCCGCATAGCCGAGAAGATGGGGCGAAGAGGCGAAGCTGAAGAGCACCTGGGCGAGGCGGTTCGGATAGTGGAATCCTACCGCGCGAGGATCCTGGACGTGGAGTCGAAGACAGGATTCATGACCGACAAGCTGGATATGTATCGCTATCTCGTTCGTCGTGAAATGAGCGGAGGGCGAGCGGCTCGCGCCCTGGAGTTCGCGGAGCGTTCACGAGCTCGCGCCCTGGTCGAGTCCATGGGCTGGAGGTTCGTCACGCTGGCCGACCCTGACGGCAGCAGGCTCTATCGCCAGTATGTTTCACTCAACGGCAGGGCTAACCTTTCTGGGGGCGGCGGAGCCATGAGCCTGCTCGGGGTCAGGGGGGCGCGTGAAGATTTCAATGCCCTGCGCGCGCGCCTGGCGGCAGTCAAGAAAAGGCTTCAGCATGCGGCGCTCAAGCAGCCTCTGCTCGGGATGCTGGTAGACGGGGCGCCCGCTACGGCGGCCGAGATCATCGCGGAATTGCCGGAGGATACAGCCTTGCTGGAATACTTCTCGCTGGGCGATTCCCTGGCGGTCTTCCTGGTCCAGGATGAGGAGGTTGCCGTGGCCGAGTTGAAGGTCAACCCTCGCAAGCTGGCGGATACCGTTCGGCGTTACCTTGCCGGTTCCGCCGCGGACCATGCGCTCTCCAGCCAGCTCTACAAGGAACTCCTCTTTCCCATCGCGGCGCGGGTGAAGAAATCACGCGTCCTGATCATTCCTCATGGTGTTCTTCACAGGCTGCCGTTTGAAACCCTTACGGGGCCGGAAGGTTTCCAGGTTGAGAGATGGACTATCTCGTATCTCCAGAGCGCGAGCCTGCTGAGGTATCTTCGTTTGAACTCGGTGCGCGGCGGAGCCGGGGGGCCCAGCGTTGGGCGGAAGCCGCTCAAGCTGTTAGCCCTTGCTGACCCGGACACCGATTACGACCGGGACGGAAAACCGAATAAGGTGAGCCTGGTACACGCCCGCAATGAGGTCGCGGCTTTTTCTCCCGGCTTCCGTGAGAGTGTCGTGTTGAGCGGCATCCAGGCCAGGGAGAGCGTCATTGCGGCGCTGTCGAGGGGGCAGGATGTTATTCACTTCGCCTGCCACGGCGAGTTTTATCCAGCCAGGCCATGGGAGTCGACCCTGTTTCTCGCTCCGGGCGGGGAGGGTTCGAAGACCAGCTCGCGTGATGGCCGGTTGAAGGCATGGGAGATCTACGCGATGGATCTGAAGGGAAATCGGCTGGTGACTCTCTCCGGCTGCGAGACGGGCCGAAATGAAATCCAGGGAGGAGATGATCCAGTCGGGCTGGCTACCGCTTTTCTGCATTGCGGGGCCGGGGCTCTGCTGGTGAGCCTCTGGAAGGTGGAGGATGCGGCAACAGCTGAGTTGATGAGCTTGTTTTACGATCATTGGATTCGCCATGGCAGGGATCGTGTCGATGCATTGCGACAGGCGAAGCTCGCGATGTTGAAGGGAAAATACAGTCACTCGCGTCAGTGGGCGGCCTTCGTATTCATCGGAGACCGTTGATCATGCGCTTGAAGGTCGCCTGCGGGTGAAAGGAAATATGAAAGTGAAGAGAACCAAGGAGTTAAGTATGGACACCAGAGGAACGAATTCTTCAGGTTGGTTCGGGGCGTTTCTTCTGCTTTGCGCGATAGCGGGCGGAATCGTAGTCAGCTGCAAAACCACCGAGCCTCCGGTCGGAGCGCAGAAAGATGAAGGCGCCGCAACGGAAGAGAGTGCCTCGCTCCCGCAGTTATCCGAAAAGCCGGTTGCCGGGGAAGATTTCATTGAACAGGGGGCTGTCGTTGAAATCGGTAAAGGGGAAGGGGAGACGCCGTCCGCTATTGAGTACGGGCCGATTGTCGAGCCGGCTCCAGCGCCCCCGCCAGCGATCGAGAAGGAAGAGGTTCCAGCGCCAGTTCCGGCCGCTCCGCCGGTGGCTGAGGTCAGCGAGATCGCTGATGTTCCCGCCGCAACCGAACCGGAAATCGTCGCCACGGCTGACTCACCGCTGGAGGACAGCCGCGCCCTGGCGCTCCTGGATGAGCTGAATCTTCATCGACCGGCTGTTTCACCCGGCGAGTCTGCCGCATCGCCGTCACGGGAAAAAAAGAGCGCGCCTGGCGAGGGCCAGTCCGCGGCGAACGAAGAGGTCAAGGTGCCGTCGCCGGTTGTCGAGTCTCCCGAGCCAGAGGCACCGGCTGGGGATGAGGTGGGAATCCCGGAGATCGACAAAGATGTTCTGAATGCTCTGAACAGGCTGAAGACTGCGCGGGGGAAGGCTCCTTCAGCTCCCGAGAGTGCGGCGGTGCCGGGGGTCTTACCCGAGGAGAAGAAGGAGCTTCCCGTTTCCGATCCGGCCCCGGCAGCAGGGGAGCGGAAGGAAGAGCCGGCGCTCCGCGGCGGCGAGCCCGCGCCCAAACCCGCTCCGGTCCCTGCGAAGGCTGAGCCCTCGCCTGCACCCGAGCCGGTCCCCGTAAAGCCCGCGCCCGCTCCTCGCCCCCAGGGCTATATCACCTTCAAGACGCTCTTTCATAAGGGCGCCACCGAGGCGATCAGTTTTGTCGAGAACGTCAAGCCGGACTGGATCGAGAAAGGCCACTTGCGCAAGGTCGAGGGGAAGACACGCTCGCTGGTGATCTTAGGAGAGACGGAGGCTCCCACCGATCCCCTCACCCTTAAGATCGTGGATATGCTCGATCGTTATGACCAGCTTGACCTTGAAATCAAACGCGAGGTTCTGCGGCCGAAGTATGTAGGCGCTCGCCTGGCGATGGACGCCTTGCTGATGTCTGGCATCTGCAATGTGTGGCAACTGACTCCAGCAAGCGACGCTCTTACCTGGAAGGAAGGGAGCAAGCAGAGAACCTTGTCACGCACGACCGAGATGTATGTAGAGAAGGGGGGCGGTATCGCCAATTCGCCCTTGTCCGCGGCTCCGCAGATCCCATTTGTTTATGACATGCCGAGCAAGGACGCGGTTACGATGCCCACAGGCTATGGAGGCGACAGCAACAATGGATCATTGGTGATGACCTTTGACAAGACCTCATCTACGGAGATGCGCGGGGGGATGATGACGGTCGGGACAACTGAAGATCTCGCGAAGATCAGGGCTTTCGTGGAGACCATCGATGTGCCGGCTCGAAGGATCATGATCGAGGTGCAACTCATCGAGCTCGAGGCGAATAAGCTCACTGATCTCGGTATCGATTCCGTCCAGTTCGGTGGTGGTCACGCCCTCGGCTCCGCGGGTCTGCCGCTGCCCGGCGAGGCTGTCGTCCAGCCGGGAATTCCGGGCGCGCGCGCTGAGGGCTCCTTTGTACCCGATGTGATGAACGAGGGTCTGAAGCTGCTCTTTGATGATAGCAGCCTGGATATCCAGGGGAGGTTTATGGCTGCTCTGCATATGCTGGTTCGAGAGGGCGAGGCCAAGGTCCGGGCTCGGCCGAAGATCCTGACCCTCGATGACCGAGTCAGCGCCCTGCATCTCGGTCGTAATGTTCCGACCTTCAATTCGACGGGAGTCACTCGGGATACAACCAACGGTAATCTGATCAACGAGGTTCAGAGCGTGGGTACCGTCTACTCCGGTATTACGCTTCACATCCGGCCGCGGATAACCGGAGGGAAAGATGATCGTATCGCCCTCCAACTGGAGGTCATGGACAACCAGATCGTCGGACGCCAGAGAGTCTTCGAGACGGATCTCGCAGGAATCCCTGAAGTGATCAAGCGCCAGTATATCGGCGAGTGCGTAGCTCACAATCACCGTCCGATCATTCTTGGCGGGCTAATCCAGGAGCAGGAGATCGATACGGTTAACAAGATTCCCTTCATCTCTGATATACCCTATCTCGGAGACCTGTTCCGTCGAAAAGTGACCCAGAAGGAGAGGCGGGAGGTCATCATTGTCGTGACTCCTCATATTCTCAGCGAGGAGGGGATCGATGCTTCTGCCACACCGAAAGAGAGCATGCACTTCGACACCTTCGACAGCGTTCTCTTCAATGACCGGCATATTCTCAAGGGAGGAGATGTTCTCGGACTTGATCCCATTAACAGCGTTCCAGCCGTCGGTCCTGACGGCAAGCGCTTTAGCGAGATGGACGTGGTGGACCTCACCCTTCTGAACATTGTCAAAAGAAGACAATTAGTTACCAAGCTCGAGTTGCTGAAGGATTATCTCGGAGGTGAGGAACTGTCGAAGCTCACCTGGATGCAGCGAAAGTGGCCGGAGGGGACCGTTCAGGACTGGCCCGAGGAAGACAAGCCGCTTTTCTTTAAGGTTGCGGCGATCTGTATTGAAAACCTGAAGGAGCTGAATCCGACCCTCAGCTTCGCTGAGCTGAGTCTTCCCCGCAGGGAGATCGTGCTGCCGAACTCTCCGTACAACATCAGCCTGTCCTACGACAAGGTCCAGCGTGTACAGAGCCTTGGTCTGCAACAGGTGTTCAGGGGTGAGAGGGTCGAGCTCGAGGAGGCTCATATCGAGCTGGTGCGCCGAGCTAGTGGGCACAGCATGAGAGCCTTCGGTGTTTTCCTTGAGCGGCAGAAGCGCAAAGACGGGGCTACCGGTCGCGAGGCCGAGGACCACGGCATCTTTAAAGATGAACTGCTTCGTCTCTACAGCGGACTGGGTAAGGACTCCTCCGCTCTGAAGGAGCTTCCCTACACGGAACTCTTCAGCGCGATAGAGAAGGAGAACCTGTCTTTTGACAGCATCGCGACCTTCCTCGCGACGAATATGAAGGAGCGCTACGACATAGAGGGAGCTCCTGATGTAGGTGCGTTCCCGGCTGATCTGGAGGCCTTCCTGAAAACCACCGTCAGCCTGAAGAACCGTGCGAAGAAGCTGCAGGACCTCGAAGATCGCTGGATCCTGGTGAACACCGACGAGGAGGACGAGTAATGGTCCGTTTCCGGACGCTATGGCCGGCACTCCTCGCGATCACTGTGCAGGCCGGTTGCTCCTCGACGCCTGAAGAAAAGCTGACTCCTACCGATTGGTTGCGGGAGAACTCAAGTGTGCTGCGAGATCTTGAGAGCTTCGAGAAGGGGAGGCAGCAGCGGGCGGTAGTCCGTCTCAAAAGCCTCGGAGCTGATCGAGGCAGCGCCGTGGTGGTCGCCGTGTTGGCGGATTCCCAGGTTGACTACCGAGGCGAGGTGCTCCTGGCCCGTCTTCTCGCCGATTGGAGAGACAAGAGGGGCACCAGGTATCTGTTGAAGTACCTGATGCATCAGGACCAGGGCGCTGTGGAAATTGCCAGCCAGGGGCTCCTGGCCTTTGATGACGACCCCTCGGTCATCCGGGCTCTGCTTGAGATGCTGCAAAATCCATCAGTCCAGCAGCGGCTGGCGGCTGTGGGGGTACTCTCTGAGATGGAGAATGAGGAATTGATGGAGCGTTTTCTGGAGCTCTACCGAAAGGAGGGCGAGAAGCTGGTGCGGGGGGTTCTGGTGAGAACAGTCCTCCAGGGGAAGCATCCCCGCCGGGATGAGTTTCTTATTGAGACCTTGCTCGATGCCGACCTCGCTATCAGGGAGATGTCCTGGGGGGCATTGAAGAAGCGGGCCCGGTTGCCGGAGGTTAAATATGAACCATCCGGGGGCGAGGCCGACAGGGCGAAAGCCGTTAGCAGCCTGAAGCGCTGGCTTGCAGAGAACAGGTGAGAGGGTAGCTCTCTCGCCCAATGGCAGGCAGCTATTGCTGCGTTGTTTCTTTTCAATAATCATCTATACTTACCGTTCAGGTAGTGGCTGTGGTTTACGGCTGTCCTGTTTCATTGTGTTTGAGAGATCGGATGCTTCTGGTTAACCAGGAGAGGGATTTCTATGAGTAACGAGGTCTGGAAAGAGTTCGCGGCGCACGAGGTGACGCACAGCGTTGCGCACTATCTCACCACCATCCAGGAACTCAGACAGTTGAAGGGCTACGCCATACTGAAAGATGTGGCAGATGATCTGCAGGTGACCAAGGGGTCAGCGTCTGTGCAGATCAAGAATCTCAAGGAACGCGGCCTGGTTACGGAGATCGACCGTCATCATCTCTGCCTTACCGAAGATGGGGAGAAGGTTGCGATGCAGGTGGTCTACAATCGCGAGGTGGTCACGAATTTCTTCCACAAGGTGCTTGGCCTCGATTCCGAAAGCGCTGAAATTGATGCCTGCAAAATCGAGCACCTTCTGAGTCATGAGGCCAGCGAAAAGCTTCTCGGCCTGGTCCAATTGCTTTCTCAGGATGACCCTGTAGTGGCTGGCTTTCTGAAAAAGTTCAACTCTTTCAAGGTTACCTGCCCAGAGCACGAAAACTGCGACGTTTGTGAAGACGTTTGTCTTGAAGGGCAGTAAATCGATTCTACGGGTCAACCTCGGCTCGAATGACGCTACCTTCGTATTGCATAACATTATGCAGTATAAAGGCATGCGGTCTCTCTGAGAGCCCTTGAGAGAGGGTTCTCAGACCCTTCAGCTCGCCAGGTTTGAGCTACAGATCGGCAGTTTGGCTTACAGACCGCTGGTTAGGCAACACAAACCCTTTAAATATAAGGGTTTACGGTAATTAGGTGTTGAAAAACAGCATCCTTGGCCGAATAATACATCCGGTTGGTAATTGATAGACATCCAGCCTGCTGACATGAATTCAGCCTGGTAAAAATACTATGGGAATCACGGAGAAGAGAGAATGGACAAAGCAATCGAGTTTCTGAACAAGGCGTTGAGTATCGAATATTCGGCCGTCATCCAGTATTGCCAGCACAGCGCCCTGGTGCAGGGTACCGACCGGGCTGTTTATGAGGAATTCTTCAACGAATCAAGTGAAGAGGCTCGCGGGCACGCAAAGCTGGTATCTGACTGGATCGTTTCTCTCGGGGGAGTGCCGACAATAGAGGCCGCTAATATCAAGCAGGCCACCTCGGTCGTCGATATGCTCCAGCAGGATCTGGAGACGGAAATGGAAGCTCTCGATACCTATCGCAGTGCGCATGCGGCGGTTGCGGATAACGAGCCGATCAAGTTCATGCTCGAAGAGCAGATCGTTCAGGAACAGAAGGACGTCTGGGAGATCGAGAAGTTCCTCTCGATGCACAAGATCGAGGTCAAGAGCAAGAATATCAATCTTGCCGCCAACGACTGAGGGGTGAAAACGCTCTATCCGGCCAGGTTTTTCTGAGCAGGTTTTTCTGAGCAGCGGGTTCAGCTGGTTTCCAGATCGAGGAAATCGGCTAATTGGAGAATCTGGTGAGCCGTGTTCGTGGAAATGGTATCCGCGGAATGACCGGCCTTCCGGTTCTTTCGGGCGCTGTTCCCCATTCGCCGGGATTCCTGCCTGGCACAGGACAAGGCGGCCAGGAGAGCCTCGAGTTGCTCCGGGTCGAGCCGGATGGTTTTCTGCGCATACCAGCCGATTCCCGGTCCGTAGCTCAGATCCTGGATGATGACCTGCCGGCGTCCGCCATCGTCGAGCTTAACCCGGACGTCGATCCGGCGCTGTTCGTCGCCCGAGCTGGCCTGGGGGTGATCTGATTTCCTGGCGTTGTTGGCGCCCATGAAGACTCTTCTCTTGTTGAGAGGGGGATACCAAAGGTTTGTTCGGTGAACCAACTATTAGTTTGTATAGCCTAACTCGGGTTCGGTGGCAACTACTCAGAGAGTTTTTTTATAGAAAATTATCAGGCCACATTTTTTTAGGTGTTCGGGGGGGTGGTCTTGCGATCTTCAGTTCTCTGCGAGAGAATACACGGCCTCATTGCGGGATGGGCGTGTAACTCAATTGGCTAGAGTGCCACCCTTACAAGGTGGAAGTTCCCAGTTCGAGTCTGGGCACGCCCACCATTTTTTCTCCAGGCTCAGCCCTCGAGACGAACTCAGAGGCTGTAGCCGGTCTCGGCGTGCTCGGCCAGGTCGAGGCCCTGCTCCTCGTCTTCGTCGCTGACGCGCAGGCCTACCAGCTTATCGATCACCCAGAACACCGCGATCGAGGCGACCAGGGTGTAGACGATGGTGACGCCGCCGCCGACCAGCTGCGCCTTGAGTTGGCCGGCCATTCCAGCGTCAGCTCCGCTACCGTAGCCGCCGCCGCCGAGAGACTCCGAGGCGAAGAAGGCGACCATGATGACGCCGATGAAGCCGCCGACGCCGTGGACTCCCACGACATCGAGCGAGTCATCGTAGGCGAAGCGTTTCTTCACCGCCGTGGAGGCGAAATAACACAGGGCGCCGGAGGCGAAACCGATCGCCAGGCCTCCCTCTGGGCCGATGAAGCCCGAGGCGGGGGTGACTGCCGCAAGTCCGGCGATGGCGCCGGTGGCGGCGCCCAGGACGCTGGGCTTGCCGTTGGCCTTCCATTCGATGAGCATCCAGGTGAGTGTTGCCGTCGCCGCCGAGAGGTGCGTTACAAGCAGTGCCATGGCGGCCTGGCCATTGGCGGCCAGGGCGCTGCCGGCGTTGAAGCCGAACCAGCCGACCCAGAGCATGGCGGAGCCGATGACCGTATAGGTCAGGTTGTGGGGGATCATCTGCGTGTCGGGATAGCCCTTGCGCTTGCCGACCATGATGCAGGCGACGAGAGCGGCTACGCCCGCGGTGATATGAACGACAATTCCGCCGGCGAAGTCCATGACACCCTGGGAGGCGAACCAGCCGCCGCCCCATTGCATGTGGCAGATCGGCAGGTAGACCACGATGAGCCAGAGAGCTGAGAAGAGCATCACGGCGGTGAATTTCATGCGCTCGACAAAGGCGCCGATCACCAGCGCCGGGGTGATGACGGCGAAGGTCATCTGGAAGGCGCAGAAGAGGGTCTCTGGGATCGTCGTGCCGGGAAAGAGCTGGTCTCTCGCTCCTCCGCCTAAGAGAGCCTTCGAGAGGCCGCCGAAGAACGCGTTCCCTTCACTGAAGGCCACGCTGTAGCCGAAGACCACCCAGAGCACCGAGATCAGCGCCGTCATCGCGAAGCAGTGCATCAGCACCGAGAGCACGTTCTTGGTCCGCACCAGGCCGCCGTAGAAGAGCGCCAGTGCCGGGATCGTCATGAAGAGGACGAGCGCGGTCGAGACCAGGATCCAGGCGGTGTCTCCGCTGTCAGCTTCAGCGACAGGAACCGGGTCAGCGGCCAGAGCCGGAATAGCCGGAAAACCCACCAGCAGCAGGGTGAGTAGCGAAGGGATAGAGAGACTCGAAACGGACAATCCGAATGGTTTTCTATTCAGCATTTTTACTCCGCGACTTTGGGGATGAAGCTGCAGAGATTATCTGAAAACCATCCGGTTAAGTCCAGAGGGCTCACCTGAATAGATAGGCCGGGTTGCGTGTCGTCTCGGCGATCAGGTGGTCCGCTCTTTTTTCTTCGCCGCTTCCTTCAGGGCTTTTTCGAATTTGAAGAGCCGGTCCTCCATCTCCTCGCGCTGGGTCTCGGGGGCGAGCTTGATCGCCTTGCGCTGGGCCTCGACGGCCTCCTTGAACTTGCCATTGCGGAAGAGACACTCTCCGAGGGTGTCGAGGATGAAGGCCGCGTCCGGCTGGAGCTTCACCGCCTTCCTGGCCAGTTCGAGAGCTCTCCCGAGCTTCTCATCATGGGTTGCCAGGAACCAGGCGTAGTTGTTGAGAAGGGTGGCGTCCGTTTCACCGACATGCCTGATGAGGTATTCGCCAACGGCGACAACCTTGGCGACCTCATCTCCATCCTGGTAGGCCCGCATGAGCAGCCTGGCATGGTCGACAACCCCGGCCGTGTCCTTCTTCTTGTCGAAGTAGGCATGGAGTCCGGCGATGTCCCTGCCGCGGCTTTTCATGAAGCTCAGCAGGGCCATGCGTCCCTCGGCGGCCTCACGAATGGCCGGGCCGGCGTCCTTTGCAGCGAGAACCTTCTTGTAGAGGGCTTCAGCCTTGTCGTACTGCCGCCTCTCTTCTTCCTTTTTTCCGAGCTCGACGGCGACCTCGAGGTTGTCCGGCTCTTTCTCGGCCTTCTTCTTGAGCGCGCCGTAGGACTTCCCGGCGAGGATCGGCTGGATGGTGCTGATGAAGCGGTCAGGGGGTCTGAAGCCGGTGATACGATCGAGCTCTTCGCCTTTGGCATCCACGATGAGGAGAGTGGGGAAGCCACGGACGCCGTAGCGCTTGACGATATCCTTTCCCTCGCCCTTTTCGGCGTTGATCTTGATCGAGACGAAGTTCTTGTTCAGCAGGGCGGCGACGTCTTTGTTGGGGTAGGTCTCACGGACCAGTACTTTGCACCATCCTCACCAGTCGGTGTAAAAATCGATATAGACCAGCTTCTTGCTTTCAGCGGCCTTCTTCAGGGCGTTGTCAAAGGATCCATCGCTCCATTTGACACCTTCGGCGGGAGCGGAGAGCAGCACGGTAGAGAGCAGCAGCGCCAGCGACATGGTTTACCTCACAGACTATAGTTTTCGATTCACGGCCGGGACTCGACCGCTTCGATGATCAGCTTACCTGCCTGATCCTACAGCCACGGACACGCAGAGGCAATCCATCGCGTGTATTCGTTGGCTTGTTTTTTCAACTGTCCAATGGTCTCAGAGTTTTCATCAGGGATCGCAGGCGGCGGGGCACCCCTCGATGCCCACGCAATTGGGCCCAAGGGCGTGGGGACGGCCTCCCTGGAAGAGATAGGCGAGGGCGGTGATTCCATCGGAAATATCGATTCTTCCATCCCCGTTGGAATCCATGCCTGCTGGGCAGCCCGGCGGAACCTGCCCAAGGAAGAGGTAGCTGAAGAGCCCGATGGAATCACTGATATCGACATTCGCATCCTGGTTGAAGTCTCCCGGAACCTGTCCGCCGCCGCCGGCTCCAGTCGCTTCGGCCGTGGCCGGGGCCGAAGCCGCCGACTCGTTTCCAGACAGGTCAACCGCCGTCACGGTGTATTCGTAGGACACGCCGGCTTCCACATTAGTGTCGAAGAACAGGAACTCGGTGATCTCTGTCGCGAGCAGCTGCCCATCCCGGTAGATGTTGAAGGTCGCCAGGTCCTCGACGAGTTCCATCTTCCAGGTCAACTCGATGGAGTCCTCCTGGGCAAAGGCCTCAAGGGCCGTGGGCGGGGGGGGAGGGAGGTCGCCGGCGTTTTCAGCCGTCACCCGCAGGACGAAGTTCCCGACGTTGGCGTTGAAGCCGTGAACCAGGATGAAATAGACCTGGTCGTCGAGAACATCCCAGGTGACGGTGGATTGCAACCCGCAGAAGTCGTCGTTGGAGCCTGTGCAAAACGGCGCATCGCAGTCCCCCTCAAAGATGCTCAGCCGTGTGTCGTAGTCGCTGCCGCAGGTCGCTGCGGTCAAGGTGAATCCATTGAGGCCCTCGACCATGTACCAGAGCCCCGGCGCGGAGCTGGCTCCGCAGGTACTGTTTTCCGCGTCTGGGCGCGCCTCGATGAGAGTCTGTCCTGCGATTTCGGCGATTCCATTGATGAGCTCCAATTCGAGCGCTCCCGAACAGAGGTCGTTCTCCTGCATGTCGCAGGCATCGCCGATGCCGTCTCCATCGAGGTCCGACTGGCCGGCGTTCGCATCCGTGGGGCAGTTGTCCTCTTCATCCGGGATTCCATCATTGTCCTGGTCGCCTTCGGCGGGGGGTAACTGGGCGGTGATGGCGAGGAGATAGTTGCCCGCGCTGGTGCTCCAGCCATGCACCAGCACGAAGTAGCTGAGCCCCTTCTCGGTGTTCCAGTTGACCCTGGATTGCAGGGCGCAGGCATCGTCGTTCTGGGTTACGCAAAGAGGCGCTGTGCAGTCGCCATCGAAGATGCTCAGCCGGGTATCATAGTTGCTGCCGCAGGTCTCGGCCCACATAGTCCGACCGTTGCCGATGACCTCGAACCAGACCCCTGGCGCGGTGCTGGCGCCGCATTCAGCGGTCTCGGGATCGGCCGTGCCGGTGGTTGTCGTTCCGGAAGCGTTCGCGGTCAGTACGGCTCCGCCATTTCCATCGATCGCCTCGACGAAATCCAGCAGGGCCGCGTCAAGACAGAGGTCATTGGGAGGTACATCGCAGGCATCTCCAATGCCATCCCCGTCTTCATCCTCCTGCCCGGGATTGGCTGCGTTTGGACAATTGTCATCGTCGTTTGCTAACCCGTCGATGTCCGGATCCCGTCCATCTTCGAAGAACACTCTCAGTGAGTAGGATCCAGCCTCGACGGCGTTGAGACCGTGAACGAGGATGAAGTAGGTCAGTCCATCA
>CBFHWB010000102.1:0-15056 GCA_965659285.1 Planctomycetota bacterium | reverse complement strand
TCAGGGTTTCAGGCGCCGACCACGAATCGCCTGACCCGTCCGCCTGGAAGATGACGGTTCCCCCAGGGGGAAGCCGCGACCCCTTGTCACTGGATTTCACCGCTCCCCTTGATCACGCCCTGCTCCACCGGTTGCTCTGGGTGGAAGCTGAGAATGGTGGGAAGGTGCCGGGAGAGGTTTCCGTGCAGGAAGGGGAAAGGCGCTGGTCTCTACAGCCGCAGCGAGAATGGAGTTCCGGTCGTTACCGGTTAATGATCCGAAGCACCCTCGAGGACCTTGCAGGCAACGGTATCGATAAGCCCTTCGAGGTGGATCTCTTTGAGCAGGTCAGGAGCCGGGTGGATTCGAAGATCCTCAGCCGGGAATTTACGGTCAGCCCGCCACCGAGATGATGTCTTCGGGAATCTCCGTCAGGTTCTCGAGCCGGTCTGGGCGAACAGCGTAGGTATTCTCGACCCCGATCACTCCCCACTCGGGATGGGTGTATTTCGGCTCGATAGCCAGGGTGTTACCCGCAACGAGGGGCTCGTCAAAGCGAGGCGCCAGCACCGGTAGCTCATTGACCTCCAGCCCCACGCTGGGGCCGGTGAATTTCACCGCCAGCTCGCCCGGCCCCATGAAATTGTCGCCGATCCCCTTGTCGTGGGCGAGGGCGACCATCTCTTCATAGATTTTCGAGGGTGTGGAGCCCTCCCGGATCGTCTCCTCGCAGAAGCGCAGCAACTCCCGGGTTTTCTCGTAAATTTCCAGAGCTCCATCGGGCATGGTCCCGCAAACAGCCATGCGGGTGCAGTCGCTGTGGTAGCCGCTCAGGCTCATCAGGTAGTCGATGATGACCGGGGTGTTCGCTTCGATGGGGTTTCGCGAGCCGCCCTGCGAGACGCAGGTGTGCGGTCCCTTGCCACCGATCGGGAAGAGTGAATGGTTGGGCAGGGCACCATCCGGTCCACTGGTAACCGTTCCGATGCCGGTGCCTATGTTCATGCCTCGCAGCCGGATGATTCCGCAGTGGCCGAGGGTTCGCGCCCTGCAATCGAGTTGGTTCTGCAGCTCGCAGGAGGAGATTCCATCCCTGTCGAGGAGCTCGGGTACCGATTCAAAGAGGAGACGTTGCGCCTCGGCAGCCCGCCTCAGCTCGCTGATCTCGAATGCGCTTTTCACTGCCCGGTTGGCCATGAGCAGGGGAGCGGCGTCAAGTATCGAGGATCCTTCGCCCAGCAGCCCGCTGTAGAAGGCGTATGTAGCCGCTGGCAGCACGTCGAGCTCCATACCGATGCGCCAGGGTGGAGGGCCGAGGAGGCTGGTGAGCTCATCCGGCAGGCCCTTCATGCTGGAAAGCGGCTCGATGTGCCCGAGAGGCGAATCTTCCCGCGCGCGCTCGAGCACCTTGCGCACCAGCAGCCGAGGCTCATTGCCGGCAGTGATCAGCAAATGGGCGGTCTGGACGGTGCCGCTGAGGTAGTAGAGGTCGACGGTGTTGAGGACGATGATCGCGTCGAGGTTCGAGGAGGACGCTGTCATTAGCTCCTGGAGCCGCTGGTGACGCGCCTGGATTTCCGCTGAATCGAAGGACTGCATGTCGAGAGCATAGCAGAAAAGCCTGCGGCGATCCTAAGCCTTGCTGATTCTCACCGGGCAGACCTTCAACTCGGCGGTCTGGGTCACCGGGTCGTAGCCGGAGCCGGTGAGGATGTTCACCGGGACATCATTGAAGCTGAAGCTGCAGAAGACCGTTCCCCGCGGTGAGCGGGAGGTGGCCTCCACCTTGACCTGGACGGCGCCCCGGCGGCTGGCGAGTTCGCACAGGTCGCCATCTTCCAGGCCCCAGGCGCTGATGTCGTCGGGATGGACCTCGAGGGTTTCCTCGCTCAGGAGATAGTCGATTCCGTGCGCCCGGCCGGACTGGGTCCGGGTGTGGTAGGAGGCGAGTCTTCTGCCCGTGGTCAGCCAGACCGGGTATTCATCATCGATGGTTTCGGCCGGGTCCCGGTAGTTCAGCACGGTGAAGATTCCCCGTCCGTTTTCGAACTCGCCTTCGTGCAGGATGGGTGTTCCGGGATGGTCCTTTTCGGGGACGGGCCACTGGTATTCTCCGTTTTCAACCCGGTTCCAGTCGAGACCGGCGTAGATCGGCGAAAGACCACAGAGCTCATTGAAGACATCGCGGGCGGATTCGTATTCGAAGCCTTCGATTCCCAGCCGCCGGGCGAGTTGGCTGACGATCCACCAGTCGGGCTTCGCCTGCCCGTGCGGGGTGACCGCAGCCCGCAGGCGCTGCACCCTGCGCTCGGTATTGGCGCAGGTTCCATCGGCTTCGCCGAAGCCGGCAGCCGGAAACACCACGTCCGCCAGCTCCCCGGTCTCGGTGAGGAAGAGGTCGATCACCACCAGGTGGTCGAGGCTCTTGAGGGCGTGTTCGCAGTGATTGCGGTCAGGGTCCGAGACCACGGTATTCTCGCCATCGATGATCATCGCCCGGATCTGTTCGCCACAGCGGTCGAGGGCGGTCACCTTGGTGATGCCGACCTCTGCGGGAATTTCGCGGCCGTAGAGCTTCTTGAACTTGGCCTGGTTCTCCGGATCGACAACGGGCTGGAAGCCCGGATAGTTTGCCGGGATGGCGCCGCTGTCCCCGGCCCCCTGGATGTTGTTCTGTCCGCGCATCGGGTTGATGCCGGTGCCCTCGCGGCCGATATTGCCCGTCATCAGGGCTATGTTGCAGAGGCTCTTGACGTTGTCGACCCCGCAGATGTGCTCGGTGATTCCGAGCGTGTAGTAGATCGCTCCGCGCTCGGCGCCGGCGTAGAGCCTTGCGGCCTCTTCGATATCCGCGGCACTGCAGCCGGTGAGCTCCGCGGCCCACTTCGGGGTGAACTGCTCGAGGTGACGGAGGAATTCTTCCGAACCGGTGGTGCGTTCATCGATGAAGGTCTTATCGGCGAGTCCCTCGCGGGCGATGACATGCGCCATCCCCAGCAGCAGGGCTACATCGCTTCCAACACGGATCGGCAGGTAGAGATCGGCCAGCTCGGCAAGCCGAATCCGCCGCGGGTCAGCGACAATCATGCGGGCCCCCTTCGCAAGGGCCTTCTTGATCCCGGTCGCAGCCACGGGGTGGCATTCGGTCATGTTCGTTCCGATGCAGAAGATCACATCGGGCTTCTGCATATCGGCGAGAGGATTGGACATCGCTCCCCGGCCGATCGTGGCTGCCAGACCGGCAACCGTCGGGGCGTGTCAAGCCCGGCTGCAGTTGTCGATCTGGTTGGTGCCGAAGCCCGCCCGGATAAATTTCTGCATGGTATAGGCCGCCTCGTTGGGCGCCCGCCCGCTGGCGACCCCGTAGACACTTTCGGGGCCGTGATCATCCACGGCAGCCCGGAACCCGGCAGCGGCCCGGTCAAGGGCTTCATCCCAGGTCGCCTCATGCAGTTCCCCGTCCTCTCCGCGCACCAGCGGTGTTGAGAGCCGGTCAGGGTGCTGCACGAAGTCATAGGCGAACTGGCCCTTGACGCAGAGAGCTCCGAGGTTCGCCGGGCCGTCCATGGCCGGCTGTACCCCGACAATCCTGTCATCGCGCGTCATCATGTCGACCGAGCAGCCGACTCCGCAATAGGGACAGATCGTCCGCGTTTTCTCGATCTCACCGGGCTCGCCCTCATAGCGCATGGCCTTGCGGTCACCGAGCGCCCCGGTGGGGCAGGTCTGCACGCACTGGCCGCAGAAGGTGCAGTCGGAATCCTTCAGCGAACCGTCGAACTCGGTGGAGATCCGGGTCTCGAAGCCGCGGTTGAGGATGTTGATGGCGTGGTCGCCCTCCTGCTCTGCGCAGACGCGAACGCAGCGGTAGCAGGAGATGCAGAGGTCGTAGTCGCGCAGGATGAAGGGGTTCTCGTCGTCGGTTCTCGAGCAGCCCGATTGCGCGCCTTCGAAGCGACCGGTGCGCGCCTCGTAGCGGTCAACAAGCTGCGCGAGCTCCTGGGAGGCGTAGCCGCGCAGGGGGTCGACGTCAACCTCCCGGTTTTCGCTGGCCACCAGCTCAAGGAGGATCTTGCGGTGCTCTTCGATGTTTTCAGTCGAGCTGCGCACCTCCATTCCTTCGGCTGCGGGGGTGGTACAGGATGCGACCGGGTTAGCGACTCCCTCGACCTCGACGACGCACATGCGGCAGCCGCCGAAGGGATCGAGGCGCTTGTCGTAGCAGAGCGTGGGTATATCGCCGCCGCCGCGGCTCGCGACCTCGTAGATTGTCTCTCCGGGCGTGAAGGCAACCTCTACGCCGTCGAGGATCATCGTTTTCTTTTCAGCTTTTTCAGTCATCTGCTCTGGCAGCGGCTATTTGAGCCGCAGCTCGACCTCCTCCTGGAAGTATTTTAGCAGACTCTCGGTGATGAGCGGAGCGGCCATTCCGAGACCACAGGCGCTCGTCGCCTTCATGACCTTGCCGATGTCGCGTACCTCCGATTCCCAGTCGGACATCTCGGTGGGACCGGATCTCCCGGCGAGGCGTTCGGTGAGTCTCTGGGTGCCGATCCGGCACGGGAAGCACTTGCCGCAGGACTCATCAGCGAAGAACTCCATGGCATTTTCAGCGGCAGCCACCATGTCGCGTCCCTGGTCAAAGACGATGATACCCCCGGCCCCGAGGAAGGATCCCCGGCTTCGGATCGAGGGCTCGTCGAGGGTCACGTCGAGGTCTTCTCCGGCGAGAAAGCCGCCCGACAGGCCCGCCATGGTGACAGCCTGGATGTCATGTTCGCGGGCGGGGCCGCCGGCCCAGTCGTAGAGCAGGGTTGAAAGCGGCAGGCCCATGGGCACCTCGTAGTTCCCCGGCCGGGCGATATCGCCTGACAGGCTGATGACCTTGGTGCCGGCGTGCTCTCCCTCTCCGAGCCCCCGGTACCACTCGGCCCCGCGCAGGACAATCGGCGGCGCTGAGACCAGGGTCTCGACATTGTTGACCACGGTGGGCAGGTCCTCATAGCCGTGGGTGACCGGGTAGGGTGGCCGGTTGCGCGGGAAGGGGTGTTTGCCCTCGAGGCTGTTGAGGAGCGAACCCTCCTCACCGCAGATATAGGCCCCGGCTCCCCGGCGCAGGTAGATCCTGAAGTCGAAGCCATCGACCCCGAGGATGTTGTCTCCCAGGAGACCGCCTTCTTCCGCCTCGGCGATGGCACGCTCCAGGATGGAGAAGGTGCCGGGATACTCATAGCGCAGGTAGATGAATCCCCGGGTCGCTCCCGTAGCCCTGGCGGCCAGGGCCATGCCCTCGATCACGGCGTGGGGGTCGTGGTCCATGATCGCCCGGTCCTTGAAGCAGCCGGGCTCTCCCTCATCGGCATTGCAGACGATGGTCTTCGGAGCTCCCGGAGCCTCCGCTACGGCCTTCCACTTGCGGCCGGTGGGGAACCCGGCTCCGCCACGGCCGGCGAGGCCACTGTCGCTGATTTCTTCGATCAGCTCCTCCTGGCTCATTTCCTGGGTGGCCTTCCGGAGAGCCTGGTAGCCATTGGTATCAATGTAGCCGTCCAGGGTCGAGCGCCCGGGCTCCCGGATGGAGCCGAAGACGCACTCCTGGAGGCCGCCGGGGTTCGCTGCCGGCAACGGTGAAGGCGCGCTCTCCAACTCGCCGACACTCAAGCCGAGCAGTACCTCCTCGCCGCGCAGCACCGCGACCGGTTCATCGCAGCGGCCGGGGCAGGGCATGGCGGTGGCTCCTTCACCGAGCTCAGCGAGGATGGTGGCCCCATCCCGCAGGCAACAGACCGGTCCCATGCAGACCCTGGGCTTGTCCCGGCCACCGGGCTCGGTCGAGAGGTGATGGTAGAAGCTGACCGTGGTGTAGAGCTCGGCGAGGGGGATCTTCAGTCCCTTTGATACCGCCCGGATGGAATCTTCTGCGAGGTAACCATCACGGTCGTGAAAGGCGTGCAGCAGCGGCAGCAGTGGTGCGGGTTCATCCTGCCAGGTTTCGATCAGCTCCCGGTCGCTGGTTGCGGGCATTTCATCTCCTGCCGTCTTGAAGCGGGCCTTGAACAGAACTGGCGAGGCCCGGAGAGTGTGCCTGCGAATTTTCGGCGATCGATGGAGCCTTTTCAAGAAAGGCTTTGCGGCTCCCTGCCCGGGCCGGCTTATTTCGCCGGAGGGCTGATGTTCCGTCCTTCGAGGAACCACTGCCAGATGGCCTCGAACTGTTTGCGGGCATCTCCCTCGTAATAGGCCGTGAAGGGGCTGCGGGCCTCGTCATCGGCAAATTGGGGCATGCGCGAGTTTTTCACCACGCGGCTGGGATCGAGCATCCAGCGGTGGAAGTGTTCGCGGCGCAGGCGCTCGCCGGCGTACATGAAGTTGGTGCCGGGTACCTCGAAGACGGCCTCGGGAGGTTTTTTTCCGACACCATGGCAGCTCACGCAGCTGAACCCTCCATCTCGAAGCGCCAGGCGTTTGCCGACCTTCACCATCGCAGGATCGGGTTTTCCGAGGGGTTCAGAGACTGCCGGGTAGCCGTGCTGAAGGGCCAGTCCCTCGGCGATGCCCTGTGCCCGGGCCGGGAAGCGCGGCATTCGCGAGCGCAGCCAGGGGCGCAACTCGTAGTCGAGCGTGCCGGCGAGTTGTTTTTTCGTCCATTGGGGCCTCAGCTTTTCTCCGGTCCAGGTCAGTGGAGGCCTGGCCTGCACGACGCTGAATTTTTCCTCCGGGGATTCGGGTTTGTTTCCAGGCTCCAGCCGGTTGGCGACGAGGTGAGCCACTTCCTCCTCGAGAGTTGGCCAGCGCGCTGGAGCGGAGTCGCGTTCGTGGCAGGCTCCGCAGCGCAGTTGCCGCATTTGCCGAGCGGCGAATTCAACCGGCGAGGAGTGATCCAGTGAATCGAGGCGGGAGTTCGCGAAGCTCCGCAGGCTGGAGAGTTGTTCTTTCTCGAGTCCGAAGTTCGCGATGCCGTGGCGTCCGGGAGGGGCAGAGGAGAGGCAGCCTCCTTTGAAGCCGCCCTTTTTCAGTGCGGCGATATTATTCGTGGCGGGGTAGGGGATGCCGGCCGGTCTTTTTTCTTCGGCCAGCTGGTGGCAGTTGGCGCAGCGCAGCTTCTCGGCAAGCTCCTTGCCGAGAGCAGGATTCGGCGGACGCTTGAAGGCCTGCGCCTTCCGCGGATCGCCCGGCAGGGAGAGAAGAAAGGCGACGAGGGCTCCTGCCTCGGTGGCTTTCAACTGGAAGTCACCCATGCGGATCCATTTGTAGTCCCGGTCAGGGTCGAGGAGGAATTCTTCGAGGGCCGGGGGGCGCCACTTCTCACCGATGTTGCGTAGCGAGATCCGGTCAGGGCCTTCAGCTCCGGCGGCAGGTTCCTGGAGCGTGTGGCAATTGAAGCAGCCCAGGTCAGCGAAGAGCTCCCCACCTTTTTTTATGACGGAGGGGTCAGCTGCGGGTTTGACCTTTCCGGGTTTTCCCCGGCCGGCGAGCCAGGCGGCAATATCCCGGGCAATTTCCTGCGAGCCGGTGCCGTGCAGCAGCCGGGGCATCGTAGCTTTTTTTCTGATGCTGCGAGGATTTTCGATCCAGCGTGCCAGCCACTCTGTCTGGAATTTCCTGCCGGCCGCCTGGAGGGAGGGGGCGTCTATGGAGAGCTCGGGCATCGAGGTCTTCAAAACCTCGGTTCCCGCATGGCATTTCACGCAGCGCAGGCGGGCAAAGAGTTCCCGTCCTTCCCGCAGGGAAGCGCTTTTCCGGGCGTCCTCATCGAGAGAATCATGAAACAGGACCATAGGTGGAACCGGCTCCCTCTGCCAGTCAAAGGATGACCAGAAAAGACGCAATTCCGCGGTTTCTGCGGCGGGGCCGGTGTAGGTCGCCAGCAGCGGTACCTTGCCGCTGTCGAGCTCAACGGTCACAGCTTTTTCTTTTGAGAGATCATCGCCTTCGGCATCGAAGATTTTCTTCCCCGCCAGGGTGAGGGTGAAGCGGCCGCGGCCTTCGATGCTGAAGGTGAAATCATCGGCGAGATCGATATCGAGAAATCCGCGCCATTCGACCCTTGTGGTTCCCTGTCCGGTGAAGGGAGAAGGGGCCGTGTTCGCCGGCAGATGGAGGGCCACCAGGCGGGCGGGGCGGCAATCCGCCGAGGTCTCTTCGTCCGCGGCTGAGAAGCACTGCAGCAGTCCAGGCGAGTAGACAGGTTCTGCCTCGGCTTCTTCCCGCGCGCGGAGAACGCCAGCGCAGGTTAAGCCGCCGAGGACCGTGAAAACTGAAACTAGCCTGGAGTACCTGTTCATTACTTCCTGCCGGGCTGTGCCTTCGTGAACCTGCCAGCATACTCCATGAACCGGTCTCGATTAAGCAGGTTGTCTGCCCGTGGGAGAGGGCGCGCGCCTTCGGTCTTCCGGTAATCCCTCCGGCTGGGGGCCGCTGTCTCCGACAAGGCACTTGTTACCGAAGGCTCCCTCAACATAGAATTGCCTCTCTGATACTTTCGAGGTCGAAATAAAAGTTTTTTTTAGAGGAAGAGTCCGCCATGTTCAGCGCATCCCGTTTTTTCTCCTGGTCAGTTCTTCTGCTTGCTCTTGTTGTTCTCGCCGCGGGCTGCGGCAAGGGCGGGGGAGATTCCACGGCAACACCCGAGCCTGGGGGTTCCGATGGCGGGGGAGCCGGGAAACGCATCATCATCCTGACCAATGGAACCTCTCCTTTCTGGGACGCCGCCAAGATCGGCGCCCAGGAAGCGGCGACGGACCTCAAGACCGCCGAGGCTGGGTTGCGGGTCGTCGTTGACACCAACGATTTCTCCGACAAGGGACAAATCGACAAATTGCGCTCTTACCAGGGCATGTCCGATGTCGCCGGGGTCGGAATCTCGATCACCAATTCAGGGAATTCGAGTATCGCCGATGAGCTTCGCAAGCTCGCCAAGCAGGGCGTCAAGGTTATCACTATCGATTCGGACGTCGACCGGAAGAACGACCGCGACTCGAGGATCGCCTACCTCGGCACCGACAATGTCTACGGCGGCGAGGAACTCGGCAAGGCGGCGAAGGGGCTCAAGCCCGATGGCGGCAATTACGCGACCTTCGTCGGTCTCAAGGGCGCCGCCAACGCGATTGAACGGATCGGCGGTTTCGGAGTCGGCGCCGGCGACAAGTTCAAGCAGAAGGAAAACTTCGGCGATGGCGGTGACCAGAACACCGCGCGCAAGAACGTGCGTGATGCGATTGACCGCAACGCCGACCTCGACACCCTGGTGGGAATCTGGTCGTACAACGCTCCGGCGATCGTTGATATCGTCACGCAACTCAAGCGGCGCAAGGATTTCACCATTGTCACCTTCGATGCCGAGCCGATCGCGATCGATCACATGAAGAACGGCATGATTGACGCCATGGCGGTTCAGAATCCCCATGCCATGGGCTACGAGGGTGTGCGCATGCTCAAGGCGCTCATCACCGATGATAAGCCGGCGCTCGTTGCGATGGAGAAGCGCATGAATCGAACCGAGGAGAAGGATCTCTTCGATACCGGTCTCAAGATCATCATCCCCGATGAGGGTTCGCCCCTCGCCGAGACCAAGTTTGGCGACAACACCAACAAGCTGACGCTCTCGAAATTTACCGAGTGGCTCAAGAGCAAGGGGTTGCAGGGGTCCTGATGGCTTTGAATTCCGGCGGAGGAATCCAGGGGGCACAGGCTCCCAGCGGCCTGTCGCGTCTTTACAGTCGGTACGCGACAGAGTGCGGTCTGCTCATCGCGATCTTCGCGGTGATTGTGATAGCGATTCTTATCGATCCGACCAACGCCTATCTCGAGAAGCCCTGGTACAACGCTACGGAGATCTTGAGGCACGCCTCGATTCTCGGGATTTTCGCCATGGGGGCCGGGATCGTGATTATCTCAGGGGGCATCGACCTCTCCAGTGGTTCGGTGATCGCCTTCAGTGGAGTGATCTGTTGCTCCATGATCCTTGGGCTCTGTCAATACGCGGGCCTGGTGGATGACACGGGCAACCCGGTTACAGCGAATCTGCCCGGCTGGATCCTGGTGGTGGCGATTTCAGGCACGCTTGGAGTGGGCTTCATCGTCGGCAGCTTTCACGCCTGGCTCATCACCGTGGTTCGGTTGCCGCCTTTCATTGCGACCCTGGCCTCCCTCGTCGGGCTCAGGAGCCTGGGGCGGGTGCTCATCCAGGATGTGAACCGCGTCTTCACCTCTAACGCCAACACCCAGATCTACATCCGAGATGCGACCTACAAGTCGCTGGGTAACGAGTGGTATATACCGGTGATCATCTGCGCCGTGGTGGCGCTGTTTCTTTTTACGCTGATGCGTTCGACGGTCACAGGCCGCCACCTCTACGCTATCGGCGGCAACGAGGACGCCGCCAGGCTCAGTGGCATCTCGACGGAAAAGAAGAAGTGGCTGGCCTATTGCATCGGCACCATGACCGCGGCTCTCGCCGGGATCCTCTATTCGAGCTATGTCGGAGGCGCTATGCCGGACCGCGACGGCCTGGGCTACGAGCTCAACGCGATCGCCGCCGCTGTTGTCGGCGGCTGCTCGCTGGCCGGTGGGCTCGGGACGATCTCGGGTATCGTGCTGGGGGCGATCTTCCTGCGAGTCGTTATCGATGCCGTGGCGAAGACCGTGAAGGACAACCCCGACGAATTCCAGGGGATGATTGTCGGTCTGCTGGTGGTCCTCGCCGTAACCTTCAACGAACTGCGCTCGCAGAAGGGTGACCGTAAGAAATTCTTCCCGGGCGCCCTGGGTATCGTGAATATTATTTCTCTCACCGTGCTCATGGGTCTGGTGGCCATGCTGGTTACCAGCGATGGTGACTCTTCAACGGATGACTCACGGGATAAACTCTTCGCCGGCTGTCTCGTAGCCGGGATTACCTTCGCTGTGCTGGTGGCCCGGAAAATGTTTGAGTCGCGCCCCGCCGTGGAGAAATCCCCGGTTCCCGTCCCAGCTACTGTAAACGTGCAGAGCGACTCGCCTGCGGGAGGTTCTTCCTCTGAGTCCGGAAGGCAGGAGATCGAAGGCGATGGCCCAGGAGGAGGAGAAGAAGCGGATGAAGGGCGGGACTCATGAGTGTCCAGACCCTGATCAGTATCCGCGAGGTCACCAAGCGCTACCCGGGAGTCGTGGCTCTCGATAGCATCAACCTTGATATTCGCGATGGCGAGTGCCATTCGATCGTTGGCGAAAATGGCGCCGGCAAGAGCACGCTGATGAAGATCCTCTCCGGGGTGATCACGGACTTTGAGGGTGAGCTCGAGTTGAGGGGGGCGGGCATTCGCTTTTCGGGCACCCGGGCTGCCGAGGAGGCGGGGATCAGCATCATCCACCAGGAGCTCAACCTGGTCGAGGAGCTGTCGGCGGCAGCCAATATCTTCCTGGGCCGTGAGAAGGTTCGAGGTCTTGGACTGCTCGATGATGCTTCGATGGAGCGGGCCGCGGGCGAATTGCTCAAGAGCCTCGAATGCGATGTCGACCCGCGCGAGAGGGCTGGGGCCCTGCGCGTCGGCGACCAGCAGCTCATCGAGATCGCCAAGGCGCTCTCGCTCAATACCGAGATCCTGATCATGGATGAGCCCACCAGCGCCCTGACCGAGTCCGAGGTCGCTCGCCTCTACCGGGTTATCGAGCGCCTGCGGGAGCAGAATGTGACGATCCTCTACATCTCACATAAGATGGATGAGATCTTTAGAATTTCCGATCGGATCACCGTTCTTCGAGACGGCCAGCTGGTCGAAACCCTCGATCGGGAGGCGACCGATCCGCGCCAGGTTACGCACCTGATGGTGGGGCGCGAGATCGAGGCAACGAGTTTTGATGAGCCACGCAAGCCTGTGGGTGAGATCCTGCGGGTAGAGAACCTCTCACTTCCGTGGCCGGGTCACGCCAAGGAATGGCGCCTTCGCGACATCAGCTTCTCGCTGCAGAGCGGCGAGATTCTCGGGATCGCAGGGCTCATGGGAGCCGGCCGCACCGAGCTGATGGAGTGTCTCTTCGGGGCATCCGAGGTTCCCTACCAGGGCGAGGTTGTCCTCGACGGGGTGAGCGTGCACTTCCGGCATCCGGCTGAGGCCAAGAGCGCCGGGGTTGCCCTTGTTACCGAGGACCGCAAGCGCCTCGGGCTCTTCTCGCAGATGAGCGTCGGCAACAACATCACCATGTGCACCCTCGACGAGCTGGTCTCTATGCCGCTTCGGCAGATTGACCGTCGCAAGGAGGCCGCGGCCGCTGAAGAATCGATCAGCCAGTTGGCGATCAAGACCGCCGGTCCGGAGGCCCAGGTCACCAGTCTCAGCGGCGGCAACCAGCAGAAGACCATCATCGCCCGCTGGTTGCGAACTGATCCCAAGGTCCTGCTGCTCGATGATCCGACCCGGGGCGTCGACGTAGGGGCGAAGGCGGAACTCTACCGCCTGATGGATAGCCTCTGCCGGGATGGCCTGGGGATTCTCCTGACTTCGAGCGAGCTTCCAGAGCTCCTGACCGTTTGCGACCGCATCATCGTTTTCTGCGAGGGTCGTCTCACCGGGGAGTTCACCCGCGAGGAGGCCACCGAGGAGAAGCTGATGGAGGCCGCCACCCAGCTCGAGTAGCGGCCTGTCGCGGCTTCGTCTTACTCGTCTTTGAAGCTGATGAGCTCGACGTCGAAGATCAGCGTCGCCTTGGGCGGGATGACCGGGGGTCTGCCGCCCTCGCCATAGGCCGAGGCATACGGGATGATGAGCTTGCGTTTGCCGCCGGGCTTCATACTTCCAACTCCTTCGGTCCACCCGGGGATGACCCGGTTCAGGGGGAAGGTCGCGGGCTGGCCGCGTTTGACGGAGCTGTCAAACATGGTGCCATCGACGAGGTAGCCGCTGTAGTGCACGGTGCAGGCGGAGGTGGGCTTGGGCGAGGCGCCCTTGCCGACCTTGATGTCGTAGTACTGGAGGCCGCTCTTGGTTGTTACGGGTTCGCCGGTCACAGGGTCTCCAGGGTAGCGCGGCACCACGGCGCTCGAGGTTACCTTGCCGGTGTTCGCGTCGATGCTCACCCGGGTCTGCTTGCCTCCGCCGTAGATGGTCACCTCAACCGAGGGCTTCTCGGCATCGAGTTTCATCGCCGCGCTATGGGCTACACCCCCGGCGCTCTTTTCAGCCGTGGCTATGGCGGTGGCCAGGCTTGTCTTCGAGGCGCGAATCTTCTTTTCCGTCGAGCCGGCCTCGGGAGGCAACGTGGTGTAGTCCTGGGCAATGATGCCGAGTGCGAGAGCCACGGTTAAAGCTGCGGTCGTGCAGAAAAGGGCGCTTTTGCTGTTCATTTGAGTTTCCCTGGGTTAGAGGATCATGGAAGGGGCCGGACAAGGCATCCGGCCTTCAGAAGGTCCGCCCATGTTACAGACTTTGAGTCGCGGGTGGAAATAATTGCGGACGCCGCCGCTGTTTTTCCAGGTCCCCGAGAGCGCTCAGGCGAGGATGCTTCGGATGACCCTGGCCTCGAAGGTGCCGGTGAGTTTTTCCTCGAAGCCGTTGCGATTGTAGGTCAGCTTTTCGTGGTGGAGGCCCAGCTGGTGGAGGATCGTCGCGTGCCAGTCCTGCACGGTGACGCGGTCCTTGACCGCGGAGAAGCCGAGCTCGTCGGTCGCGCCGTGGATGGCGCCCCCCTTGATCCCGCCCCCGGCCATCCAGGTGCACATCGCGTTCTTGTTGTGGTCCCGCCCGGCGTTCTTCTCGCTCTTATTGTCGCCCAGCTGGGCAATCGGCAGGCGGCCGAACTCTCCGCCCCAGACCACCAGGGTTGAATCGAGGAGCCCCCTCTCCTTGAGGTCTCGCAGCAGGGCAGCGATGGGCTGGTCGGTCCTCGCGCAGGCCGACTTGAGTCCCTTGAAAATCTGCGTGTGATGGTCCCAGACCTGGAATTCGAGAAAGAGCTGAACGAATCGGACTCCGCGCTCGACCAGCCGCCGGGCGATGAGGCAGCGCTTTCCGTAGGAGTCGGTGGGATCCTTGCCGATTCCGTACATCTCCCTGGTCTTTTTGTTTTCGCGGTTGATGTCGAGAGCGTCGGACGCCTCCAGCTGCATCCTCGCCGCGAGCTCATAGCTCGAGATCCTGGCTCCCAGCTGCGGCTGCGCCGGCCTGCGGCTCTTGTGGATCCGGTCGAGCCGGGCGATCAGGTCGCGCTCCTGGCGAGTGATGTTCTCAGGCTCCTTGAACTCGGGTTTCAGGTTGAGGATCGGGGAGCCGGTTGAGCGGAAGCGGGTTCCCTGGTAGAGGGGCGAGAGAAAGCCGGATTGCCAGTTCTGGTGATGGTTGACCGGGAGTCCCTTGGGGTCATCGAGCACCACGTAGGCCGGCAGGTTGCGGTTTTCGGTTCCCAGGCCATAGGTGACCCAGGCGCCGAGGGTCGGCAGCCCGGTGAGCATCCTGCCGCAGGAGATCTTCCAGAGGGCGGGCTCGTGGGTCAGGTTGGTGGTCTGCATCGAGCGGATCAGGGCGATGTCATCGGCGTGACGGCTGAGATGAGGCTGGAGCTCCGAGAAGTCCATCCCCGAGGCGCCGTGCTTTGAGAACTTATACGGGCTCTTGAACAGGGCGCCGGCGGCCGCGGGGTTCTCCACCTCGCCGGCGATCTTGTCGAAATAGGATTCGCCATGGCGCTTCTGGAGCTCGGGCTTCGGATCGAAGAGATCCATCTGGCTCGGGCCGCCGTGCATGAACAGCTGGATAACCGATTTCGCCGCCGGTTCATGATGCGGCCTGCGCGCATCGAGTCCCACCGGGAGGTTCCGCCGGGGGCTTTCGGCCTCCTCGCCGTAGAGGTCGGCGGAAAGCAGCGAGGCGAGAGCCGCGCCCTGCAGGCCGGTACCCACCCGGTCGAAGAAGTTTCTCCGGCTGAGCGCTCGGGGCGTCTGTCGCTGTCGGGATGTGTTTTCCGGTTGCATGGTTTCAGTCGATATAAAGGAACGAGGCCGAATTGATCAAGGCGTGGCAGAAATTTTCCAGCGCCCGGCGAGAGGCGGTACTCTCCTCCCCGGCCTTCTCCTCTGCCAGCCATTTTTTCTCGAGAGCCTCGAG
>CBFHWB010000101.1:0-15063 GCA_965659285.1 Planctomycetota bacterium | reverse complement strand
TCAGCCCCTTGACCCCGGCAAGCCCAGCGAGCAGCCGCCTCAACAGGAGTCTCTCGTATTCACCTATAAGTTCCCAGGTTCTCAGCAGCGCCGCTCTTCGATCCGCAGGCTCGCCATCGGTGCGCGAGAGGTCCGCAAGATAGTCGATCGCAGCCAGCGTACCCGCGATTCCCTCATGGTTCTGGGTGCCGGTCATCCAGCGGTCGGGAGAGGTGTTTTCCGCCGGCCTTACCTTGTAGGCCGGCAATGCCTCCATCCACTCGCGTCTTCCCCAGAGCAGCCCCACGTGGGGTCCGAAAAACTTGTACGCCGAACAAACCAGGAAATCACAACCCCAGCGCTCAACCTCCAGCGGAGCATGGGGAGCGTAGTGCACCGCGTCGACATAGACGAGAGCTCCCGCAGCGTGCGCCAGCGCGGTCATCTCTTCCACCGGATGAATCGTCCCGCTGAAGTTGGACGCGCAGGCAATCGCCACCAGCCGGGTCCGGCTGGAGAGTTTCGCGGCCAGGTCATCGAGGTCGAGGGTGCAGTCCTCGGCCCGGATGTCGACATAGTTCACCGTCGCCCCCGCGTCGGCGGCCGCGAGCACCCAGGGGCTGAAGTTGGCATCGTGGGCCGAGCGGCTCACAATCACCTCGTCACCGGGCTTCCAGGTTTTTGACAGAGCGCGGCTCAGGGCGAAGGTCAGGGTCGTCATGTTAGCGCCGAAGGCCACGAGGTCGGCATCGGCGGCGCCCATAAAGTCAGCCGCCGCGCGATGGGCCTCGGCAAGCATCGCATCGCTCTCACGGCTGGTCAGAAAATGGCCGCCATGGTTGGCATTACAACCGCCAAGATAAGCACCCATGGCATCGATTACGCTCCGGGGAACCTGGCTACCTGCCGGGCCATCGAAATAAACCGCGGGCAGACCATCGACCTCCCTCTCAAGGGCCGGAAAATTCTGTCGACAGGAATCAGGATCGAAGCTGCTGGTCATCATCAGGTCCGTTAAGAGTTCCGGAAAGTGAAAGAGTTGAGGCCTCGACGAATTCTCAGGCCGGCTCGCGCGAAGTATCTTCGCCAGAGCGCGTGAGAATGTCCAGAAAGGGCAGGTTGGATGGAACCAGCGAGGACCGGTCGACCTCTCCGGCAGCGACCCAGCGGATGGAGCTGTGGTAGAGCTCACGCGGCTCCCCCTCGAAGGAGGCGCAGCTGAAGAGATGGAGGGTTATATCGAGATGAGGGTAGCTGTATTCAAGGGTCGAGAGATGCTCCCCGACGGAAACGGCGATCCCAAGCTCCTCAGACAGTTCCCTGCGGAGCGCCTCCTCGCGGGTCTCGCCCTCCTTGACCTTGCCGCCCGGGAACTCCCAATATCCGGCCATATTACTGCCATCCGGTCGCCGACAGAGCAGGCAGGCCTCGGCACGAACAAGGACTCCGGCAACCACCTCCGCATGAGGACGGGAGCCGGCTGAACCTGGAGATTCCCCTGGATCCATCATGGAACCGATAGTGCCACGCCGGCGGGACCATGACAAGCTCCCTCATCTGCGTTGACGCTCACCGACGGGCAACGCACAATCGTGCCGGTAATCACCGCGAAACCGGACCTGGAGAATCGAAGCTCGATATGATGTCAGAACGTTCCCCTGCCTGCAAAGACCTGGCTGAACGCGCGCGGAAAAGCTACCGGGAACAATTCGGCTCCGACCCCGGCATCCTGGCGAGGGCTCCGGGACGACTGGAATTGCTCGGAAACCATACGGACTACAATAACGGCTACATCCTGTCGGTCGCCCTCGAACTGGCGGTCGTCCTCGCGGCGGGAAAAGACGAGACCTCTCCCAGCCGTCTCGTCGGTTGGAGCTCCGAACTCAACGAGAGGATCGATGCCTGCCTCGAAAAGCCGGCGCCGCTGGCTGGAGCGTGGATCAACTATCCACTGGGAGTGCTTCGAGAGATCATGGAGGGCGGCATACGGCTGCCATCGATCAACCTTGCGGTAGAAAGCTCACTGCCCAGCGGAGCGGGAGCCTCCTCGTCGGCGGCGCTCGAACTGGCGACTGCCGAGGCGGTCTACGGATTGCTGGGCGGACGGCCGGAGGAGCCCATGGAGATCGCGAAACTCTGCCGGAGAGCGGAAAATGATTTCGTCGGCGTACCCTGTGGGATCATGGATCAATTCTCGGCGCTCTTCGGAAAACGCGATCACGTCCTCTTCCTTGACTGCAAGACCCTTACCTATGAACGCCTGCCCCTGCGCGGCCCCAGGATTTCCCTCGTCATCGCCGATTCCGAGGTGCAGCACCAACTGATCGATGGACAATACGCCAGGCTGCGAGCCCACTGCGAGAGCGCGGCAGGCCAACTGGCCGAGACCCTGGGGCGGCCCGTGCCAAGCCTTCGGGAGGTGACGCTGGAAGAATTTCTCGACTGCCGGGACACCATCGAGCCGGCGGCTCGTCGACGAGCCGAACATGTCCTCCGGGAAAACGGCCGGGTACTGGACGGTATCGAAGCCCTGCGAAACGGTAACAGTGGAAAACTCGGCAAGCTGATGGTCGAGTCCCATGCATCCAGCCGGGATCTCTTCGGAAATTCATGTGAAGAGCTCGATGTCCTCGTAGATGCGGCCTCCGGTCTGCCGGGATTTATCGGCGGAAAGCTGTCAGGGGGCGGCTTCGGCGGAGCCACTGTCAACCTGGTAGAAGAAAATGCCGCGGCGGAATTCCAGGCTGGACTCGCGGAGAAATGGACCGCCCGCTTTATGAAACCGCTGCGAATATTCGAGACCCATATCGGCAATGGAGCCCAACTCCTCTAAAAACCACTCCGGGCCGGTAGAATTCGAAATTGCATTGCCCCTCTGGAGGTCGGACAATTACCTTCATAAAGGGTCCATTATTGATTTATCCTTAGCTGGCCGGACAGGCTCCGCCTTGGTCCGCTGAAAAAACAACCTGCGGTTTGAACGAAACGGGCTGGAGGTCCTCACATGAGAATTAAGGTAGTCCTGGTTTTTGTAGTCTCTATGCTCGGCGCCTGGCAGGCCCAGAGCGCTCAATTCATCCGTGGTGACTCGAACCTCGATGGCCAGGTCGATATTTCTGACCCGGTCGCGCTGCTGGGAATTCTCTTCCTCGGCAATGAGGATCCCGGCTGCGCCGATGCGCAGGATGCCAATGACAGCGGTGAAGCCGACATCTCCGATGCGATCTTTACCCTCGCCTATCTTTTCTCGGGTGGAAGAATGCCGCCGCCTCCCTTCGGTGAATGCGGCTGCGATGAGACCGACGATGACGCGCTTGATTGCCAGACAGCCCCCGAGGGTTGCTCTGCGGACCCCTGCGGCATCGTTGAGCCCCCCCAATGCATCGACCAGGAATTTCTCACCGAGATGATCCGCAGGGAGGTTCCACCGACCATCTGCATCGCCCCGGATGCCGCGGTCATCGAGGTTACCGACACCATGACGGCCACCGTCTGCCCCGGGGATGAAGACACCATGTGCGAGGGCGAGCCCGGCTGCCCCGTGGCGGTCACGGAAATCACGGCGGAGCTCGACATGGACAACGAGCGCCTGATCGGCCATATGGAGGGCAATGTCCGGGGCCTCACGATCCGGGTGGACTCCGGCTTCGGCGGTGATACCAACTGCCAGGTCGACATCGATTTTTCCGGCGATATGATCGTCCCCTTCGTCACCGGCTTTGATGATGAGGACAACCTGATCCTCGTCGAGATCCTGCCGATCGAATTTGACCGAGACAGCGTCGTGATTGAGCTCGACGCCCGGGGAAGTTTCATCTGCAGCCTGCTGGCAGGCTTCCAGGATCTCTTCGTTGAGGATCTGATCGGCCAGCTCGAGATGGCCGCCGGCGACCTGCTCTTTGGTCTCAATGTCGAGCTCGCCGGGCTTCCCTTCTGTGACCAGGACTTCTAGGCCCGAACGAAGTCAGCTGTCTTTTCCGCGCCGCCGGCGATCCCGTGAGTTCTTTGCCCGAACGGCAGAGGCGTTCCTGGCGGCTGAACGTACACTCTCCAGCGTACGGCGTATCTCGCGGCCGCCGGCCCCGGGTTTCTTCCTGGCCAGCTTGAGCACCTGCAGCTTTTCCGACAGCCTGGCGCTGCCAAGTGAACGAATCGAGCACCAGGGCTCTTCATCCTGCACATCGACGAGAGACGCTCCGGCCTCTTCCGGTTTGCCGTTCACGCACAGAAGCTTCAATGCTCCCCGGCCGGCATTGAAGGTCGCATGAACCGTATCAGCCGGGATGTGGGCAATCTCCCCGGCCTGGAGAATCCGCACCTCCTCACCAACCCATTGTTCGGCCTTGCCCTGCAGGACGTAGACGATCTCTTCCATCCCCGGATGAAGATGGAAGGGAATGCCCTCGGTCCTTGGAACCTCGACCCTTACCATCAACAGGCCATCGGAATCCACCAGGTCAGGACGGCACAGCCAGTCATGGGGCCCCCAGGGATAACGCTCGACCCGTGTCTCCTCACGCGTCACAAAGTGACTCTTGTTCCTCTTCACCATCTCTTCTCACTCTCTTCTCTCTCTTTTCTCTCCACCATTCGAAACCCAGGCAAAGATAGAACAGGCCGAAGCTGATAAGCAGATCCCTGTCAGCAAACCGTTCCGCCAGGTTTTCGTCCTCAATACGGTACTCGTACCAGAAACCGAGATAATAGACCATCAAGAAACACGGCAACAGCAGCCAGCTGCGGTACCGGAGGAAGGGGAGCAACGGAATGCACCAGGTGAAATACCAGGGGAAGCCAAGAGGCCCCAGGAGCAAAAGCGCCGCGAGAGCATGGAAGCAGGAACTCAGAAAAACCCTCGGCTCTTCATCTGGCAGCAACCGCCTCGCCAGCAGGATCACGATCCCCCCGATCAGCAGGGCGCAGGCCGAACGCGCGATGATTCCCGAGAGTTCAAATCCATAGAGCGCGCCGCCAAGGATCAGCTCGTACTCCCCGGTGATTCCGAAAAACTCGAGGCCCGAGCGCAGCACCAGGAAGAAGGCTGCGTGATTCTCCCAATGGAGCGCGAAAATCTTCAGGGCATCTCCCCGGCCGCCGGATCCCTCACCCACGCAAGCGGCGGAAAAAAGCAGGGCGAGGAAACAGGCAGCGCAGAAAAGCGCTCCGGAACGCAGTCCCAGCCGACGCCAGAACAGGGGCAGGAGCACCAGGGGGAAGAACTTCAGCCCCGCGGCAACCCCGAGGGCCAGGCCGCCGGAGAAGAGTCTCAGCACGCCCGGGCCTCGGCCTCGTCCTCCCCCTGCCGCGGCAACCAGCGCCAGCAGGAGAAAGAAAACCGGCGCGCTGTCCATGTGCCCGGAATTCGAATACTCCTTGAGTACCAGGGGACACCAGGCATAGAGCAACAGGAGTCCGCGTGGCAAACCGCAGATGCCCAGCAGGACCGCCAGCAACGCGATATTTCCGATATCAAAGAAGAGCAGCAGAACCTTCATGGCAAGCACCTGCGAATTCGGCTCCCAGTCGACAGGGACCAGCGTTCCGTGCAGGGCGAAAAGATATTGAAGGAGGGGAGGATAGACCGTCACGTACTCGCTGTTGTTGACCCTGGAGAGGATCGCCGACAACGACGGGCTCGCCTTCGACAGCTTCGCCTGCGCGACCAGGGAGGCTCCTCCATCGGACGAAGGCTCGAGAACCTCCGCGGGACTGTGGAGGTAGGGATCCAGGCCTGCCGCCGTCACCCTCCCATCCCAGATATAGCGATAGATATCATCCTCCTGGACCGGTCGCGAGAAGAGCAGGAGCAAACGGCACAACAGGGCCAGCAGGAGTACCGGGGTGAGCGGCGGAGGATGTGAAAACGAACGCAGGGCCGCGAGAAAATAGACGATACCGGACACGGCCAGCACCGTGACCACCAGGAGAAGCGGACGCTGCTCATAGAAGCGGCCGTGCTCAAAGGTCTCGTTCCAGGAGAGCAGGCTGAGAATCAGGCAGCAGCCGAGAAGGAGCGTTCCCGGCAGCCAGAGCCTCCAGTCAATCCCGCCTTGTCTTCTCGTTTCATTCGTTACACCGCGCATCAACTTTTCCAATCTTCCGGATGGTCTCCAGATATCGAAGCCTCACCCGGCCTCTTCCGGCAAGAAGAATCCGGCAGGGCTGGAGATTCCAGCCCCTGGCTGGCATACTGCCCAGCCAGGCAGGCCGTTGCTGAGCCTGTATCCCTCCGCGATCCTGACCAGGAGTAACCCGAATGAACAACCCCCTCAAATCCGCGCTCTCAAGGGGCGAGGTCCAGGTTGGAAGCTGGCTGAACCTGTGCAGCCCCTTCGCGGCGCGCTTTCTCGCCCGGGCGGGTTTCAAGTGGCTGACCGTCGATATCGAACACAGCCCGGTGAACTGGGAGACGGCGGCCCAGATGTTCGGAGTCATCGCGGAGGCCGGCATCGTCCCACTGGCCAGGGTGCCCTCCAATTCGCATGAAAACATCAAGCGCTGCCTCGACAACGGAGCCTTCGGCATCGTCGTGCCGATGGTCAATACCGCGGAGGAGGCGCGGGCGGCAGTGGCCGCCACGCGATACCACCCGGCCGGAAACCGCAGCGTCGGGGGAAGCCTCCATTGCCTGAACTTTGGCGTACCCGCCCCGGAATACTACGCCGAGGCCAGCAACGAGATCTTTGTCGCCGTCCAGACCGAGCACATCGAGGCGGTCGAAAACGCCGAGGAAATCTGCGCGGTAGATGGCGTCGATGCCATCTTCGTCGGCCCGAACGACCTGCTGCAGTCCATGGAAAAAACTCCCGGCATGGAATCCGATGACAAGGAGTTCGTCGAGGCCATGGACCACCTGCGAGAGACCGCCCTCAAACATGGAGTTGCCCCCGGGCTCCACACCCTTCTTCCCGAGCAGCTCCGCCGCAGGATCGATGAGGGCTGGACCTTCCTTGCGCTCGGAAGCGACGTCGCGCTGATGCTCCAGGGAGCGAAGAGCTCTCTCAGGGAGGCCGGCATCGGGGAAGGCGGAGAATCGACCCGCTATTGACCGGTTTGCGGGGAGGCTGAGTCGGCGGAGGCGCCCTTCCTCCAATGGGTTTCCGGTTTTCCCTCGGCCTGGTTCTGCCTCCGGGCAAGCACGAAGAGCAGGTCCGAGAGCCTGTTGAGGTAGGGAATCACCCGCGAGCCGATCGCCTCATCCCTGCGGAGAGCGACAGCCGCGCGCTCCGCACGGCGGCAGACCGTGCGCGCCAGGTGCAGGGTCGCGGCGCCCGGCGCGCCCCCCGGCAGGATAAATTCCTCCAGCGGGCCCAGCTCCCGCTGCAACGTGTCGATCTTATTCCCCAGGCGGTCGACCTGGACTCCCTCGATCCGGCAGGCGCCTTCGGCCGGCTTGTCAGTCTCCAGGACGGCGAGATCCGCGCCGAGATCGAAGAGATCATTCTGAACCATGCCCAGCTCTTCGGCGACATCCTCGGCAAGCTCTCCGGCGAGAGCCAGGCCAATGAGAGCGTTCAATTCATCGACTCCGCCGAGAGCCTCGATTCGCAGCGAGTCCTTCGACACCACCTGGCCGCCTCCCAGGCCCGTCTCTCCCCCATCGCCATCGCCGGTGGTAACGCTGGTGATCCTCATGGCTCGCTCAGGCTCCTCCTCAGGATGACTCGAGCTCGTCCCAGGTAACCCGGCCATCGCTCTCCAGGGCCCGGGCGCAGAGAAGGGCTGAGAGGGTCGCGCGGTAGGCCACCTCGATGTCGGCATCGGGCCTCTTCCCATCGAGCAGACTCTCAAGGAAGGATGCCATCGCCAGGCGGGTCTCATTGCCACGGACCCGGCACAGCTCACGGCTCTTGCCGGAAGCATCCCATGCCGTGGCGTTGGAGATGTCGACGCCGGCGTTCTCGCAGAAAACCAGCTCGTAGGCGCCGGAAAAGCGGCGATCCGGAATCGAGAAGTTCATGTGGCTGAGCTGGACCTTGGCACCGCCGGGATATTCCAGGATAGCTCCATAATGATCCATGGTGTTCTGCAGGGGCGCGGAGGCGCCGGAATGGTTCAAGCCGCCAAGAGCCACCGCCGCCACCGGAGTGGAGGAGAAGACCCAGTTGAAGACATCGAATTGATGGGTTCCCTGCTCGAGGGCCAGGCCGCCTGATTTCTCCTGGCGGAAGAGCCAGGGTTTGTTCTTTCGCGAACTGGCAACCCCATGCCACTGGGCCCGCACGAAGAGAATTCTTCCGGGCTCGCCGCCCTGCACATACCGGATACTCTCGCGGTAGCGCGGATTGTAGCGCCGCTGGAGACCGCATTGATAGATCTGGCCGCGCCCCTCGGCATCCGCGCAGGCGCGCCGCAGCTGCCGGCACTCCTCGACAGTGAGCCCCAGGGGCTTCTCGCAGTAGACATGCCTCCCGGCGGCAAGCGCCGTCAGGGTGTGGGGAAGATGCTGGTACGCGGGGGTCGAGATGACGACCGCGTCGACATCCCTGCAATCAAGCAGAGCCCTGTAATTCGTAAAGCCCCTTGGCCCTGCCCCGGAGCCTTCCTCCCCCCTGGCGATCTGAAGAGAGCGCTTGAGCCTGGAGGGATCTACATCGCAGAGCGCGGTAACCCGGGCATTGGCGGAAGCGAGAGCGGCGCCCAGGAGCTGTCGGCCCCGGTCACCAAGACCGATGAAGCCCAGGCGAACCTCGGCCTCAGAGCAGGAAGAATCCGCCGCTCGGGTCGCACGAAGCCCCATTGAGGCTCCCGCAACACCGGCGGAATGAACGAGAAACTGCCGGCGCGAGAGATCTGAGTTGTTTTTCTGCTTGTCGCTATTCATTTGTCGCAACCGTCAAGATACGAACTATCGTTTGTACCCGTTGCGGGATCCAAAGGCAACGCAGATGGGGGTCCGGGTAGATCGATGAAGAAGCTTCAAAGCCCATAAAAACAGTCCCAAAGGCGTTTTCGAAGCTACCTGCGTGGTCCAGGCCGCTTTCTTCAGTATCGAAAAGACCTCAGCTCTTTCGGACCTTTTTGACCCGGGCGGAAGAAAAAATCATTTTTTCGGCGAGCCGGAGGCCTTATGAGACAGGAGCCATTTGTAGACCTCCTCGTTGGCGTAGGCCTTGCTCCAGGAGTTGTGTCCAACACCCGGATAGAGGGTCAGCTTCGCCTTCTTCCCCCCCGCCTTCTCAATCGCCTTGATCATCAACTTGCTGAGCTCGGCCTTCACCACCCCATCGGCATCGCCATGAAACGCCCAGATCGGGGTGTTGACCAGGTTCCTGGCGCTCGCGGCCTTGCCTCCCCCGCAGATGGGCACCCCCGCGGCGAACAGTCCGGGGTACCGGTCCATCAGATGCCAGCTGCCGAAGCCCCCCATGCTGAGACCGGTCACGTACATTTTCCGGGAATCGACCTTCAGGCTGCCGGCGATGTGCTTCACCAGCTGATAGAGCTCCTCGGTCTTCCACCAGGTACCCCTGGGACATTGGGGGGAGATCAGGACAAATGGAAAATCTTTTTTCTTGCTGACCAGCCTGGGTGGCCCCCACTTCTTCACCTTTTCCAGGCTGCTTCCACGTTCCCCCGCCCCATGCAGAAAGAGCATGAACGGAAACTTCTTTTTGCCATCGTAGCTCTTCGGCAAAAACTGCCAGTAGCGTAGCGACACCTTCTTTCCGCCGACCTCAACCTTCACCTCGCGCGCGACCTGCGCTCCGGGAACAGGCTTTTCCTCCGCGGGAGAAGAAATACAGACGGTAACAAAAAGAAGAATCAGGGAAGCTCTCATCGGAAACTCCATGGAAGAGAAAGGGTGTAAAAGAAACCTATTCCCAAAGACTACCCGCCCGAAGACCATGGATCAATCTTCCACGATTCGATCAGCCGCCCAGCAGAGCGAAGCTCTTGTCAATCTCGCCGTCTCCGGTCATGGCGTCGCAGAGGATCCGCGCCGTCGCCGGAGCCTGGATGATGCCGGTCTTGAAATTGCCCGCGGCGATCCAGAGATTTTCGAGTCCGGGCCACCTGCCGATGAATGGGCCGCCCAGGCGCATCGCCTTCGGCCGCAGGCCGGCCCATTGCCTGCTGACCATCTCTTCGGTCGCCGCAGGAAGAATCGTCCGCGCGGCGACCAGCAGCTCGGCGAGACCATGCGGCGTGGTCGACTCATCGTAGCCCGCCTCCTCCACCGTGCTGCCGACCCATGTCCTGCCTCCCGGTTTCGGAACCAGGTAGTAGGCGTTCCCGGAGCCGGCCAGGGCGAAGTGCACAACGCAGCCTGGCGGCGGAAGCTCCAGCTCGATCGCCTGGCCCCGCACCGGCCCCACATCCACCCGGCGCGAGCCGAGCGACTCGACGGCGTGCGGAGTCCAGCAGCCGGCGGCGACAACCACCCGCGACCGCGGCCCCAGGCGGGACGACCAGGGCTCGGGCAGGACCGCCCGGCCTGACTCTTCAGACAGCTCCAGCCGACCCGTCTCCTCTACCAGCTCGACACCAAGCCGCAGACAGGAGGAACGCAGGGCCGCCAGCAGGGCAGCAGGATCGATGACGGCCTCACGGTCGAGCTCGAGACCGAACGCCTCTTCGCCGCCGTAGCCGGGAATGAGCTCCTCGATCCTGTCGCGGCCGTGCCAGGACGCCTCCACCCCGGAATTCTTCCAGAAGGTCAGCTCTCTTTCCGGATCGGTCGGCAGCTCATGGCGAAGGTGGATACAACCGCAGGGGCGGTAGCCCGTATCGATACCCGTCTCCTCAAGCAATTCGGCCGCGATCGCTCCATAGGAGTCGCCTCCCTCTCGCGAAAGCCGCGAAAAAGCGGACTGTGAGAGCCTGGGAGCCTGCAGAACTCCGACAGCGGAACCGCTCGCGCCGCCGCCCAGTTGGCGGGCCTCAAAGAGGGTCACCCTCCAGCCCTCGCGGGCCAGCCGGCGCGCCGTGAAGAGTCCTACAACTCCTCCACCCAGAATCGCGACATCATTCATGAAAACAGCACCTGGTTCCTGATTGTCTACCATGTTGAGGTTAACCGAAACGACCGCCGGGAGCATCCCCCCCGAATCCGACGGTGGAGAATACCGGAGGCCTGGCTGGCGAAAATATGCTGTGTCCCCCCCGCGACGGAGCTTATGATCCGGCTACAGGTCTCTCGCGGCTTCCGTCTGCCCGAGAGCCATGGCCCCCGAACCCTTCATGGTAACTTCGATGCTGCGAGACATACGCTCCCTGCTCCCGCTGGTTTTCTTAACCGCGCTGCTGGCGGCCGGGCCCGGCTGGGGTCAGGACGCGAAAAAGATCGCCGAGATTCTTCGCAAGGCAGCCGAGACGAAGGAAGAAACGGGCCTGAAAACTCCCCCGAAGACCCGGCAGGAGGAAGAAGAGAGGCTCCCCATCTTTCTCCTGCGTGACCGGGCGAGGATCCCGGCCCGGCCCGCCTTCGAAACGATCAGCGTGCGCACCCGGTACGGCATCCTCAAAATCCCCCGGGAGCAGCTCATCTCCGTGCGCTTCGCCCCCCGTATCGATCCCGGCCTGGAGAAAAAAACAACCGCCCTCGTTGAGCGGCTCGGCTCGAGCGCCTCCCCCGAGAGAGAGGCCGCCGCCGATGCCCTGGTCAATCTTGGCGAGCCCGCCCTGGCCACCCTCAAGCGGATAGCTCCGGGAGCCGGAGAGGAGGTCCGCCCCGGGATCCTGGAGGTTGTCTCCAGGATCGAGAAGACCGGCAAAAAAAAGAGCCGCGGCGCGGGCAAATACAACGGCGCCATGGACGAAATCCAGACTGAGTTGATGACCTTCAGGGGAGAAATCCTGACCGAAGGCTTTCCGCTCAAGACCCGCTATGGAGAGCTTCTCATCAAGGCCGTGGACCTGGAGTCCATCCGCTTCAAAGCAGATGGGCGAACCAACCGCGTAGTCCATGTCGCTCCCAGCTTCCAACCCTCTGGAGCCTGGCTTGATACCAGGATGGATGTCGGCAAGAACAAGCTGCTCACCATCAAATCCAGCGGCGAAACCTCGATAGGGAGCTGGAACCTGACCGCTGACCCGGACGGGACCAATCGCTACTCCACCTTCAAATCGAACCAGGGATTTCCCATGCTCTCGCTCGTCGGAAAGATCGGCAAGAGCGGCAAGCCCTTCAAGGCCGGCAAGAAATATCGCCTTCGGTCCAGGGTCGCCGGCAGGCTATACCTCGCGATCCAGCCATTCGATTACGAGCCCGCGGGTGTCGATGGACAATACCGATCCGTGATAACGATCACAGACGGCCCCTGAAAAGAACGGCCTCCCGCGTCCGGGAGAAGCAAGGAAAGACTGAACGCCATGCCGGATCTACAGCTTCCAGATCTCCCCGAAATCGAGGCCGCCAGGAGCCGTATCGGGGCGCACGCGCATTGGACACCCCTGCTGAGCAGCCGGTCGATCGGCGAGCTCTCAAGCGCGGACGTCTGGCTCAAATGCGAGAACCTGCAGAAGGCCGGGGCCTTCAAGTTCCGCGGCGCCATGAACGCCTGCCTGCGAGCGGTCGAGGAGGAGAGGATGCCCGGGGCCGGGGTCATCACCTTCTCTTCGGGAAACCACGGCCAGGCGGTCGCCCTCGCCGCGAGGACGCTCGGCATCGATGGAACCATCGTCGTACCTGAGGACATCCCCTCGGTCAAGAAGGCCGCCATCGAGGCCTACGGCGCCCGGCTGGAGATCGCCGGGCTCACCTCAACGGACCGGCACCAGCGAGCCCTGGAGCTCTCTGAGGAGAGCGGGGGCCTGATCATCCCGCCCTTCGACCATCCGGACGTGATTGCCGGGCAGGGAACGACCGGCCTCGAGATCATCGATGAGCTGCCCGAGGTCGATGCGATCCTGGTCCCCACCGGCGGCGGAGGCCTGCTCGCCGGCGTGGCGATCGCGCTCTCCCACAGGAACCCATCGACCCGGGTCATCGCGGTCGAACCCGCCGATGCGAACGCCATGGCGCTGTCGGTCGAAGCGGGCGAGATCGTCACCCTCGACAGCGTGCCTGGGACCATAGCCGACGGCCTGAAACCCATGGCCCCCGGCAAGCTGACCCTCGAGGCGACGCTCGAACACGTCGACCGGGTCCTGCTGGTCGATGACGAGTCGATCCTGCGCGCCCAGCGCCTGCTGCTCGAGCGCGCCAAGCTCCTGGTGGAACCCTCGGGAGCGGCGGGCGTCGCCGCGCTGCTGGGCTGCGATGAGCTCGCCGGCCTGCGGGTCGTGACCATCCTCACCGGCGGCAATACCGACCTGCCCTAGGTTCGCTTCGCGCGACACTCCCGCGCCAAGGCCTGGAATAAATCATCAGGCCATCGACCGCTTCCCGGCCATTAGGATTTTTGCCGGAGCCCTTGTTTTCAGTAGAATAAGAGCATGCCTGAACTCGCCGCGCCTACAACTCGACCCGGCACCCGGGGAACAGCGAGCCTGCACCTTCTTTTTACCGCGGCGCTGGCCGCTGTTCTCCTCCAGACCTGCGATGCCCGAGCGCTGGATGATGCCGCCGGCATCGAGCTCTTTGAAAAGAAGATCCGGCCGGTGCTCGTCGAGAACTGCTATAAGTGCCACTCCGCGGAGTCGAAGAAACTCAAGGGCAAGCTGCGACTCGACAGCCGCGAAGGCTGGCTCAAGGGCGGTGAATCGGGAGCCGCCATCACTCCCGGCAAGCCCGGGGAGAGCCTGGCGCTCTCGGCGCTCAGGTACGACGAGCTCAAGATGCCGCCGGGCGGGAAGCTGCCGGAGACCGTAGCGAAAGACTTTGAGAGCTGGATCCGGCTGGGCGCCCCGGCGCCGGCCTCCTTCGGAAACCCGACCCCGGCAACCCCCACGGAGAAAGTGATCGACTGGAAGACCGAGGCCGGCTTCTGGTCCTTCAGGCCGCTGACCGATTACCCGACGGAAGACCCCGGGGTGGATGCGCCGGTTCGCAACCGGGTTGACAACTACGTGTTCAGCAGGCTGGCGGAAGAGAAGATGCGCCCGCAAGGCGAGGCTGATCGCAGGACACTCATTCGCCGGCTCACCTACAACCTCATCGGCCTCCCCCCGACTCCCGCGGAAATCAACGACTTCGTCAACGACAAGGATCCGCAGGCCTGGGAAAACCTGGTCGACCGGCTGCTCGATTCTCCCCACTACGGAGAGCGCTGGGGACGCCACTGGCTCGACGTCGTGCGCTACGCCGACTCTAACGGCGCCGATGAGAACGCGCCCTATCCCCTCGCCTACCACTACCGCAACTATGTCATCAACGCCTTCAACGAGAACCGCCCCTTCGACGAGTTCATCCGCGAACAGCTCGCAGGCGACCTCCTGCCGCACCCTTCGAACGCGGCCATCACCAATCGCCGGCTGACTGCGACCACCTACCTGGCCATGGGAATCAAGATCGCGGCCGAGAAGGATGGCGCGAAAAAAGAATCCGACATCATCGATGAACAGATCGACACGATCTCCCGGTCCCTGCTGGGAGTGACCGTCGCCTGCGCTCGCTGCCACGATCACAAGTTCGACCCGATCCCGACAAGCGATTACTACGCCATGGCCGGAGTTCTTCGCTCTACCAGCCTCAGCAACCGAAAGCTCGAGTCCGGCGAGAAGAAGGCCCTGGACAGGGAGCTCGACGAGCTGAAAAAGGACCGTAACAAGCTCCGCGCGGTCGCCGAGTCCCGGATCGCCAACGAGGCGAAGAAAAATATCGCCTCCTACCTGGAGCACGCCCCGGGGGTGCTCAGGTGGCAGCGCTTCGCTATTCCAACCAGCCTCCGGCTCGCGCTCGCAGAGCAGACCGCGCCGCCCTATACGGCGGCCGCCTCGACCGTCCCCCCCTCGCAGCTCAGCCAGCTTCACCTCCTGCGAGAGGCCGAGACCCACGACCGGGGCACAGCCCGCGAAGATGACACCTATGGCAAGGGGATCGGCATCATCTCCGACAAGGGCGCAGGGCTGACCTGGGCAGAATACGACATCGAGCTGTCGGAGGACGGCACCTACCAGGTGGAGTTCCGCTACGCGGCCCAATCTTCCCGCCCTGGCAAGCTGTCGGTCAACGGCAAGATCGTCAACGAAAAGAGCATG
>CBFHWB010000100.1:0-15280 GCA_965659285.1 Planctomycetota bacterium | reverse complement strand
GACCTCCCATCCGGCGCATATCCTGTTCGTGGTGCAGCGAGTGGATCACGGCCCCGGCGCCAAGGAAGAGCAGCGCCTTGAAGAAGGCGTGGGTCACCACGTGGAAGATCGCCACGCTGTAGGCTCCCATGCCGGCGGCGAGGAACATATAGCCGAGTTGGCTGACGGTAGAATAGGCCAGCACCTTCTTGATGTCGTTCTGGGAGAAGGCGATGAGCGCCGCCAGGAGGGCGGTCAGGGCGCCGATGGTTGCGACGATGGTCAGCACCCCGGGTGCGGCGTCAAAGAGAGGTCCGAGCCGGGCGAGCAGGTAGACGCCGGAGGTGACCATGGTCGCGGCGTGGATCAGCGCAGAGACCGGGGTCGGACCGGCCATGGCGTCCGGTAGCCAGACGTAGAGCGGGATCTGGGCGCTCTTGCCGCAGGCGCCGACAAAGAGCAGCAGGCAGATCCAGAAGGCGGCCGAGCTGTCGATATTCGAGGCCTCTGCCGTGATAGCGCTGAATTCAAAGGATCCGCAGGCGGCCCAGATGGCGAAAATCCCCAACAGGAAGCCGAGGTCGCCGATGCGGTTGACGACGAAGGCCTTGATGCCGGCTGAGCAATTCGCGAGCCCCTTGTACCAGAAGCCGATCAGGAGGTAGGAGCACAGGCCGACACCCTCCCAGCCGAGGAACATCAGAACGATGTTGTCAGCTGTCACCAGCACCAGCATCGATGCCATGAAGAGATTGAGGTAGGCGAAGAAGCGGTAATAGCCCGCATCGCCCTTCATATAACCGGTTGAGTAAACATGGATCAGGAGGCCAACTCCTGTGACCACGAGGCACATGACTCCTGACAGGGAGTCGATGACGAGACCGAAGGATACGGACAGGTCACCGGCCTGGATCCAGGCTCCGAAGTCCTGCTGGAGAAAAGTATCCGGCTTCGCATCGTAGACCTGCATGAAGGAGGCCACGGATATGGCGAAGGCTCCAGCGACCGAGGCGCAGCCGATGATGGCCACCGCCCGGTCGCCCAGCCGTCGGCCGAGGAGGCCATTGACCAGGAAGCCCAGGAAGGGGAGCAGGGGTATGAGGAAAATCCAATTATCCATCGATCAGCTCGCTTTGCCCTCTCATCATCCTTTCAACAACCTCATGTCGCTCACCCTGGCGCTTCTCCAGCGCCGGTAGACAGCCAGCAGGATCGCCAGCCCGACGGCCGCTTCGGCGGCGGCGATGGCCAGGACGATGATCACGAAGATCTGCGAGGAGCTGGCTCCTGTTCCGGACAGCGCCGATCCCTCGGGGGTAATGAAATATCTTCCAAAGGAGATGATAGCCAGGTTGACGCCGTTGAGCATGAGCTCCAGTGACATCAGGATCACGATGATGTTCTGGCGGCTGAGCACTCCGTAGACTCCGATCGAGAAGACCGCCGCGCAGAGGTAGAGGCATAGATCGAGACTGAGAGTCATGCGCTCTCCTCCGGCTGTTCGACCGCGGGTTCGGCAGTCCGCCTGTGGTCTGCTCTTCGGGTCTTGGTGAGATAGATGGCCCCGATGATGGCGATGAAGATGAGGATCGAGGTGAACTCAAACGGCAGGATATGCTCACTGAAGAGAGCTTTGCCAATCTCCCGGGTCTCTCCTGCCCGGGCCACCGAATCCTTGACCGGTCCGGTGAGGTCTGTATCGCCGGCCGCCTGGATCCTCTCCGATGAGTGGATCGCCCAGGCGAGGAGGACGAACAGCAGGGCGGAGCCCGCCCCGGCAAGGAGCTTGCGTCCCGGCTCGACCTTCTCATCGAGCTCTTCTTCGGTGAGATTCAGCAACATCAGCACAAAGACGAAGAGCACCATGATCGCTCCCCCGTAGACGAGGACCTGGATCACCGCGAGAAATGGAGAGCGCAGCACCAGGAAGTTGAGCGAGGTCAGCAGGAAGAAAACGACCAGCAGGATGGCGCTGTAGACAGGATTCTTCCTCGTTACGACCAGCAGGCCGCTGGCGATCATGAGGATTCCTGAGATCAGGAAGACAAGCGCATCCATGGTTTTTCAGCGGCCGCTTTCAGTTCGAGAGCAGCTTCTCCTTATCGTAGATCATCTCGGCGCGGGAAGTCGAAACGGTATAGAGCTTCTCTGTGAGTTCGATGGCATCGCAGGGGCAGGCCTCTTCGCACATGCCGCAGTAGATACAGCGCAGCATGTCGATCTCGAAGATCCTCGGCCTCTTGTCCCTGTCCTCCCAGGGAGCCTCCTCGGCGACGATGTCGATGCAGTTAGATGGGCAGACAGTCTGGCACATGAGGCAGGCAACGCATTTTTCCCGTCCGAGTTCATCAACCTTCAGGCGGTGCTCGCCGCGGAAGCCGGGCTTCACCTCCGGGCGTTTTTCCGGATACTGGACGGTAAAGGTCTTGTGTCCCTTCAGCTTCAGGATATGCAGCAGGGTGTTGAAGAGCCCCTTTGCCACCGCCGGCAGGTACAGGAGGAAGCTCCAGCTCCGTCTCGGCCGTTCTGTCTCGTTCTTGTTTTCTTCAGTCATCTCAGATCTCATCCTGTTCCCGTCAGCAGAGAAACAACGATTCCAGTCAACACGATATTCAGCAGGGCCAGGGGAACGAAGGCCTTCCAGCCGAGCTTCATGAGCTGGTCGTAGCGAAAGCGCGGGAGCGTCCAGCGTACCCAGATGTAAAGGAAGAGCACGGCGAGGAGCTTGACGGTGAAGCACAGCACCGAGATGGCTGTGCCGGCGGCTCCCTCGGGAAGCTCGAAGAAGACCGGGTCCCAGCCTCCCAGGAAGAGGGTCACCAGGAGCGCGGACATGACGATCATCGCTATGTATTCTCCCAGGAAGAACATGCCGAACTTCATCCCGGTGTATTCTGTGTGGAAGCCTCCGACGAGCTCGGATTCGCATTCGGCCATATCGAAGGGCAGCCGGTTGTTTTCGGCGAAGGCGGCAACCAGGAAGATGATGAAGGCCAGGGGCTGGTAGAAAATGATCCACCCGTTTTCCGCCTGCCACTCAACGATGCTGCCGAGGTGGACATTTCCGGAGATCATGAGGACCGACACGATCGCCAGCCCCATGGCGATCTCGTAGCTGATGATCTGGGCGCTCGAGCGGATTCCGCCCAGCAGCGAGTACTTGCTGTTGGAGGCCCAGCCGCCGAAGCTGATCCCGTAGACCCCAAGCGATGTGATCGCGAGGACATAGAGAACTCCGACGTTCAGGTCAGCTACCTGCAGATCTCTTCCTACGGGGATGGCGACGAAGGAGATCGCGGCCGGGGCGAAGGCCAGCAGGGGAGCGAGACTGAAGAGGGTTCTGTCGGCTCGGTCGGGAATGATCTCTTCCTTGAACAGGAGCTTGATCACGTCCGCCAGCGGCTGGAGAAGGCCCATCGGGCCAACCCGGTTGGGGCCAACCCGGTTCTGGATCGCGGCGCAGATCCTCCGCTCGGCCATCACGAGCATGGGAGCCAGCGTCATGATGCCTCCGAAGATGGCCGCCGCCCGCACCGCGCCCATGAGGATGCCCTGGAGGTTGTCGTTCATTCTTCACCTCCATCGATGCTGAGCCCCGTCTTTCCCAGCTCGGCATGCCGGGCTCCCTTGAGGGCCGGTATGACCGCAGCCATTTCATCAAACAGGCCGGGCTGAGAGATCCGGCCTTCTCTCGCGCCGAGCTCGACGAGAACGTCCTGCAGCAGGTCGTCGAGACGAAGGGCTCCCCTGGGCAACTGGGTGGCAGCCTGCACGAGCTGTATCCGTCCGTCCTCGTTGATGATGGAGCCATCCCGTTCCGAGAACGCGGTGGCGGGAATGAGGGATACTTCTTCGCCGATGCGAGAGTCGTTCTCGAGCAGGAAGACGAGGCCGAAGTCGGCCGAGTTGAGCGCCTCGATCCATTCAGCCGGCAGCGGCTGGCCCGGCAGGTCGCTTACCAGCACGAGGCCGCGCAGGCCCGGGCTCTTTGATTTTCCCAGGAGGCCCTCGGCGCGAGAGGAGAAGGCGCTCGGGCCGAGGATCGCCTCGACTCCGCGCCTGTTCGGATTTCGGTCAGCCGAGATCTTGAAGCCGCCCTTGAAGGTCTCCTCCTTACCATCGGCACGGGCGCAGGCCGCGATATTCTCCACCGGAACATCGAGCTCTTTCAGTACCGAGCCCAGCAGGTAGAGAGTCTCGTTGCTCATGAACGCGCTGGCCAGCACTCCCAGGGAGTCGGCCCCATGCTCATCCACCAGGCTTTTCAGCTTCCGGGCCAACAGGGCCGGAGCGTCGGCCGGCCCTGTTGAATCGCCCAGCCGGTACTCGAGCGAGCGCTCGGGGCCAAGGATATAGTCGTAGGTGTAGCGTCCGTGATCGCAGATCCAGTAGTCGTTTACCGAATCGTTGTGGCGGGGGACGATCCTCTTGACCTCGTTGTGCAGCGTCTCGATCTCGACGTTGCAGCCGCGCGAGCACTCGTGGCAGACGCTGTCGGTTTTCTTTTCGTACCAGACCCGCGCCTGGTAGAGGAAATCCTCCGAGATCAAGGCGCCGACAGGACAGATGTCGACCACGTTGCCGCTCAGCGGGTTCTGCAGGGGGTAGTCCGGGAAGGCATCGACCACCGAGCGGTCGCCCCGGTTCACCATGGCCAGCTCGCCGCTGCCGGCGATATCACTGCAGAAACGTACGCAGCGGGTGCAGGAGATGCAGCGATTCCCCCACAGCTTGACGCCGTTGCCGAGTTCCTTGGTCGGCTTGAGTTCCTTGACGTCAACCATGCGGGAGCCATCGTTGCCGTGGGCGTAGGAATTATCCTGGAGCAGGCACTCTCCCGATTTGTCGCAGATCGGGCAGTCGAGCGGGTGGTTTGCCAGCATGAACTCGAGCACATCTGCCCGGGCCGCCTTCGCAGGCTCGGAGTGGGTCTCGATCTCCATGCCCTCGGTCACGGGAGTCGTGCAGGCGGGCACGGGCTTGGACGCCTTGACCACCTCGACCAGGCACATCCGGCAGTTGCCCTCGGGTACCAGCCCCGGGTGATAACAGAAAAAGGGCACATCGAGCCCCCGGTCATGGCAGACCTTGATCAGCATCTCGCCGGCGGGAGCCTCGACCTTCTCGCCGTTGATCGTCAGGTTGACTGTCTGCTTCTCGGTCATGTTTTGTGTATTCCGGTCATTCCGTTTTCTTCAGTGTCCGCCCTGGAGCTCATCGAGCCGCTCCTGGTTGTGGGCGCTCAGGGCTCCCGGTTGCACCAGGGGGCCTCCGAGGTGGACGGTTCGTTCGTGGCCGTCGCCGGCCGCGACCTTCTCGTCAAACTCAGCTCTGAACTTGGTGACGATACTTTCGCAGGGGAAGGCCGCCGCGTCTGCCAGGACGCAGATCGTTCGCCCGCACATTTTTTTCGACAGGTCGAGCATCATGTCCGGGTCTTCCGGGCGGCCGTCGCCGCGCAGGATGCGTCCGCAGATTTTCTGCAGCCAGCCGGTGCCTTCGCGGCAGGGAGTGCACTGGCCGCAGGACTCGTGGGCGTAGAAGCGCAGGATGTTGTAGAGCGCGTCTACCATGTCGGTTTTATTGTCCATCACGATGACGCCGCCGGAACCGAGCATGGTGTCTTTTGCGGCGAGGGACTCGTAGTCCATGCCCACATCGCATTCTTCGGCGGATAGGATCTTGGCCGAGCTCCCGCCCGGGATGATGGCCTTCAGCTTGTTTCCTTTCCAGATTCCGCCGGCGTGGTTGTTGACCAGGTCCAGGAGGTTGATGCCCATGGGCACCTCGTAGGTTCCGGGGCGTTCCACGTGGCCGCTGACACACAGCAGCTTGGGCCCGGGGCCCTCAGACGGTCCGATGCTCTTGAACCAGTCGACTCCCCGGTCGAAGATGTGGGTGACGCAGGAGAGGGTTTCGACGTTGTTGACAACTGTCGGGCAGCGGAAGAGTCCCTCCACAGCCGGGTACGGGGGCTTGATCTTCGGCAGGCCGCGCTTGCCCTCGAGAGAGCTCAGGAGCCCGGTCTCTTCGCCGCAGATATAGGCTCCGGCGCCGCGGTGCATGGTCATGTCGAGCCGGAAGCCTGTGCCGAAAACGTTTTCACCTAGAATTCCGGCCTCGTAGGCCTCATCGATGGCTTTCTGCATGGAGAGGAAGGCATCGTAGTATTCGCCCCGGATATAGATGTAGCAGATGTGGCTGTCGAGCGCGTAGGCGGAGATGAGGGAGCCTTCGATGAGTTGGTGAGGATCGCGTTCCATGATCACCCTGTCCTTGAAGGTGCCGGGTTCGCTTTCATCCGCGTTGACCACCAGGTATTTCGGCTTGTCGGTGTCCTTGGGGACAAAGGACCACTTCAGGCCGCAGGGAAAGCCGGCTCCGCCGCGTCCACGGAGGTTCGAATCCTTGACCGTCTCGATGACCTCGTCGGACTTCAGCTCTTTCAGGACTCGCTCAGCCGCCTCGTAGCCGCCATGGCCGCGGTAGAAATCGAGCGAGGCGGAGCCTTCCTGGTCGACGTATTTTGTCAGAACCTTCTCGAATTTTTCCGGTTTGATTTCAGCCACGCAGCGTCTCCAGCAATTTATCGAGTTCCTCGATGTCGAGGTTCTCGTGGTACTTTTCGTTAACCTGCACCACCGGGGCCGTATCGCAGGAACCCAGGCATTCGACCTTCTTCAGCGTGAAGAGGCCGTCCTCTGTGGTCTCGCCCGCCTCGATCCCAAGCTTCTCCTCGAGACGGTGCTGGATATCCCGGCACCCCCTGAGCGCGCAGGGCAGGGTGCTGCAGACCTGCAGCAGGTATTTGCCGTCGCCCTCCCTGCGGTAGTGGGTATAGAAGGTGAGGACTCCCCAGACATAGCCTGGAGAGAGCTCGAGCGTTTCAGCCGCCAGCATCACCGAGTCATTGTCGATGTTGCCAAACTCCTCCTCGGCCAGCCTCAGCACCGGCAGGAGAGCGGCCTGCTTGTTCGGGTAGCGTCCCAGGAGCCAGTCGATGAATTCGAGGCCTTTATTCGAGAATTTCTTTTTCACGGCGGGAGCATCGCTCATCGGTCAAGTTCTCCCGCTATGACGTTCAGGGTGGCGAGCACGGCGACGGCATCGCTGATCATCAGGCCCTCGATCAGCTTCGGGAGCACGGCAAAGTGGAAGATCGAGGGAGGCCGCACCCGGGTCTTGTAGGAGTTCATCTCTCCGTCTGACACCATATAGAAGCCCAGCTCTCCGTTGGGGCTCTCTGTGGAGGAGTAGACCTCGCGGCCCCGTTCAGGCAGGATGCCGTGTCCGAACATGATCTGCTTGAAGTGATGGATCAGGCTTTCGATGTTCTGGTGGACCTCGTCTTTCTCAGGCAGGGATATTTTCTTGTCTTCGCTCAGCACAGGCCCCTCCGGCAGGTCTTCGATGGCCTGGGAGATGATGTGGAGGCTCTGGTCGCATTCTTCAAGTCTCTGGACGAAGCGCGAGTAGCTGTCGCCGCCGTCCTGCGTAGGCACCTCGAAGTCGTAGCGTTCATAGCCGCTGTAGGGCCTGGCCTTCCGAACATCGTAGGCGATCCCGCTGGCCCGCAGGATGGGGCCGGTGAGCCCCCAATTCACCGCATCCGCGGAGGAGATGATTCCCACTCCGCGCATACGATCCTCAAAGATCCGGTTGCCGATCGTCATCGACCTCATCTCTTCGAGGAACCGCCTGAACTCGGTGACGAGGTCCTTGACCATTGAGTCGAAGTCGGCGGGTACGTCGCGGAAGACCCCGCCGATGCGGGTGTAGCTGGTGGTCAGCCGGGTGCCGGTGACGGCCTCCATGAGATCGTAGACCTTTTCACGCCGCTCGAAAGCCCAGAACATCAGGCTGAAAGCGCCGACATCCATGCCCGCCAGGCCGTTGCAGACGATGTGGTCGGCGAGGCGAGAGAACTCGCTGAGGATGACCCGGATGACCTGCGCCCTGCGCGGCACCTCAACTCCAAGAAGCTCCTCGCAGGCGATGGCGTAGCCGACGTTGTTGTTCATGGCCGACATGTAGTTCATGCGGTCGGTGACAGTGACCCACTGCTGGTAGCTCATGTGCTCCGAAAGCTTCTCGAACCCGGTGTGCAGGAAGCCGATCTCGGTATCAGCCGCGACAATCTTTTCGCCGCGTACCTTCAGAATGACCCGCAGGGTTCCGTGGGTGGCCGGATGCTGGGGGCCGAGGTTCAGGGTCATGGTCTTCCCGCCGAAGTCGTCTTCAGCTTCATCCGTGATGAAGAATCGGGGTTCGGGATGTTCGCCGCGGTATTCGGGGTCGGCGGCCAGCCCCTTTCGCAGGAGCTCGGCCCCTAGCGCCTCCGGGGGGCTTTGTTCGGCGGCTTCAGCGGGCAGGCCGGGAGCCTTGCGTTCTTCGCTCACTCGCCACCTCCTTCTTTTCCGGCGCCGCCAGAGATGGGCCCGGAATCAAGGTATTGGGGGAAGGCATCCCGCTCGCCGCGGCCTCGCAGGGGGTAGTCTTTTCTGAGGGGAAAGCCGGGGAAGTCTTCCGGCATCAGCAGGCGCCGCATGTCAGGGTTACCTTTGAAGCGGATCCCGTACATGTCGTAGGTCTCCCGCTCCGCCCACAAGGCCGACCCCCAAAGCTCGACGGCGCTGGGAACCCAGGCGTCGTCCTCCGGGACAGGAGTCTTCAGCGTGAACCGGTGGTTGTGAATTGTCGAATAGAGCTGGTAGACGGCGGCGAATCGTTCCTGGATCGAGGGCTCGTCAAAATGGAGGTAGTCGACAGCCGTTACGTCTACCAGGAAGTCGAATTCCAGGCCGGCCTCTGATTGCAGGAAGCTGAGCGTGTCTTCGAGCGACTCGCGGCTGACGATGGCGACATGGGCCGCGCTTTCGCCGGGAGGCAGGTGGACCGAAAGCTCGTCGCCGAATTGCTTCGACAGGCGTTCGGTGATCTGTTCTGGCGTCAGGGGTGTTCCCATCTCAGGCGTTCATTCCGGGTCAGGAGCCATTGGGCTCGGCCGCCCCTTGTTCTGCGGAGACGGACTCTTCGGTCTCCTCTTCGGTTTCAATCCCCGGGTTTTTCTTCTTCTCACCCGATTCTTTATCGGAGTCTTCCTCGTCGATGATTTCCTGGATTTTCATCAAGGCATCGAGCAGCGACTCCGGCCGGGGGGGACAGCCGGGTATGTAGCAATGGACCGGGAGGAATTGATCGACGCCCTGCACCAGGGTGTAGGTGTCGAACACGCCTCCGCTGGAAGCGCAGGCGCCCATTGAGATAACCCACTTGGGCTCCGGCATCTGCTCGTAGATTTTCAGCAGGACCGGCATCATCTTGATAGAGATTCTTCCGGAGACGATCATCAGATCGGCCTGCCTGGGGGAGAAGCGGATGACCTCCGCTCCAAACCGCGCCATGTCAAAGCGTCCGGAGAGGGTGGCCATCATCTCGATCGCGCAGCAAGCCGTTCCGAAAGGCATCGGCCAGAGAGCGTTCTTGCGGGCCCACTTGGCCACCGAGTTGACCGAGGTCGTGATGATGTTGTCACCGAGGAGCTTTTCTAATCCCAATCCAGGCCTCCCCGCTTCCAGGCGTAAACATATCCGGTAAAGAGGATTCCGATGAAGACGAGCATCTCGGCGACCACGACCCAGCCCAGGCTTCCGAGCAGTTCCTGGTAGGTGATAGCCCAGGGGATGAGAAAGACGGTCTCTATGTCGAAAAGAACGAAGAGGATAGCGACTAGATAGAAGCGTATCGAGAAGCGCTGGCGGGTTTCTCCCAGGAGCGGGACGCCGCATTCGTAGGGGAGGCCCTTACCGGCTGTCTTTTTCTTCGGTCCAAGGATTGCGGGGAGGCTGAGCATCGTCACCCCGGTAAGGAGCACGATGACGACATAGACCGCTATGGGAAGGAACTCGCCCAGGTAGCTTGTATGCTCGGCGATGATATTCATCTACTTACTCAGCCAACCGCCTGAAACAGCCCGGGTCGTGGAGGTTTTTCAGTCCACTGGCCGGTGAAAGAAACTGCATGCCTGTCTTATTAAGAAAACGATCTTTAACAAGGTCGAAACCTTGGAGCCCATAAGGCTTCTGCCGGTAAACTAAATCGTCTCAGGCAATGCTTCAAGAGCTTTTTGTGATATTTTTCACAAAGTATCTAAGTATAATAAAAACAGTCACTTAACCTGTAATCAGATTAGGAAGCCCTGCTGGGTTGACATTCTCCTGGTTTCCGATAAACTGATCGTTCTTATAGGGTTTATATATAAGATATAAATACAATTACCCCAAGCGGTAAGGTCATTGAGGGAGCCATCCCATGAAAGCAGCCATATGAAAATAGTCCGTAGTTTTACCGCCACGGAGCAGGAACTCGAAATGCTCGAGGCCGTTGCGCAGTACCATGGGTTTTCCAAGAGCTCGACCATCACCAATCTGCTGAAGAAAGAGTTCTGGAGAATTTTCCCGGGAGGCACCGATGCGGTTCAGCCTCAGCCTGGCGCCAGGATCTCAGGCCAGGATCTGGCGGGGGATGGTGAAAGATGACAAACGAACAGGCAACCGTTTCCCTGGAGTCATTTGAAACGCCCGACCCCTGGAATGTGGAGGGGGCGGACCTCGATGAAATTCGGGCTCTCCAGGAGGAGATTCGCCTGCTGGCCCGTGAGCGTAACGCGGTGATCCTGGCTCACAACTACCAGCTTCCCGCTGTCCAGGAGGTGGCGGATGAACTGGGGGATTCCCTGGCCCTGGCGATGAAGGCCGCGAAGACCGACGCCGAGCGAATCATTTTCTGCGGAGTTCATTTCATGGCGGAGTCCGCGAAAATACTCAACCCGGAAAAGAAGGTGCTGTTGCCGAATCTCGCTGCCGGCTGCTCCCTGGCCGACTCCATCAGCCCCGAGTCACTCGAGGACTGGAAAACGAGATATCCCGGACGGGAGGTGGTGACCTATATCAATTCGAGCGCCGAGGTGAAGGCCTTGTCGGACATCTGTTGCACCTCGGGTAACGCGGTCTCCGTCGTTCGCAGCCTCGAAAATGACAAGATCCTGTTTACTCCGGACCGCAACCTGGGGGGCTGGGTCGCGAAGCAGTTGCCGGAGAAGGACGTCGTGATCTACGACGGGGTCTGTCCGACCCACGATGTGTTGCGCGAGGCGAGCCTCGATAAGAGCCGCAATTCACATCCCGAGGCCGTTATTATCGCCCACCCGGAATGTCGCGAGGATGTTCTCCAACTGGCTGATGAGATCTGTTCGACGGCCGGTATGTTCGATGCCGTCGCGCGGCATCCCGAGGCCGGCACCTTTATCGTCGCGACAGAGTGGGCCCTGGTCTACCGCCTCCGCCTGGCCTATCCGGACAAGGAGTTCGTCATGGCGGATGGCTGTATCGGCTGTCGGCTCCACTGTCCTTACATGAAGATGATCGATCTTCCCCAGATCAAGAGATCGCTGGAGGAAGATGTCTTCGAGGTCCTGGTGGACGAGGAGGTGGCCGGCGGAGCCCGCCGCAGCCTTGAGCGCATGCTCGCGGTTCCCCGGGACAATTGAGGTTCCACTCCGTCTCCGTTCGCCCCATCCTTCACCGTTGACTGGAAGCAATGCCCCAGACCCTGTTGACCCTGATCCTCTTTGATGCCGCCGCGCTCGTTTACACCCTGGTCCTCGGCCTGGGGCTGAGCGATGCGGTCTCCGTTCGCGAACATCTCCTGGCCGGAATGCTGGCCTCTGTTCTCATTATTTTCACCCATGTACTGGTCATCTTTTACCTGATCGGAACGGGGATGGATATTCGGGAGGCGGTTGAAGAGGATGATGCTCTCGTGAAGAAATACGTGCTTCTCACCCGTCGACTGAAAAAGAAGGTCTTTCCCCTGGCCTGCTTCGCTATCCTGCTGATCATAGTCGCTTCTCTGCTCGGAGCGGAAGTTCACAGCAGGCTGATTCCCGCTCCCGGCGCCGAGACGGCTTTGCCCTTGCGACAGGTCGGCGGATGGTGGGTCCACCTGGTCTTCTCATCGCTTGCCCTGTGCGTCAACGCGGCTGCTTTTGTCGCGGAGTTCAGGGCTGTCAGAAAGAACCGAGGGGCGATTGAGGAGATCAACGAGTGGGCGTTGAACGGCCGCGGAGGATGAGGAAGAACTCTGCTCTACCCAAACCCACCCGCAGACGGGGTTTACTTGAAAAAAAAACTTTTGCAAAACGTCCTCAACAACTTAAAGTCTTGGCGTTTTATGCAGGAAAGTTTGACGGCTGAAGTTCTTTCTTTCCGCGGGTTCAGTGTGAACTCAGCGGTTCCTCAAACGGGGGATAGAGGGAAGGGCTTTCGGCCTGTCTGGCTTTTCTAAGTTAGCCTCATCGACTGAGCTAAAGACCTCCCTGAAATGGGTTACCAGCTACTCAACGTCCTTGTATTCACCCTCTTCGGGATCTTCTTCGTCTTCCTGACGGTGTCGATCCTCAGTCGCTTGTTGCGGCCGCGGGTTCGTGATGAGAGTGAACCCGGTAAGCTGGAGACCTATGAATGCGGTGAGCCCACGATCGGTTCGTCCTGGGTACGGTTCGACATACGCTTCTATAGCCTTGCGCTGATCTTTCTCATCTTCGATGTCGAGGTGGCTTTTCTCTACCCCTGGGCCCGGGTATTTAAGACCCTGAGGCGAGAAGGTTTCGGAGAATTCATTTTCCTCGAGGTGTTGGTCTTCCTGTGCATCCTGATGGTCGGATTCATCTATTGCTGGGCCAAGGGCGATCTCGACTGGCTGAAGGTAAAGCCTTTTATGAAGGCCGCAGTTGTTAAAGAGGTTCCAGAGCCGGATGCGGTGGAAGCTCCCGATGGTAAGCAGGAGGTGGCCGTCTGATGAGTGAAATTGAAAACAGGAACCCGGATCCACTGACCAAGAACGTCATTTTCATGTCGGCGATCGACGATGTCATCAACGCTACGCGCGCCAACTCTGTCTGGCCGCTGACGTTTGGTCTCGCCTGCTGCGCCATCGAGATGATGGCCACCGGCGCCGCCAAGTACGATCTCGATCGATTTGGCTCGGGTCCTTTCCGGGGCACCCCGCGGCAGTCTGATCTCATGATCGTGGCGGGTACGGTCACCCACAAGATGGCTCCCAGGGTGAAGCGCCTCTACGACCAGATGCCTGAGCCGAAGTACGTGATCGCGATGGGTGGTTGCGTAATTCGCGGCGGTCCCTACGTGAAGCATGGCTATCACGTGGTCAAGGGAGTAGATCTCCTGATTCCCGTGGATGTTTATATCCCCGGGTGCCCGCCGAGGCCGGAGGCTCTCCTGGAGGGTCTCTTCAAGGTGCAGAAGCTGATGAAGAGAGAGAAAATACTCGATCGGACCAGGCGAACGACCAAGCCGGAAGTTTACCAGCCCGTTTAACTCGGAGTGATTTGAAGAAATGGCCAGGCTCGAAATTGGGCAAATCATAGCGGTGATCAAGGAGAAGCTGCCTGAGGCGGTTGTCGAGGAGATCCTCGATGGAGTGGATCCGTTCGTTGTCGTCAAGGCGGAGCAGTGGGGGGAAACCGCCCGGCTCTGCAGAGATGATTCCCGCCTCGGTTTCGACCTGCTTTCCTGTATATCCGGCGTGGATTATCCCGAGCGCGAGGAGGGTCCCGAGATAGAGGTCATCTACCATCTCGATTCGACGGTCAACCATCATGGGATCACCATCAAGGTAAAGCTGCCCCGCAGCGATCCGCGAGTCGCATCGGTCGAGGAGATCTGGCGGACGGCGGACTGGCATGAGAGAGAGACCTACGATCTCGTCGGAGTGATCTTCGAGGGTCATCACAATCTCGTCAGGATTCTCTGCGCTGAGGACTGGGTCGGCCATCCATTGAGAAAAGATTACGAACCCCCGGATTCTTTCCACGGTATCAAGAACGTCATCTATTGAGCCGGGCAACACGATAAAGACCGCAAGAATCAGATTCAGAAGACAATGAACGAAGCAAAGATCAGGACAGAAGAGATGCTCCTCAACATGGGGCCCCAGCATCCGAGCACCCACGGGGTGTTCCGGGTGGTGGTGCGCACCGATGGCGAGCTGGTGCTCGAGTCCGAATCTCACATCGGCTACCTGCATCGCTGCTTCGAGAAATGCGCCGAGGGGAACAACTACCTCCAGGTGGTTCCCTATACCGACCGGATGGATTATCTCTGCGCCATGATGAACAACTGGGGCTACGCCGCCGCGGTTGAGGATCTGGCGGGCATTGAGGTTCCTGAGCGGGCTGAGTATATCCGCGTCATCGTCGCCGAGCTCAACAGGGTGGCCAGCCACCTGCTCGCCTTCGGCACCTACGGGCTCGACATTGGCGCGATCACTCCGTTTCTCTACGCCTTCCGCGATCGAGAGCGGATCCTCAAGATTTTTGAGAAGCTCTGCGGCCAGCGGCTGAATTACAGCTACGTCCGGGTTGGCGGGGTGACCTTCGATATGACCGACGAGATTCTCGCCGACATCGAGGCCTTCTGCGATTACTTCGACCCGAAGATCCTCGACGAATACGACAACCTTCTGTCCTACAACGGGATCTTCATCTCGAGGACGTCGAATGTCGGCGTGATCCCGGCGGAACTGGCCGTCAGCTACGGCGTGACCGGTCCATCGCTTCGCGGCTCCGGGGTCCAGCGTGACCTTCGCCGCGACGCTCCCTACGGAATCTACGACCGTCTCGAATTCGATGTGCCGGTCGGTTCCGGAGAGATGGGACAATTGGGTGATTGCTGGGACCGCTACATGGTACGCATGCGCGAGATGCGCCAGAGCATCCGGCTGGTCCGCCAGGCGGTCAAGGACATCCCCGAGGGCCCCTTCTGTGACAAGAAGGCCTACCGGGCCGTCAAGCCGAAGGCGGGAGAGGTCTACAAGCGGGTCGAGGGCGCGCGCGGCGAGGTCGGCTTCTACGTTGTCAGCGACGGAACGAATATTCCCTACAGGGTGAAGGCCAGGGCGCCTTCCTTCTGCAACATCAGCATCCTGGACAAACTTACGAGTCTCAGCAACGTGATGCTGGCCGACCTGGTGGCCATTATCGGCAGCCTCGATATCGTGCTGGGGGAGGTGGATCGATGAATCTCTTCTCCTTCACTCATTTTTTCGCGCAGGCCGCGCAGGTCGAAAAGAACCTGCGCGAATACGCGGGCGAGTATTCAGACAAGTGGGGCCTGGCGGAGCCCGGCGCGTACGAGGGAGGCCTCTTCTTCGCCGGGTTGATCAAGTGGTTGTTTTCGACCACCGAGGTGAGTTCAGCGCTTCCTTTTGCCGGTGCGGTGAA